>JAPOQE010000110.1 GCA_026710875.1 Gammaproteobacteria bacterium | reverse complement strand
GACAGCGCCAGTGCACATTCAGCCATCTATGATGCTGAAAAGACCGCCGCGATATTCTGTGATGTGATGAACCGGTGGGAAAATCAGGACTGAATGTACGCCCCCCGGAGAGGAACCGCGTCTAGGTTCCGCCGGAAGCAGCCGATATCATTTTCTGTAACTCGCCGCGCTCATGCAGGTCCAGGGCAATGTCGCATCCCCCGACCAGTTCACCTTGTATATAGAGTTGCGGGAACGTCGGCCAGTCCGCGTAGCGGGGCAGGTTTTCAAAGATCTCCGGATCCAGCAGGACATTCACGTAGGCGAACTCGTGACCGCAGGACTTGAGCGCCTCGGCGGTACGGCTTGAAAAACCGCATTGAGGCATCTGCGGAGTGCCTTTCATATACAGAATGACCGCATTGGACTCTACCTGTTCTTTGATTCGCTCTAGTACATCCATGGCCCTACTCCCCTAAAACATTTAATTCGTGAACATCTATTGTAGCGTGAGGCAATCAACTGACAAGGGTCCTATCCACATTGCGCTGCATCCAGAGCTCGAGCAGGGCCAGGTGCCACAGTTTGCTGCCCCGAAGTGGAGTCATGTACTGCTCGGGCTGTGCGAGCAGGGTGTCGACATAGTCACGCCGGTACAACTGGCGTTGTATGCACGCCTGTGAATGCAGCACGGTGCGCATGAATTCGACGAATTCCCCACGGATATATTTCAGCGCAGGTACGGGAAAATAACCCTTTTCGCGATCAATGACCTTCGCCGGCAACAGGTCCCGGGCGATTTGCTTGAGAATATACTTCCCTCCCTGTGCCAGCTTGTATCGAACCGGCATCTGCATGGCCAGCTCCACCAGCTCGTGGTCCAGGAAGGGCACCCGGGCCTCCAGCCCATGAGCCATGGTCATGTTGTCGACACGCTTCACAGGGTCATCGACCACGAGTGTGGTGACATCCATGTGCAGCACGGCACGGACAAACTCTTGCGTGCCCGCACGCTCGAGCAGGTGCTGAACCGTTTGCGAGGTGAAGTCCTCACTGACCAGATCCTCGTGCAGCGTGTCCTGCATTTCCGCATGGCTGCGATCAAAATAGTGCCTGGCAAAACTCTCGGTGCTAAACGATGCTTCCGCTTGCATTCTGGGATACCAGAAGTATCCACCGAAGACCTCATCGGCGCCTTGGCCGGACTGGACCACGGATATGTGTTGGCTAACCTGTTCTGCCAGCAGGTAAAACGCAATCGCATCCTGACCCACCATCGGCTCTGCCATTTGCTCCACGGCTTCTGGCAGACGCTCGAGTACCTCATGATTGTCTATGTAGAACTTGTGATGACGGGTGGAAAAGTGTCTGGCGACCGAATCCGAATACTCGAACTCATTGCCGGGCTCCTCGGGCTGGTCCTCAAAGCCCACCGAGTAGGTCTGGATGTCCGACACTCCAGCCTGAGCCAACAGACCGACCAGCAAACTGGAATCAAGGCCCCCTGACAGCAGCACCCCTACCGGCACATCGGCAACATGCAGTCGCTTCTCCACGGCGTTGCTCAGTGCTGCCTGAATATCATGCTGCCATTCATGCTCACTCTTCGATGCTCCGGAGTTTCCGGCATGCAACTGCCAGTAAGCCCGCATTTCCAGAACACCCTTCGTTGCAACCTTCAGGGTATGTCCGGGGGGTAATTTTTTCAGTCCGCGCAGGATTGTCCTGGGTGCCGAGACTACACCGTGCAGGCTCAGATGATGGTGCAGACCCACTGCATCGACCCGGGTATCCACGCCAGCCGTGCTGAGAAGCGCCTGCGAATTCGAAGCAAAACGGAAAAAGCCATTGCCCTGCGCATAGTAAAGAGGCTTGATTCCGAGACGGTCGCGGGCCAGGAACAATTCGTGCGCCTGCACATCCCAGATTGCAAAGGCAAACATCCCGGTAAGCTTTTCTACGCTGGCAGGCCCCCACTGCGCATACGCCTTGAGGATCACTTCCGTATCACCCGTTGAACGGAATGTATGCCCCAGTGCGATCAGCTCTTCACGCAGTTGCGGGTAGTTGTAGATGGCACCGTTGAATACGATAGCCAGCTGTGTTCGTGCATCGAACATCGGCTGGTTGGCCCGTGGCGAGAGATCAATGACGGACAGGCGCCGGTGGCCCAGTCCGACCGCCTTGTCATAGTAACTGCCTTCATGATCGGGTCCCCGGCGCTTCAGTGCCCGCAGCATGCCATTGATCGTACCCGGATCGGGTGCGCTGTCATCCAGTCGCAGTTCGCCACAGATTCCACACATCAGAATTCAGCCAGGATGCCCCCAGCCACCGCCTCCCGGGGATTCCACGCGCAAACAATCCCCGGCACGCGTCTGTCGACAGACCTTCCCGGGCATGCGTTCGCCATTGAAGAAATTTGCACCGCGCTGGCCTTCGTGACCACCGTTCAGCCCCCAGGGACTGCGGGTGCGCCGTTCCGACAGGATGGTAAATGTCGAGGGTTCCAGAAATTCGAATTCCCGGACCATGCCGTCCCCGCCACGATGCTCGCCCGGACCACCCGAGCCGTAACGGATGGCATAGCGCCAGACGCGCAATGGATAATTAATCTCCAGCACCTCGACGGGTGTATTTTGTGTGTTGGTCATGTGTGTCTGCACGGCCGACAGGCCAGAGAAATTTTTCGAGCCTCCCATGCCACCGGCAATGGTTTCATAGTACCCCCAGCGTGTCCCCTTTGAACTGCCAAGGGCAAGATTGTTCATCGTACCTTGACTGCATGCCGGAATGGCATCGGGCAGCGCCTGGCTCAGGGCCCCCAGGACCACATCCACAATGCGCGAACTGGTTTCCACGTTGCCTGCTGCCACCGCAGCCGGACGCTTCGCATTTAATAAGGAAGCCGCGGGCACCTTGAGCCTGATCGGGGAAAAACTTCCGGCACAGGCCGGTGTCTCGTTTGGCATCAGGCAGCGGAAAACGTAAAACACGGCCGCGGCCGTCACCGACAGGGGACAGTTGATATTGCCACTGGCCTGCGCGGCCGTGCCAGTGAAGTCCGCTTCGATGGCATCATCGCCCACGCAAAGCGAAACCGAAATTGCCAGGTCGGTAACGCCCTGTCCATCATCGTCCATGTAATCCGTGAAGGTGTAGGTGCCGTTAGGAATCTTTGCAATCATGGAGCAGGCAATCTGCTGTCCATAGTCATTGAGCTGCTGCAAGGCCCCCGAAAACTGCTCCCTGCCCGTCCTTTCAATCAGTTCCTCCAGGCGCTGGATGCCCCGCTGGTTCGCACTGCACTGAGCTGCCATGTCTCCCAGCGTATCCCGCAGATTCCTCGCATCGCGGAACAGCTCGACGATGACCTGTTGATCGATTTCTCCATGACGGCCAATGCAGGTTGGTGCAATGATCACCCCCTCCTGCGACAGGTCTGTCGAGACCGGCATCGAGCCCGGCGTATCCGCACCGATATCCGCATGATGTGCCCGATTTGCCACAAAGCCCATCAGTTCGCCCTGTACGAACACGGGGCAGACCACCGTCACATCGGGCAAATGGGTGCCCCCAAGATAGGGGTCATTCAGGGCAATGAAGTCCCCGGGTGCCCACGTCCTTTGCGTGACAATCTGCTGCATGGCATAGGCCATGCTGCCCAGATGCACCGGAATGTGTGCCGCCTGGGCGCACAGTCCGCCACCGGCATCGAACACGGCACAGGAGAAATCCAGACGGTCGCGGATATTCGGTGAAAAGGCAGCAAAGCGCAACTGGGCGCCCATCTCTTCACACACGGCATCGATCCTGCGGGCAAAGATGCTGAGTTCAATCGGGTTCATGACACTCCAATAAATGGTTAAGTTTGGCAGGCAGATTCGTTATAATTACCCTTGTACGATAAGTCAAAACCACTGTCTCGAACAGTCAGCTGAACGCTTTTAAACAAGGAGTATTGCATGAACCCCTTAAACTCAATTCCAGGTACGATCATTGCCGGCGTAATTGTTGCAATTTTGATTGGCCTTGGCTTTGCTCCAGCAGTTGAACTGGTCATATGGTCACTGGCTGTTTGGCTACACGTACTGGCAGGCATCGTCTGGATCGGTTTGCTGTACTACTTCAATTTCGTACAGGTCCCTGCCATGGGCGAGGCTGCCTCGGACCAGTCCGGTCCCGGGCCGGCGGCGATAGGCAAGTATGTGGCACCGCGCGCACTCCTTTGGTTTCGCTGGGGAGCGGTTGTTACCTGGCTCACGGGAGCCTGGGCACTTGAGTATGTCGGCGGATTTACCACGCACTTTTTTGCAACCGAAGGGGTCTCCGCCATTGGTGTCGGTGCGTGGCTCGGCACGATCATGATCTTCAACGTCTGGGTGTTGATCTGGCCCAACCAGAAAAAAGTGCTGGGCATGGTGCAGGCGAGTGATGACGAAAAGGCAAAGGCGAAACAGGTGGCTTTCATGGCTTCGCGGACCAATACCCTCCTTTCAATCCCCATGCTGGCATGCATGGTCGCTTTCGGTCATGGGTTCTTTATCTGATATATGGAGGACCCCAGGTAACGCCTGACCTGCGGTCCAAACCCAGCTTTTGCTGACCGCTCAGGCAAAAGTACAAGCAAGCATCCCCGGCGGCCCTCGTGGCTGCCGTTTTTAATTTATATGAATGACAATGTGACAGATCGTGATGGACAGTAAACATTTGATGCCCACCTATGCCCGCAAGCCGATCGCCTTTTGGCGCGGTGAAGGTGTGTGGCTGTATCCGGGTACGGAGGATGAAGACCGCTATCTTGATGCATTGTCAGGATTTGCGGTGTGTGGCCTGGGACATGCGCACCCGGCCGTATCCGCTGCCATTGCCGAACAAAGTGCACACCTTGTTCATACCTCCAACCTCTATACGATCCCGTTGCAGGAAAAACTGGCTGCACGACTTTGCCAGCTGTCGGGGATGGATGCCGCATTCTTCTGCAACTCAGGTGCCGAGGCCAATGAAGCGGCGATCAAGCTCGCTCGCTTGCATGCACATGACAATAAAGCGCCGAATGCACCCGTCATTGTGACCGAAAACAGCTTCCATGGCCGCACCCTTGCAGCGCTGTCAGCAACAGGAAACCCGGCATTCCAGACAGGATTCGATCCGTTGGTACCCGGGTTTGTGCATGTGCCCTATGACAACCTTGAGGCTGTACAAGCCGTACTCGAGGCAAGCCCGAGGGGCGGCGCTGTTTTGGTTGAACCGATTCAGTGTGAAGGTGGGATCAACATACCAGCACCCGGCTATCTGGCTGGACTTCGTGAACTGTGTGACCATCACGGTGCATTGCTGATCCTCGATGAGGTACAGACAGGCAATGGGCGCACTGGAGAGTGGTTTTGCTACCAGCACGAAGGAGTGAGTCCAGACATTGTGGTCACGGCCAAGGGCCTGGGTAATGGGGTGCCGATCGGCGTGTGTCTGGCAAGACAGCCAGTTGCCGAACTATTCTCACCCGGGTCCCACGGCTCCACGTTCGGCGGAAACCCGCTGGCCTGCCGGGCCGCACTGGCTACACTGGACACGATCGAGAACCAGGGCTTGTGCACCAGGGCGCGCGAACTCGGGGACTCTATGCTCAGCGCACTTCGGGAAAAACTCTCCGGCCAGTCCTGTGTCAAGGAAGTTCGTGGCAAAGGCCTGATCCTCGGGATAGAAATGGCACAGCCCTGCAGTACGCTGGTGGACCTGTGCCTGGAGCAAAAGTTACTGGTCAACGTGACGGCCGGTTGTGTCGTGAGGTTGCTGCCACCCCTGATCATGGAACAAGAGCATGCCGATTGGGCCATCAGTGTCCTGGCTGACTGCATCGGGCGTTTTGCTGAAACAGACAAGCCAGTGAGCGGTGCCTTGCCATGAGCGCACGCCATTTCCTCAGCCTGCTGGACCTGCCTTCAGAGGCATTGGAGAATCTGCTGGTGCGGGCCATTGAGCTCAAAAAACGGCTGAAAGCCGGACAGACTCATGCCCCGCTTTCGCACAAGACCCTGGCTATGATTTTTGACAAGTCCTCGACACGCACCCGTGTGTCCTTTGAAGCGGGCATGATCCAACTGGGGGGCCAGGCACTATTTTTATCACCCCGCGACACCCAATTCGGAAGGGGTGAACCCATTGAAGACAGCGCGCGGGTTTTATCCAGAATGGTGGATGCCGTCATGATCCGCACCTATGAACATGACAACGTCACGAAGTTTGCCGAGCATTCCTCGGTGCCTGTCATCAATGGCCTCACCGATCTGTATCATCCGTGTCAACTGCTGGCCGATATGCAGACCTGGCTGGAGCACAGGGGCAGCATCCGCGGGGCCACGGTGGCCTGGGTGGGCGATGGCAACAACATGTGCCATTCGTACATCAATGCAGCCCGCCAGTTCGACTTCCGCCTGAATATTGCCTGTCCTGAACAGTATTCCCCCAAAACGGCCGTACTGAAGCCTGCAGGTGAACGCATCCGCCTGGTTCGCGATGCTGCAGCCGCGGTTGAGCAAGCCGATTTGGTCGTCACCGATGTCTGGGCAAGCATGGGGCAGGAACAGGAGGCCGATGAAAGACTGGGTGTCTTCAAAGCGTACCAGGTGAACGAGTCACTGATGAAACTTGCAAGCAAAGATGCGCTGTTCATGCACTGCCTGCCGGCTCACCGGGATGAGGAAGTCACGGAAGGGGTCCTGAACGGGCCGCAAAGCGTAGTGTGGGATGAGGCTGAAAATCGGCTCCACGCGCAAAAAGCGCTGCTGGAACTGCTGATGAGCTGAGGGGCAGCACACTGCCCAAACTATTCCTGTGCCTGCGCAAGCACCAGTGAGAAATATTCATCGTCCGCTACAAAGTGGCTGTGTTCGGCGAGGCCGCTTCCTGCAAGCAGGCGCTGTATGGAGGTACGGGTGTATTTTCGACTGATTTCCGTAAGGATTGCCTCGCCTGCCTGAATCTGGAGGCTCTCGCCAAGACCCTCCAGTGCGACCCGCTGGTCCTGCTTGGCAACCAGGTACATCTCGATTTGTTCCTTCGTTTCATGATAGACCGCGCGGTGCGAGAAATTCTCAAGCCTGAAATTTCCTTGAAGGCGGGTGTTCAGCACGTTCAGCACATTCAGATTGAACTGTGCGGTAATCCCTTCATCATCATCATAGGCCTGTTCAAGAACCTCTTTATTCTTTACCCGGTCCACGCCCAGTAAAATGGCATCCCCGGGGGCCATGATGCCGGCTACCCTGGATAGAAGCTCCATAGACTCAGATGCCGAAAAATTTCCGATCGAGCTGCCGATAAAAACGAACAGGACGGGTCCTTCGAGATTGGGCAGCTCGCGTATGGCGGCCAGGTATTCACCTGCCAAAGCCTCAATGTGCAACTGCGGATAACGATGCAGCAAGCGCCCGGCAGATTCGATCAGCACTTCCTCGCATACATCGATGGGTACATAGGTCGCCTGCTGCGAACCTGCCACCAGCCTGGAAAGCAGGAATTCCGTTTTCAGCGAACTGCCCGCACCAAGCTCAACACACGCCCGCGGCTGCACGGCTGCCATGATGTCATCTGAGTGTTTCTCCAACAATGCAGACTCGGTGCGAGTCAGGTAATAGTGCCGGGTCTTGCAGATCGCATCGAACAGCCTCGAGCCCGTTTCATCATAGAAATATTTCGGCGGCAGGCTGCGTGGCGCCGAGATTATGCCCTCTAGCACGTCATGCTTTAAGGCTTTCAATGCATCCCTGCAAGACAACACCCTGATTTGAAACTGCTTGTGAGGGAAGTCCATGTCCATTAGATATACTCTCGGTTTCAGAGTAGCATTGCAAGCAGACCTGTCTGATCGGAGTGGACAGGTTGCGCTGACAATTCTGTACATGATAGGTGCAGATATTTACGACCATTCATGTGGAGCTCACGCTTTGCAGAGCACCGTTGAAATTCAATAATGCACGCATAGCAGGGGGTGAGTCCTGTGGTTCATGACAAAGAAGCATTAGACGGTATCCAGCTTGCCGTGCAGACGGCCTTGCAAGAGGACATCGGTCAGGGTGATGTCACGGCATCGATATTCAATACCGGGAAAATGGCCCGTGCCACAGTGATTTGCCGAGAAGATGCAGTCTTGTGTGGTCAGTACTGGTTCAACGAGACGCTGCGACAACTGGATGCAGACATCCACATTACCTGGCAAAGCCAGGATGGCAGTCTGATTGAAAAAGATTCGACGGTATGTGCGATGGAAGGCTCAGCGCAAGCCATGCTCAGCGCAGAACGCACGGCATTGAATTTTCTGCAGACCCTGTCAGCTACGGCTACCTGCACCCGAAAATTCGTTGACCGAATTTCGGGGACATCCGCACAAATTCTGGATACGCGAAAAACACTGCCAGGCATGCGCTACGCGCAGAAATATGCTGTTAAATGTGGAAGTGGCATGAACCACCGCATGGGGCTGTACGATGCCGTTCTGATCAAGGAAAACCACATTGCAGCGGCTGGCTCGATACGCAAGGCAGCAGGACTGGCCAAAAAAAAGTTCCCGGAATTGACGATTGAAATTGAGGTCGAAAACTGTCAGCAGCTTGAGCAGGCGCTGGAGACCGAAGCCGACATCATTTTACTTGATAACTTCTCCATGTCCGAGCTGCAAACAGCCGTACGACTGAACGGGGACCGGAAAAAACTCGAGGCATCCGGGAACATCAACCTGGACAACATTCGCGAGGTGGCCAAAACTGGAGTGCAGTACATTTCGATCGGTGCAATCACCAAAAACATCCAGGCGGTCGATTTTTCCATGCGCTTTGATTGATGCAGTCATCCCGACAGACCCTCTCCACAAACTTAAAACACCCAAATTTTCAGCAGGCAGTCAGGACTCAGGGAGTTTGGCTGCCTGCCAGGCCTCCTCCATCTCTTCCATTGAGCATGCGGCAATACTTGTCCCCTTGAGTGCCATCTGCTGTTCCATATGCCGAAAACGGCGCATGAACTTTTCATTGCTTTTACGCAGCGCTTCTTCCGCACTGATATTCAGATGCCGGCCCAGGTTGACTGCTGAAAACAGCAGGTCTCCCAGTTCCTCTGCCAGCCTCTCCTGCGCTTCACCTGCATCAAGTGCCTCTTCGAGCTCACCCAGTTCCTCGGCGATCTTCAGCAGCACTGGCCGAGTCTCCTGCCAGTCAAACCCAACCGTGGACGTGCGCTCCTGAATTTTCCAGGCACGCAGTAATTGCGGTAACACACCCGGGATATCATCCAGCAGGGTGTTCGGCTGATGCTCGTTTTTTGCCTGGCGCTCGGCCTCCTTGATGTCATCCCAGGTGGCCTTGTCAGAATCGACCCCCTCTTCAAAAATCTTGGGGTGACGGCGCACCAGCTTGTCACTGATACTTTTGGCCACGTCGTCCAGGTCAAACAGGTCCTGCTCCCTGGCCATCTGGGCATAGAATACAATTTGCAGCAGCAAGTCCCCCAGTTCCTCTTTGAGCAGCGAAAAATCCTGCTTGTCAATCGCTTCCGCTACCTCGTAGACCTCTTCAAGGGTATAGGGAATCAGTGAACTGAAAGTCTGACGATTGTCCCAGGGACAGCCACCCTCCGGGTCACGCAGCAACTGCATGAGGTTGACCAGTCGATATAGATTGTCCATAGGCCTATTACTCCTTGTATCGCTGCTGTTGAGTTGGCTGCGTTCTATTCGCGATTTTGAATGCCAGCAAGCGCGCCGGAAGAGAGGTTTACAGGAACCTGGCTCACTGAAAAGCATGAATATCGATGCAATTCTGTCTCTTTAGAGATAGAAATCCAGACAACGATGGTTAAAAATTTGTTTAAGGCTTATATCTTTACATTCACTATGTATAATCGGGCATTCTGACTATTATACCCGGTCACAATCATCAGGTATTACCGGGATTTACATACATACATTGAATTAACAGGGAATTTTGAGATGACAACAAAGAATGATGCCCTAGCAAAGTGGGTAGACGAAGTAGCGTCACGAACAAAGCCGGACAATATCGTCTGGTGTGACGGCAGCGATGCTGAATTCGACAGAATGGTAGACCAGATGCTCGACAGCGGCACGCTCACAAGACTGAATGAGGAAACAAATCCTAACTGCTATCTGCATCGCTCAGATCCCTCTGATGTTGCACGCGTTGAACACCTGACTTATGTCTGCAGCAAGGACAAGGAAGATGCAGGCCCAAACAACAACTGGATGGACCCGGATGAAGCGCATAAAAAAGTAGACGACCTGTTTGCAGGCTGCATGCAGGGCCGGACCATGTACGTCATTCCCTATTGCATGGGGCCGATTGACTCACCGCTATCCCGTAATGGAGTGGAAATCACGGACAGCCCGTACGTGGTAGCCAACATGAAAATCATGGCACGTATCGGAGCCCCGGCGCTTGAACGAATTGAAAGAGAAGGGACCTTTGTCAAGGGACTGCACTCTACGGGTGATCTGGATCCTGAAAAGCGCTTTATCATGCACTTTCCTGAAGAGCTCTACATTAAAAGCATTGGTTCCGGCTATGGTGGCAATGCACTACTTGGCAAGAAGTGCCACGCATTGCGTATTGCAAGCTGGCAGGCCCGTACAGAAGGCTGGCTGGCCGAGCATATGCTGATCGTAGGACTTGAGAGCCCACAGGGAGAAACCCACTATATTGCCTGTGCATTCCCTTCGGCATGTGGCAAAACCAACCTGGCGATGCTGATTCCTCCCGAACAATACAAAGGCTGGAAAGTCACTACAGTAGGCGATGACATCTGCTGGCTGCATTTACGTGACGACGGGCGGCTTTGGGCGATCAATCCAGAATCCGGGTATTTTGGGGTCGTGCCTGGTACGAACGAGTGGTCCAACAAAAATGCGTATGACACCTTGAAGAGTGATGCAATTTTCACGAACGTTGGCGTGACCGAAAATAACGAACCGTGGTGGGAAGAAAAGGATGACGGCAAGGAACCTGCTATTGACTGGAAGGGTAACCCGTACGATGCCGAAGTTGGTCCTGCGGCCCACCCCAACTCACGATTTACGGTACCTGCCAAAAACAATCCCGTCTATTCCCCCATGGCAGACAATCCTGATGGCGTTCCTATTTCTGCCGTGGTATTCGGTGGTCGCCGCAAGGACTTGGCACCGCTCGTATATGAAGCGAAGGACTGGGCCCATGGGGTGCTGGTCGGTGCTTCCTGTGCCTCGGAAATGACAGCGGCAGCCATTGGAGGAGCAGGACAGATTCGGCGTGATCCGATGGCCATGAAGCCGTTCTGTGGATACAACTTTGCGGACTATTTTGCGCACTGGCTCAGTTTTGAGGGCAAGTCGGATAAATTGCCAAAAATCTTCCACGTAAACTGGTTCCGCCGTGATCAGGATGGCAAATTCCTGTGGCCTGGATTCGGGGAAAACATGCGTGTCCTGGCCTGGATCGTTGAACGCTGCGGCGGCCAACGTGATGCAAGGGAAACGCCGATTGGCTTCTTGCCCAACGTTGAGGACATTGATACTGATGGTATCGATGTTTCGAGCGAAACGATGCAGGCATTGCTATCTGTTGACCCCGCTAAGTGGGAACAGGAAATGCTGGCCATTGGTGAGTACTTCTCCGAGTTTGGAGACCGTATGCCTCAGGCCCTGCTGGCTGAACTGGACAAGATGTCTTCTGCCCTGCAGAGCAAAGCCGCCTAACGCAAACCCTTTGTGTACCAAGCCCCATGCCATAATGTGCATGGGGCTTGTGTGCGGTCCTTTATAGCGCCCTGCCACCAGCAACAGCTTTGGTGACCTTGGGCGATACACATTACCTCGAGAAAATCGTATCAGGCGGTCAGACTGGCGTTGACCGTGCTGCACTGGATGCCGCACTGGATCACCAGTTCCCGTGCGGCGGTTATTGCCCGAAAGGGCGCAGGGCAGAAGATGGAGACATTCCTGCACGCTACCCACTTGAAGAACATGCCAGCACACATTATCCACGGCGCACTCTCGCAAATATTCTGAGCAGTGATGGGACACTGATTGTCTATGCACAATCCCTGAAGGGTGGCACCGCACTTACGGCAACTTATTGCAGGCGCCACCAACAGCCATTTATCCTCGTAGATGCCCAACGCCTTTCAATTGAGGAGGCAGCATGCCGGGCAATGGAATTTTTCTGCAGGTTTGATGTCAGATGTCTGAATGTCGCGGGTCCGCGTTACAGCCAGTGGCCTGCAGGTTACCGCTACACGTACCGCTGCATAGACCATATCCTGAAGACGTGCGTGCAAGGGGATGAGTGTCATTCATCTTAGACCCGGTCAAGGATTCTGCTACACTACCTGCACACACTTGATGCCAGAGGAAAGCATGCCAAGATACACCCTGATTCGCCTGGTTTTTGCAGGCCTGTTCTTAATACTCAGCTTGCAGAATGTTCATGCCAGCGAGATCAACACCCGGGCACTTGTGGATGCCGCTGCAAGATCGGTGGATACATTTTCCGTGGACCCGGACATGGAGTGGCTGCACCACAACATGCATAAGGCACGGGGTATTTTGATCATCCCACAACTGATCAAGGGCGGATTCTTTTTCGGCGGGTCCGGGGGTAGCGGCGTGTTGCTTGCCAAGGGGGAGAACGATGCCTGGAGTTATCCCGCATTCTACACGATAGGTTCTGGGACCATCGGTTTCCAGGCCGGGATCGAAGTGGCAGAACTGGTCTTGATCATCATGACGGACCGAGGCGTGGACGGATTGCTTACCTCTTCGTTCAAGCTGGGAGGCGATATCAGCATCGCAACCGGGCCCATTGGTGCCGGTGCAAAAGCCCAGTCCGTGGATTTCAAAGAAAAGTCTGCCGATATCCTGGCATTCTCAAGGACAAAGGGGATTTATGGCGGGGTAAGTGCGGAGGGTGCCGTGCTCAAGGTTCGCGAAGATCTCAACAATGACTATTATGGCAATGACATCAGAAGTCCCCGCTCCATTCTCATTGAGCACTACGCCAACAACCCGCATGCCGACGAACTGCGGCTGGCCGTCGCTCGGCTTGCAGAAAAAAGCAACTATTAGACCCGATCTGGGGTGCCACTCCCGCTCTCCCGGTTGCGGCATGATCAATCAGTCTCGATACGGCGTATCTGATTACAGTCACCCTTCATCGCAGTGAAGCTTTCTCCAATGAAAAGTTTGCGTTATTCAGGGTCAACTCTGATTGCGGGGTTGATCCTCCTGGTGTGTGAAGTTCAGGCCAGTGGACCCCTGGTTCTATCGCATAGAAATCTATTTACCCTGTGTGCTCCGATGGACCTGAGTGCTGAGTTGCTCAGTGCTGGTCAGTCTCGCAAAATCGGGCTGACGCGAGAAGCCATCGAACATGAAATTGAATCGCGTCTGCGTGCAGCTGATTTATTCAAGATTGAAACGAGTCAGTATCTCAGTGCCGACGTAAATCTCTCTGACTCAGGTGATGCCTTCACTACCAGCCTGAGCCTGAATCGGTATGTAATGGACATGGGGTACGGTATCGGTGGCTTCGTCACGGTATGGACTACCAGCACCCTGGGAACACATGAGGGTGATAGCAAACCGATTCTTCGTGCCATCGCTCTGCTTACAGACAAATTTCTTGGCGATTACTTGCCTGTGAACCAGAGGGAATGTGATCAGAATTGATCCTGTCTGACCCGGGACCGGACGAATCTCCCGCTCCGGATCAATCATTTCCCGCCCTTGTGCCCACCGTGAGCGGGGGCATATGGGATCCGCTTTGTCCTGAACAGTGAAAGACTCCTATCGCATCGTCCTTCGCGATCCTTTCGGATTCGATGGGTGCTACCTGTTTTGTAAGTGCATCGTGACCGCGATGTTCCGGTAAACGGCCAATCTGAAGACCATGGAGATGAACCCGGACAGTGTATGATTTGATATTGGTGGCTATGGTTACTACTGAATTATACATTCAAGTAATTGATATATATTATTTTTCCTGTTACTTGACAATCCGAGTTGCCCCCACAGTTGCCCCTACATCAATTACCTTATTACAGTTAGCTTTACTGCTGTATGATTTAGTGTCGCATCCACAAATATCATAGCTAAATCTATCACGTCCCTGCATTACGACAAGTAAGTGAAGTCCATGACAATTTTGCTGTCCTGAATCTAGTCCCAGTAATCTTGAAACCCAGTGTACTCACCAAGGCTGTTTTTGGCTTTGATCTGGCCTCGCAGATTACAGCCAAAAACTGAGTTTGCTTCAAATCTCGGTTTTGATAGCCATCCTTCATTACATTCGCCCTGTATATACTCTGCACTTTCTTCATCGATGATTTCGACTTGCTTGTAGAGCTCAATAATGGCAGTACATACCACCAAGGTGTGAGATAGGCCATAGTCAAATGCGGTCATTTGTCCAGGTGAGAGTGTTAGGTACGCGCACGCACTCAAAATAGCGAAAAACATCCTCAAGCCAAGCAGTTATATCTTTTGCATGGTTATTTCTTTATTAGATTGCAAGATTCGCACCCAGACAAAGACAGTGTGCCGCCTGCTCAGAAATGTACATATTTAGGTGAATAGCCCGCTGGAATCTATTGAGCGTATAACTATAAATGTTCAGTAATGTGTACTAGCATTCTATTTTGTCCAAATCTAAAGTAAAGATAATGAAACCTCATAAGACCAACGACTGTAAGGCATTACGAAACCACTATGCCATTTATTCAATCCCACAAGCTGCAGCACTGTGGTGTGGTGTATCTGAAGATCTCGTAGGCCGTATTGTTCAGGAAGCAGAGTTCTCAGAAGTCGATAATTCACATCATTGGAAGCATCCCGATGTCGAGTGCTTAGAGCTTACGAGTCGCGCAATTTTCGATGGCATTACAAACAATACGCTCCCGACTACAGAAAGTAAAAACAGCAAGACATTGACAAAATTCCGGAATGGAGAACTTGATGGTATGCATATTTATCGTCGTTCTCTAAAAGAATGGATGCTAATAGAATTTCCGAATGAAAAACCAGCTTTTCTTTTTAATGATGATGAGTGCTACACGTATGCTATCGG
>JAPOQE010000109.1 GCA_026710875.1 Gammaproteobacteria bacterium | reverse complement strand
CATCCGCAGCACTGTAGATAAGCCTGCGGTCTTCAACCGCATCGTGACCCTGCGAGACAGTTGGCAAAAGCTTGGGAAGAAAGCCTGATCCACTGAATCGGGCTACCTGATAACCGGCGCATCGCCGACCCCTGTAGGGGTGAGCGATGCACGGGTCAAAAGAACATTAGCTGTTTTTGAAAGCTGCTCCGAACCTGGACAGCAACAGCAGTGACTGCTGTACCTCAGGGTCCTTCATCGTGTTGATCAGACCCATCAGCGTGGCTGGTGGTGCGTCAACCGGCGGTGCGTTTTTCATCTCGGTGGTTACCTTGCACAGGGTGTCCAATGTCTCGATGACATCATCCTGCTCCAGGAAATCCAGCAGCTTGTTCAGGTTCTCGTTTCGAGCGATCCTGTCGGCCAGACACAGCAACTCGTTGAGCACACTGCCCAGGCGCCCGACGATATCATCGCCCAGGGCGTCGCCTGCGGCACCCAGCACACGCAAAAGGTTTGCGCCGCGTTCCAGGTCGCCTGATTCTGCCAGCTGATTGATGACGGGAATGGCCTTGTCCAGATTGCTCCGGCTGACCTGATCGAGGAGCATGAGCCCCTCACCCATAGTGGAGCCCAGCCGGGCTACGATGTCATCGGAGAGCGCATCGGCCGCCCCCTCGATCACGCGTTCGACTTCAGATTGTACTGACACCTCACTCATGATCCTACCCCCTTACAGCAGGCCACGTGCGCTGGCCCAGTACATCTTGTTGTAGACAGTCTTGAACCAGTGCATGCCCTTGGTGGGCGGTTTTGGATCCGGTGGATTCTGGTAGTTGAACATGGCGTATGTGGCACGGCCCTCGCCGGCTTCGATGAAGCAAAATACCTTGCCGTCATAATCGCGAACCGGTCCACCAATCTTGATGGTCGATGCAATGTTCTCCGCCAGTGCTTCCGCTTCGAAGTGGGCAGTGGAGCCCGCCTTGCTGATCGGAAGATTAGTGGTGTCACCGATTACGAAAGCATTCTCGTAGCCTTCGATATTCAGCCGTGTTCGGTTGGTCGGAATAAATCCGCCTGGTCCGAGCTCGTTCTCTTCGATGACTTCCATGCCCTTGTGGGAGGGAATCGTTACCAGCAGGTCATAGCTCTCTTCGCCGCCCTCTTCGCTGATGATCGTATCCGCCGTGACTTCCTTCATGTTGAACAGGGTCTCGTAAGTGACCCCCAGGCGCTCAAATTCCGGTACGGCCCAGTTCGCCACGGGCTCGAGGCTGTGTACACGGCCAATCGGATAGGTGTAATGCAACTGCACCTTGTCCCAGATACCGCGCGCCTTGAAGTAATCAATCAGCATGAACGTAATCTCAAGCGGGGCCATGGGGCATTTATGTGGAACGCCTACCGCAACCACAACCTTGCCACCCTCGAACTCCTGCAGGCGCTGGTACATGTTCAGTGCATCGGCTTCTGTGTAGAACTGCAGCGCATGCTCGGCCAGTCCCGGGGTTCCTTCGGCATGGGCACGGGAACCAGTGGCTACCACGATGATGTCGTAGTCATGTCGCTTGCCGCTTTCCGTAGTTACATTGTTGTTCGCCAGGTCAAACTTGGTGACCGGGTCCACTTGAAAGCGGATGGAGGATTCCAGCAAACAAACCTGATCGCGGTACAGCTCGTCCGGGAACATCTTGCCCACGGCGATATACAACAGTCCCGGCTGATACATGTGCTGATCTGATGCAGATAGCATGGTAATGCTTGCCTTGCCTGCCTTCAGCTCCCCACTCAGACGCCTGGCCAGGTTATTGGCCAGAATTGTGCCACCCATTCCACCACCGACAATAAGAATCCTCATGTTTACCTCTCTTTTATTGTTGTATCCCTATGCCCTACCTGCATAAGTCACTTTGTCTTTTTTACAACCAGATGCAAGACACCATCCTCTTCAAAGCTGTCCAGCAGCTCGTGTCCCACCTTGTTTATCCATTCCGGAATATCACTCGCAGAGCCCTTGTCCGTCGACAGCACTTCGAGTTCATCCCCCACTGATGCAAGTTTCATCTGCCCGATGAGTTCCATTAGCGGACCGGGGCAAAACGTGTTTTTTGCATCAACCAGTTTTCTTTCCATTGTGTAGTTCTCTTTGCTTAGAAGTGCCAAACCTGACCTTCCGAGGCATCGCTCAGAAAGCTTGTCAGGCCAAGTGGCTCGGAAATGTAGGTCTCAAGATCATCCTGACCAATCCCGAGTATATCAACTGCCATAGAGCAAGGGAAAATTTTTGCGTCCCCGTACTCAACAGCCTGCTGAAACAAATCTTTAAAATCCGGGACATTTTTCTCCTCGATCAACTGACCCATGGAGCCCTGCGGCGTGGCCTGTTCAGACGAGTCCTTGAGAAAAAAATTGAGGGAATTCATGGACAGAAATACGGAGACATCATTACCGCTCACAGCCCCCACAGAGGCCACCATGGCCGCCATCTGGAGCTGCTCTCGCTTGTTGGAAGTCACCATTACACTAATCTTTCCAGTCGACATATCTACCTCTCTAATTTGGCTCTTGGTTTCAATGAACAATGTGCTTCATGCCCGCGATACCTTGCAGGCATCCACTTAATACGAATGCTCACTTTCATGACGTGATCTCATACCAGGACGGTATCAATGATCCTGGGCTGGGCGTTTCTGAAAACGTCGTCCGCAGTAGTAGCAGATGACCCTGTTCTTTTTTCCAAACGGCAGGTAGACCAGCGGATGGCCGGAAACCCCGCCGCCATCACAGGCTACTTCTGTCGTATCCGCATCCACTTGCAAGGTGGTCGTAATGGAGGCGTGTTTAACAGGCATGACGGTCAACGGACAGCATTCAGAGCAAGGCATGCCCTGGTGCGGCAATAATCAAAGCCATTACAAATCACAACTTGGTAGGGTTTGGCGCATCGCCATACACCACTTTCGGATCAAACACTTTTTCATGCTCCCTGAATTCGAGCTGGATCGGGGCATCTTCGGGCTTCTCGCCCGTGCGGATGACGCGATAGAAACACGAACGGTACCCCACGTGGCAGCTCGCACCTCCTTCAACGTGAACACGCAACCACACGGCATCCTGGTCATCATCAATGCGCAGTTCAACGATTTTCTGTATCAGCCCGCTGGTCGCCCCCTTGTGCCACAGGCACTGGCGGCTGCGGCTCCAGTAGTGGGCCTCGCCCGATTCGATGGTTTTCTCGAGCGCTTCGGCATTCATGTAGCCGAGCATCAGCAGCTCGCCTGATTCGGCATCCGTGGTCACGGCCGGTACCAGTCCATGCTCATCAAACTTCGGCGCAAGGATCTTTCCCTCTTCCACCGCTTCGATCTGTTCGCGCTTACCAAACCACTTTAGATGTGCAGACATGCCAATACCTTTAATTACCCGCCAGGCTAAACACTGCGATTATACAGGATCACCCCTGGCAAAGAACCTCCACCGCCTGTGCAATATGGGGGGTTCGACAACACCCTGGGACTCCAGTTCCAGGCCATGGCATGTAAAAACCCTTTTTGGCACAATGGCCTGCAAACGAGCGCAAGGTTCGCCGGCATCGCGCCTGCACCGCTGTGTGAGAACCCTTGAGGACCCATGACTTCATCAATAACCCCAACCGATGACTGTACTGCACGGTCCTATGCGGGCCTGTTCGTGAATGACATCCCGCTGATGGATGTGCGTGCGCCCGTGGAATTCAGTCGCGGCGCGTTCCCCATGGCTCAAAATCTTCCGCTCCTGGATGATGACCAGCGAGAAGCCGTGGGCATCTGCTACAAGCACGAGGGCAAGCACGAAGCCATTGAAAAAGGCCATGCACTGGTCTGCAACGAGGTACGTGAAGCCCGGATCTTGGCCTGGATCGAGTTTGCCAAGCGCAATCCGAACGGAGCGCTTTATTGTTTTCGTGGCGGGCTTCGCTCGCAGATTACCCAACTATGGATGCATGAGGCCGGTATCGATTTTCCCGTGGTATCCGGGGGCT
>JAPOQE010000108.1 GCA_026710875.1 Gammaproteobacteria bacterium | reverse complement strand
CAGGAGGAGATGCGCGCCGTTCGCGACCGATGGCACAGCACCAATACGTTTGAATTTATCCCTGTCCTGTCTGAGGAGCCTGAAGACAGCGACTGGGACGGTGCGCGTGGATTGGTGACGGCTCATGTCAAAAGCGAATACCTGGACCAGGGCAAGCTGCGCACCCATGGCATAAAAGCCTATTTTTGTGGCCCTCCTCCAATGATCGACCACGGGATCCAGGTGCTGAGGCAGGCCGGACTCGGGGATGCGGATATTTATTTCGACAAGTTCGAGGATGCAAGCTCGCCCGCTCCGGTGGTCGACAATACCAAGTGTGTCCTGTGCGATGAATGCTTGCTGGTGAAGCCGGTACCGAACTGCCTGGTGGAGGCCACCAATTTCAAGGCGAGCGGTGATGGCCTCGCATTTTCCTTTGAGCACGTACAGCCTGCACGGACTTCCGGCCTGTATTACAACTCGCTGTATATCGATGAGGAGGAGTGTGTCCGTTGCTTTGCATGTGTAGACGCCTGTCCGCACGATGCGATTTCCGTGGACTACGACAGAACACCCAAGACCTTGAGAATGTATCGATAGGCGGTTTACAGACCTGCCGAGTCTCAACGGCCGGGGCTCTTCCCGCACCTGACAGCTGAACGGGCCTTTTGCTGCCTGTGGAGTCCGTCGATGTTGTACACTTCCCGTTTTTGGCCAATACCTCAACAGTAATTCAAGAATCATTATGAAAAAGATTGTTATTGCACCGGATTCATTTAAAGGCAATCTCACTTCGCTTGAAGTGGCCGTATGCATCGAGAAGGGTATCCGCAGGGTGTTACCCGATGTGACATGTGTAAGAGTACCGGTGGCCGATGGCGGGGAAGGCACGGTGCAGTCGCTTATCGACGCTGTCGGAGGAAAACTGGTGCGCAAGCGCGTCAAGGGCCCAGCCGGACAGGCAGTCACGGCAGGTTATGGCTGGTTGCAGGGCAAGAAAACGGCCGTCATTGAAATGGCAGAAGCCTCCGGCCTGCCCCTGGTTGAGGGGCGCAGCAAGAATCCGCTGAAAACCACTACCTACGGTACCGGGCAGCTTATGGTAGATGCACTCGACCGCGGCGCTGAGAAAATCATTATCGGTATCGGGGGGTCTGCAACGAACGATGGCGGGGTAGGAATGGCCCAGGCGCTGGGCGTGCGGTTTCTCGGTACCAATGGACGCGAAATAAAAATGCCCGGTTGCGGTGGCATGCTGGCGAGAATCCAGTCGATCGATGCCAGCGGCCTGGATGCCAGGGTCAGCACAACCGAAATTCTCGTCGCCTGTGATGTTGAAAATCCGCTGTACGGGAAAAAGGGTGCAGCGCATGTCTTCGGTCCGCAAAAAGGTGCGACTCCGAAAATGGTCGCCGTGCTCGATGCCAATCTGAAACATCTTGGCAGACTGATCAGGCGTGACCTGAAGAAGAATGTTGTACGCATGCCAGGAGCAGGAGCGGCGGGAGGGCTGGGTGCCGGCCTGTTCGCATTTGCAGGTGCCACGCTCAAAAGCGGGGTGGACATCGTGCTTAAAACGATTGAACTTGATAAATACCTGAAGGGCGCCGACCTGGTGATTACCGGTGAAGGCCGGGTGGATTTCCAGACGGCCTTCGGCAAGACGCCCTCAGGTGTCGCAAAGGCCGCCAAGAAACAGAGAGTGCCGGTGGTCGCGATTGGTGGGGCACTGTCTGATGATGCACACAACGTGTATGACCACGGGATTGACGGTATCGCCAGTGCTGCGGCTAAGGATATGTTGCTGGAGGAGGCGTTACGGGATGCCAGGCCTCACCTGGAAAATGTTGCCGAGCGTGTCATTCGCATGATTCTCATCGGCAAGAAAATGGCCGAGAAAAACTACCGGAGGAAGGCCCGGCGAAAGTCGGCAAAGTTACAGTAATACTTCGAGCGGGGTCCCGCTTTCAACCAGCTCCCAGATTTCTTCCATGTCTTCGTGGCTCACCGCGATGCTGCTTTTCGTAGCCCCCCATAAGCCGCTCAATTGCCAGGCCCACCCCATCCTGTTCGGATGCGCCTTGATTGTGAAATACCGCTGCGGATCGGTCTCGGCCTGCAGACCTGAATTGGACACAACGAGTGATTTCCGACCCTTGCCATCTTCATCTTTCGTGCCCAGCAGATAGGCACCTTCAAGCACACTGCCGTCGTCCGGACTCCTCCCCGATTGCGCGTGGCCTGCCCCCAGCCGCACACCGTAGCTGCGATAGGGGTTGGAATTTTTCACCAGGTAGAGCATTCGTTCATTTTTATTGAGGCGCATGGCATCTGCCGTGAGCAGGTTGATCAGTCCGGAGGCCTCTTTGCCCAGGGCATAGGTTCTTTCCCCCCATTGCTCTTCACGGGCATTGAAATATTTCCAGACACCGTCCTTGTGGCCATCGGCATACTGGCCTTCGATGTGCATGTAACCCCCATCCCATGCCTGCCATACTCCTTGCTTGATCCCCTCTTTCTCACAAAAGATTGCAATACCGAGCTTGCTCCAGACTTCGCGCTTTTCCACAGTGCCCTGCGGGCACTGCAGGTTGACGCCCACGATGGCATCCCGGGTCTTGTTGTGTTCATACTCCATTATCCATCCAATCCACAAGGGGCTGGTCAGCAGCAGCAGGAAGGCCACGGTGATGAGCATCACAATCGCGGGCTCGGAATGTTTTTTCAGCTTCATATATCTTGCATTTACACTGGGTGTTGTTGAAAAAAACGAGGATTGATGTCAGGCTCAAACAAAATCCCAACCTGCGGAGGATGCCAAGCCGGAGATGAACAAAATGCTGGTTGCGATAGGAATCACCATCCTAGCCATTGGATTGCTCTGGCCCGTCATCAGCAAGGTGCCTTTCGGGAGACTGCCGGGTGATATCGCCATCAAAAAAGAAGGGTTTCACTTGTATATTCCGATCACCACAATGATTGTCGTGAGCCTGGTCGTATCCGTAGTATTGTGGTTATTCAAGAAATAAGAAGTTAATCATTTAAGCAGTAACCGTCCCGGCTGTACAGTCTCCCGATGACTTCAGGCAAGCAACCCGAATATATCCTTCTCTCCGCGTTGATCCACAAGCTGGAAGACAACGAGTATTATCGTGTTTTTGCCAAATCCTTGGCAAGGACCGCGGGTTCTTCCGGCCCGTTGCCCCCGGATGATGAGCTGGTACGGGAAATGTTCCATTACTTCATAAGAGAGGACGAGTTACCGGTCAACTATGGCGGGGCGACGGTATCCCTGGAGTACATTGAATCGGAAATCCACCGTAGAGCTTCGGAGAAAACAGTCTCGGATGAAGACTTTCAATCCATCAGTGAGCTCGAAAGAAAACACGTCTGGGAACAAGAGATCAGTATCAAGGTGCAGGACTTGAAGAGACTGTACGCCAACAAGTGTATTGTGTTTCCGAAGTCATTGCTGGTCGAGAAAGATACCCGCAGCAGTTAACTTCACAGCCTGGCGGCTACCGAATGTCAGTCCAGCGGGGCAGGCAGGTCCGAGTCCCCCATCAGATACCGGTCGATACCTCGCGCAGCACTGCGGCCTTCTGCAATGGCCCACACGATGAGGCTTTGTCCGCGTTGCATGTCTCCGGCAGTAAACACGGCTTCCACGTTGGTCATCCAGTTCTTGTCGCGAACGACGTTGCCACGCTGATCCAGCTCAACCCCCAGATTATCCAGCATGCCTGGCTTTTCTGGCCCCAAAAAGCCCATTGCCAGGAGCACCAGATCGCAATCCAGCATCTGTTCACTGCCTGCAACCTCATCGAAGCTTAGCCTGCCATTCTCGTTTTTCATTTCCACGGTGACCAATTCCAGTGCCTTGACCTTGCCGGCCCCGTCGTCAACGAATCTTTTGGTGGAAACGGAGTACACCCTCTCTACTCCCTCTTCATGCGCGGAGGCAGTGCGAAAAATTCTGGGCCATTCCGGCCATGGATTATCCGATGCCCGGTCCGCGGGAGGCTTCGGCATGATTTCCAGTTGATGTACGGACTTGGCTCCCTGGCGGTTGGCCGTGCCCAGACAGTCTGCACCGGTATCGCCACCCCCGATGATCACCACATGCTTGCCCGCGGCACTGATGAAGTGGTCCGGTTGCGGGTCTCCCTCACACAGCCTGTTTTGCATGGGCAGGTATTCCATGGCCTGATGAACGCCTTCCAGGTCGCAGCCTTCCACGGGCAGTCCACGTGCAGCGCATGCGCCGCCTGCCAATAACATGGCATCGTATTCACTGCGGATCTCATCCACGGAAACGTCGTCTCCGACGTGGGCATTGGTCCTGAAATCAACCCCTTCCGCTTGCATCTGTTCCAGGCGCCGGTCCAGTACCCGCTTTTCCATCTTGAATTCAGGGATGCCGTAGCGCAGCAGGCCGCCGATGCGATCGGCGCGTTCGAACACGGTCACATCGTGTCCTGCACGGGCAAGTTGCTGGGCACCAGCCAGTCCCGCCGGGCCCGATCCGACCACGGCGACTTTCTTGCCAGTCTTCTTGCTGGCAATCTCCGGGCGGACCCAGCCGTTCTCCCAAGCCGTATCAATGATGGTGAGCTCAACGCCCTTGATGGTCACCGGATCATCGTTGATGCCCAAAACGCAAGACCCTTCACACGGCGCCGGGCAAAGTGTTCCCGTGAATTCCGGAAAGTTGTTGGTGGCATGCAGGCGTTGGATCGCCTCTTTCCATTGATCCCGGTAGACCAGGTCATTCCAGTCCGGTATCAGGTTGCCCAGCGGGCATCCTTCATGGCAGAAGGGAATGCCACAATCCATGCAGCGTGCAGCCTGATCTTTGAGCGGATCAATATTCCAGGGTGCCATCACCTGATGCCAGTCGAGAATACGTTCCTCGATCGGGCGGTAGGGCTGCTTGGCACGGGTATACTCCATGAAGCCCGTTACTTTAGCCATGCGCAGCCTCCATGACGGCCTCGTCCACAGAAGTACCTTCGTCTTCGGCTTTTTTGATGGCAGCCAGAACGCGTTTGTAGTCTTTTGGCATTACCTTGACGAAGCTGTGCTGGTACCGGCTCCATTTATCCAGGATGTTTTCAGCCACCGTGCTGCCGGTGTATTCAAGGTGGCGTGTAAGCAGGGAGGCAACCAGCTCCCTGTCCTGTTCTGCGAGCTCCTCGAGATCCACCATGTCCTGGTTGCACAGAATACTGAACTTCTCTTTATTGGCCAGCACGTAGGCAATTCCGCCGGACATTCCCGCAGCAAAGTTCCTGCCGGTGTCACCAATGATGACGACCCGTCCTCCCGTCATGTATTCACAACCGTGATCGCCGACACCTTCAACAACGGCATTGACTCCGCTGTTGCGCACGCAGAACCGTTCTCCTGCGATGCCACGGATATACGCCTCACCGGAAGTGGCACCGTACAACACCACGTTGCCAACGATGATGTTCTGTTCCGCTGCAAAAGTTGAATGGCGCGGGGGATAGACGATCAGTTTTCCTCCTGACAGCCCCTTGCCCAGGTAGTCGTTGGTATCGCCTTCAAGGATGAGTGTCACGCCCTTGGGAACAAACGCGCCAAAACTCATGCCTGCCGAGCCGTTGAAATGTACACGCACCGTGTCCTCCGGCAGACCATCAGCACCGTGGCGCTTGGTAATGTGGTACCCGAGAATTGTCCCTACCGTGCGATTGATATTTCGAATCGGCAGGATGATGTCGACCGGCTTGCGCGCTTCGATCGCATCCTTGCACAGGGGCACCAGGGTGGTGACATCCAGGGACTTCTCCAGGCCATGATCCTGGGAGGTGGAACAGTACACACCGAATCCTTCCCGTGTCTGCGGCTTATACAGGATCTTCGAGAAATCAAGGCCATGTGCCTTCCAGTGATCCACGGCTTTTTTCACATTGAGCCGGTCCACCTGGCCAATCATTTCATTGATTGTCCTGAATCCAAGATTCGCCATGTATTCGCGAACTTCCTCGGCAATGAACTTGAAGAAATTTTCCACGAACTCCGGTTGACCGGTAAATTTCTTGGTCAGTTGCGGGTTTTGCGTAGCCACCCCGACAGGACAGGTATTCAAGTGGCACACGCGCATCATGATGCAGCCCATGACCACCAGAGGCGCAGTGGAGAATCCGAACTCCTCCGCACCCAACAGTGCTGCAATGACGACATCGCGGCCGGTTTTCAGCTGCCCGTCCGTCTGTACAACGATGCGATCACGCAGACCGTTTTGGACCAGGACCTGCTGCGTCTCCGCCAGACCCAGTTCCCACGGCAGGCCCGCATGTTTCAGGGAGCTCATGGGAGAGGCGCCCGTGCCGCCGTCATAACCCGAGATGAGGACCACGTCCGAGTGGGCCTTGGAGACACCGGCTGCCACCGTACCGACACCCACCTCCGCAACCAGCTTCACGTGGACACGGGCTTCGGGGTTGGAGTTTTTCAGGTCATGGATGAGTTGTGCCAGGTCCTCGATTG
>JAPOQE010000107.1 GCA_026710875.1 Gammaproteobacteria bacterium | reverse complement strand
GATCTGTCTGTACTGTAGTCGTGATAATTAATGACGAGCTTGTTTTTGCCAATTTTGTGACCCATAAGCCCCAAAACTGTCAGGGTCACGCTGGTGTCTTCAATGCCACCAAGAGGGGTTGCTGAACCACCAGGGGCAGCAACAAACTTGTCAGCCCAGCCGTTGAAGGCGTGCACTGTAGCTAGAGGGGTTTGAATAGCGTTGTTACCGTTACTTTCCAAGACCTCGTAACCGACTCTTATCTGATAGGTAGGTTCACCAATGGGCATGAAGCCGAGGTTGTCGACCCGTGTGCCGCCAAACCTGATTCCGAATTCAATGTTGTAGTAATCATTGTCATCCAAATGCTTCGCATCATCGGAGGGGTCTTGGTTCGCCCACTCTAATTCACTCTGAATATCCAATGAATCACTGAATTCGTGCCTGCCCTTAAAGCGTACACCGTAGGTTTCCGAGTCAAAACTCACTGGGCCTATAAAAGGAGGTGCCATTCCTGTACCTTCCACAAACGGAGTCCGGGGATTGTTATCAAAATCCAGCAGGTAGCCATAGGCAACCAGTTTGCCGTTGAACTGCGGAAGCTTGTAGGAGATGTTGATCAGATGAGAGTCATCCATTTTCCACTCATCAAAAGCTGAATCCGGACCAAATATACGAACCACCTTGTCAATATAGGTATAAGAGATTCCAAGTTTCCCGAGTTTCTTGTCGACTCTGAACGCATCAAAGGAAGCGTTGTTATTTCGCCACACTACATTTCCAACCCATCTGTGGTTATCATAAATGACAGTTTGCCGTCCCAATTTAAACGACAAGGGGCCATCACAAGGGCCTGGCGCACTCGGGCACCCACCTGTAGGTGCACGCCATCCGATATACAGTTCATTAATTTCTTCAAAATCATTGTCCGGGATGATGGCATGGCCCTCAATATAACGGTTCATTGCTGGCAGGTTACCCCGTATGGGCGCGGGTATTCCCTCCATTCCCCCTACAGCACCGACATTTGGAGGTACAGTAAAATCGCCATCTAGGTTCAGTGCCCTGTCTGAATCCAGTACCCGGTTAGCCTCCCCTTCAATTCGGGCATAGAAACCATGGAAGCGACCTGTGGTATAACCAAGTGCATTGCGCCAGACAATTGCATCAGCCTTGTCAGTGTCAGCAAGAGGGTTGCCACTCGCAAAATCATCTTCCACGCTCTCAAAACGCATGCGTGACCATAAATCAAATCGGCCATTGACCATTGCTTCACCGAGATTCGTATGGTCCGGTGTCATTTTGTGATGAGGGGTATGATGGGTGTTGGGGACATCAGGCAAGCCCACCGCTCCGACACCCTGCGCCAGTACCAGAATGGCTGCAGCCATAAGGCATGGCAGAGGTTTAAAGTTGACCATGGTTTTCTCCTCCCTTGCAAGGGTTTTAGCCAGATTTTCCTTGAGTAACCTAGCCATAAACAGATTCAGAATTCTGTGTTATATGCTTATTTTAGACTTACACCGGTAACATAAGCTTAATAATCTATCTATAGTAAATAATTGCTCTCCCGTCCAAGACTTTCTCATTATTGGAGCCATAGATTATAACTATGGACCGATTAATACTTATTACATTATAAGGCTGTGGTCGATAAATACAATTGTCTGCCCTGTTCAGGCAGGGAGTAATACTGAAGGATTCATGCCAGAAACCTTGACACTCATCGAGTGTACTACCGGTCAGGACAAGGCCTACAGAACCCCCTTTCAACAACAAGCTAGTCAGAAGGGGTTTCTGGTGCCATGAGCCACTCCGGGTCAGCTGTAATGGGTCCTGTCAGCGTATGTAAAAAGGCTTCCAGCTGTTTCTTCTCTTTTCTTCCCAGGGACAGCTCTCTTGCTTCGTTGTGCCCGACCATGGCAGCAGGTGCGCGATTGTAATGATCAATGACCTCTTCTAACGTTGCCAGTTGCCCGGCATGCATATAGGGAGCAGTATCCTCGATATTCCTGAGTGACGGGGTTTTGTGCGCACCTACCAAATTTTCGCCGGTTCTGATAAAGCGCAACTCGGTACATTCCCCCGGATTGATGCCAGTAAAATCCCCCAGGCAGTTAAACGGGTCTTCCAATACGCTCTGCACTGCATTTATCCGGCCCTTGCTTGGAAGCGACCCCGGACTGGACAGCACCGCAGTGTTATGAAACTCGTGGTTGGTGAAAAGTGGGCCATTATGGCAGTTGATGCACTGTGCTTTCCCAATGAACAGCTTCAATCCGGCACGTTCATTCTGGCTTAGTATTTCCCTGGTCTCCTGGTTCCCGGTGACCAGCGCCTCAACATAGTGATCAAAGCGTGCGGCTGCCGGCAGGAGCATGCGTTCATAGGCGGCGAGGGCCTTGCCAATATTTGTAAATACTTCTGTAACTGCTGCCTGATCGTCCGAGGACATGGACTGCCAGCTTCCGTTCAGGCCCTTGTTGTCGACTGGGCCTGCAGCTGCAGGAAAACGCACAGGATCGGAAAAGCTGTCCATGGACCCAAACAAATTTTCATATTGTTCACGGTAGATTTTGTCTTGTGCCACCAGGTGGACGAGTTGCATGCGTGAGCTTCCATGCTCCAGCGGGTTTTCCAGTGGAGACAATGCCTGAGCCCAAAGGCTGTCTTTTCTTCCGTCCCAGAATAGCCAGGGACTGTACGCCATTCCAACAATGCTCATGGTGTTGCGGGCGCCGGTACCCAGTCCTTCAGCAACTTTCAGACCGTCTGTGAAATGGTGCGAAGGTTGATGACAACTTGCACAGGAGATTTGTCCGTTGGCGCTCAGGCGCGTATCGAAAAAAAGACGGTGACCCAGTTTGGCAGCCAGGGGATTATCGGCCACAGGATTCCCTGTTTTTGTCGGCAAAGACGGGAGGTTGGCAATCCAGAGTGAGCGAAGCAAGGTAATTTCTGATGGAGTCCAGGCCATACCCTTGCCGGACTGGGTATACCAAATGGCACTGGTCAGAATGATCAGAATGACCATTACAAGTGTACCCTGGACAGCTTTTGACACGATGGGATGCTTACAGGTGGAGATCGAATGTCACGCGGTCCAAAATTTTATCCTGCTGTATCGATAGCGTGACTTGCCACTGTCCTCCCATATGGAATTTCATCCCCTCCAGAAGGTACTCCCCGTTCCCAAGGTTATGGGTAATCCTGGGTCGGGTAGGTAGTCCATGGTCATGCTCTGGCATACCTCCCTCGATTCGGACAAGGGCATCGGTGACTGGCTCGCCTGAGCGATGTTGGATGTGAAGGGTCCAAGCGTGAATGGTGTTGATCACGATTGGATCAAGATGACTGGTGAACCGGACCTCAAAGTGCTGCTTCTCTGTAAGACGAGACTTCTCAACCCTTGACTGTACAGAATGATCTTCTGCCCATACCAGTGTAGAAAACAGGAAAAGTGCGACAAGGACTGTTTTCATCAATTTCAGGGATTTAGTCAATGCGGTGAGGTCGGTTGGTGCCATTCAGAAATCTGCGCATACGGGCGTAACCACCACTCATTAGCCAGTAGTTCAGCTGCAAGAATGCAGCGAGGCCGATAAACCATGGAATCACTCCCCAGTCTGCACCACCGACCCGAAATGGAAAGATGGCAGTATAGGTATTTCTGCCTGTAGGACTCTTGGCGGTGACAATGCCAATGAAATTTCCCTCCTCAGTAAACTTGTGCGATGCCAGGAACACACCATCTTGCTGGACCTGTGGAGGTTGGTAAAAAACGGTATTACGAGGCAGGTCTTCTTTTATATCGTTCCAGTTTACGAACCGCCCGTAATTATTTACATCCTTGATGATACGGAATTCAACCGGGACTTCTCTAAGACTGTTATGCAGGTATTCCAGAACAAACACGCTCTCATCCGCGTGGGGTATGTCCTCGCATAATTCCTCATGTCGGCTTATTTGGGGCTGATAGATTGTGAAATGAGCCTTGTAAAAACCTATCTGGATGACACAAAGGTCATCCTCCAGAAATACACCCCCATGGGCATGAGCGTTCTGCCATGGCCCTACAGCAAGGAATACCAGAAGAAGTGTTAAGCGAGCCGGGGAGAAAAGTATCAAAAGTCAGGTAGCGTTTTCGCGCGATGTACAGGTGCGGCCAGCATAGCAAACACACCCGTACTTTTGTGGTCGCTGGATTAGGGTTTGACTGAACCGACGTCGACTACCCGGCTGGCCCGCATGTCAGAAGACAATGCATGAGCCTTAGGCTGGCGATACGGGAAAAACTAGTGCCCGGATGCGTGGTGATGCTCAACTATGGGGGCTTCATCCACCCCGAAAAACTCAGCCCGCGACAGATAGGTATAGTCCCCTTCGATTGACATCATGCCAATGAGAACCAGCAATGCCAGGGGCGGCAATAAAATCGCTGTGATCAAAGCAAGCCGTTCCCAGGCCATGTGCATGAAAATCGCGACAATGAACCCTGCCTTCAGCATCATGAAGATCAGAATCAGGTTCCATCTCAGGTACCCCTGCAACTGTAAATAATCCACGAAGTAGGAAGCCGCACTGAATACGAATAACAGCAACCAAATTCCAATGTATATGCTGAGTGGATGTTGTTGACCTTCTTCTGTTGCAGCCGCCATGATTGTTGTCCCCTACCAAAGATAAAAGAATGCGAAAATAAATACCCAGACCAGATCAACGAAGTGCCAGTACAGACCCGCGATCTCAATGATGTCGTAACCCTTTTTCTCATAGCGCCCGTTCAGGACACCAACGGCCACGTACGTCAGATAGATCACACCACCACTTACGTGTAATCCGTGAAAACCGGTGATCATGAAAAAGGAAGCACCGAACTGGGCAGCACCAAACGGATTCCCCCACGGGCGAACTCCTTCATCAACAATTAGCTTGGTCCACTCAAAGGCTTGCATGCCAACAAACATCAGGCCAAAGCCAGCCGTAATCAGGAGCAGGACAGCAGCTTTCATACGATCTTTGCGGTACCCGTAGTTCACGGCCAATGCCATGGTGCCGCTGCTCGTGATCAAGACGAAGGTCATGATCGCAATCAGGATCAGTGGAATCGGATCCCCGCCGAAGCTCAGGGCAAAGATCTCGCTGGAATTCGGCCAAGGCACGGTGGAGCTGATGCGCACCTTCATATAGCCCGTCAGGAAAGACGTAAAGATAAAGGTGTCACTCAGGAGGAAGATCCACATCATGGCCTTGCCCCAGTGGACCTTGAATACCTCTTTTTCAGCGCTCCAGTCTGATACAAGATCCGTAACGACGTCGTTTGCTGCAACTACATCCGCTGTGCTTTGTGCCATGTTCTCCTTGTCCTCTTTAGGTAGATAGCAGTAACGCAAACAGGCCTAACCAAACCAGCAGCAGAAAATGCCAGTAAATGGTACAGAGCTCAACGCTCATTCGAACCTGATATATTTCTGTTTTGTTCTGTATCCTGAAAACCGTTTTACTCCAGACCCAAAGTCCGCCCAGTATGTGTAATGCATGTATTGCCGTTAACACATAGAAGAAGGAATTGGCAGGATTTGCAGAAAGGAAGTAACCGTGTTCTTGCAATCCTTGCCAAGCCCACAGTTGTCCTGCAATGAAGGCAAAGGTTAACAGTCCTGCAATCAGCAAGTTGTTTCGTACACCATCGACCTGACTTCCCACTGCCGCATTACGTGCGCGTTGAAAGAACAGGCTTCCTAAGATCAAAAAGGCAGTGTTAAGCCACAGGATGTCCGGCTCTGCCAGCGGGCGCCAGTCACTGAAGTCCATGCGCTGAAAATAGGCGCTGACAAATAGCGAAAACAGTGAAGTCGCGACACAAAGGAACACGACGAGACCAATTTTTGCTGCAGGGATGGAGTACGCTCCACCGGCATGGTGTTGGCCGATGGGGCCTTCTTCCGCCCAGGGATGGACATTGATGGTCTGGTAGATGAGCCAGAACACTACGCCCCCCATGATCAGGGCCAATACTATCAGTGTCGCAGTCATAATCTAAACGTCGCCTTCACCTTTTGTGTACCGGCTGGGGGTTTCGGTTTGCGGAATGAAATCTTCCTTGGCGCCAGGGACACTGTAGGAGTATGCCCAGCGATATACCACAGGCAGCTCCTTGCCCCAGTTTCCGTGCTTTGGAGGGTAATCCGCAGTTTGCCATTCAAGCGTGGTTGCACGCCATGGGTTGCGCGCTGACTTTCTGCCTTTGAAAATACTCCAGAAGATATTGATCAGGAACAGGAACTGGGCGGCTGCAACAACCAATGCAGCTATGGTAATACTGACGTTCGCTGACTGTACGCTATCCGGCAGGAATTCCGTGGTACCGTTGGCGTAATACCTGCGGGGCACACCCAGTATGCCGATGTAGTGCATGGGCAGGTAAATCGCATAGGTGCCCAGGAAGGTCACCCAGAAATGGATTTTCCCCATCGTGTCATTGAGCATCCGCCCGGTGAGCAGGGGGAACCAGTGATAGATTCCTCCAAATACGACCAGGAAGGGGGACACACCCATCACCATGTGGAAATGGCCGACTACGAAGTAGGTGTCAGAAAGTGGCACATCCACAACTACATTTCCCAAGAACAGTCCCGTTATTCCCCCATGGATGAAGGTAAAGATAAAACCGATCGCAAACAGCATGGGCACCGTAAGATGTATATTCCCACGCCAAAGGGTAAGCACCCAGTTGTATACCTTGATCGCCGTCGGGACTGCAATGATCAGTGTTGTAGTGGCAAAGAAAAAGCCGAAGTACGGGTTCATTCCACTGACGTACATGTGGTGCGCCCATACGATGAAGCTCAGGCCTCCGATGGCAACGATCGCCCAGACCATCATGCGGTAGCCAAAGATGTTTTTGCGGGCGTGTGTACTGATCAGGTCGGAAACGATTCCGAATGCTGGTAGCGCCACGATGTAAACCTCAGGATGGCCAAAGAACCAGAAGAGGTGCTGAAACAGTATCGGACTTCCTCCTTCATGTGACAGGTTCTCGCCCAGCGAAGAGATTGCCGGCATGAAAAAGCTGGTCTCCAGAGTCTTGTCGAGCGTCATCATGATGACGCTGACGAGCAGTGCCGGGAAGGCCAGTAAACCCAGGATTGTAGCCATGATGATGCCCCAGACAGACAAGGGCATACGCATCAGGGTCATGCCCCGTGTGCGTGCCTGGAATGCAGTCGTGACATAGTTCAGCCCACCCATGGTGAACGCAACAACAAACAAGCCGAGCGATACGGTCATGCAGATGATGCCCCAGTCAGCACCCGCCGTACCTTCAGTAATTGCCTGTGGAGGGTACAAGGTCCAGCCTGCACCGGTCGGTCCTTCAGGGACAAAGAAACTCGCACATACCACGATGACTGACAACAGGTACACCCAGTAGCTCAGCATATTCATGTATGGGAAGGCCATGTCGCGCGCTCCGCACATCAGCGGCACAAGGACATTGCCGAACCCACCCAGGAAAAATGCGGTCAGCATGAAGACAATCATGATCATGCCGTGCATGGTCACCGCCTGGTAGTATTCGTCAGGCTGTATAAAGTCAAACACTCCCGGATAACCCAGTTGTAATCGCATCAGGCCAGACAGGATCAGGGCAATCACTCCGACAGCAGTAGCGGTTATGATGTACTGGATGCCGATGATCTTGTGATCTTGGCTCCAGACATACATACCAATCCATGTCTTCGGATGGGCAAGTTCTTGCTCTTTATCAGCTAATGCAACGTGTGCCATTCTGGCTTCTCCTCATCGGTATGCTATCCGGTACTGTATTCGTTTCGTGTCTTGTCTTCAAATAGGGTTGTGGAATTGGTCGCCCGGTTAAAAAGTGTTGATGTATGCAACCAGGTCATTGATTTTCTTATCATTCAGACTGAGCACCATGGACTCCATTTGTCGTCCGGTAGCATCCTGCGGGTGCTGTGCGCCACGTACCCCGTGTTTGAAATTCTTGAGCTGGGTCACCATGTACCAGTCACTCATGCCGGCAAGACGCGGTGCATTCACTGCCCAGCGTCCTTCACCCTGCTTGCCATGACACTTTCCACAAGTGGTGTACAAGTCGCGACCATTTTTCACATCGCCTTGGACTGTCTGGACCGACGGCTCGTCGGGCAAGGTTTGAACGTATGCAGCGATATCACGAATCAAGGTTTCATTGACCAGCCCTGCCGCCATCGGTGCCATCTGTTGACCCAGGAGGTCATTAGGGTTCGAGCCTCGAATGCCGTCCCTGAAATAGGTCAGCTGGCGTTCCAAATACCAGTCTTCCTGACCACTCAGCTTGGGTGCATTAAGTGCATGAATACCTTCACCCTGCACGCCATGGCATGCCGCGCAAACCTGGTAATGGGCTTTGCCTGCTTCGGCATTACCCGGCTGTTGCGCAACCAACATCGCATAGGTAGGTTGCTGGGCGAGCCATTCATGGAATTGTTCTTCTTCGACTACCGTGACCTTGCCACGCATGGTGTGATGACCGATACCACAAAGTTCTTCACAAAGGATCTCAAAGGTACCTAGACGCGTGGGGGTTAGCCATATCCAGGGAACCATGCCAGGGACCAGGTCCATCTTCACTCGAAACTGCGGTACTGTGAAATTGTGCAACACATCCTTGGAACGCAGCAGGAACTTGATCGGCAGACCTATCGGAATATGGACTTCGTTACCTTCAATCAGGACATCATCCTGTCCGTACGGATCTTCTTCATTCATCCCGAAGGGGTTGTCTATACTGATCTTTCGGTTGTCTGAGGTGCCAAGCTGCCCGTCCTTGCCAGGGAAACGAAAGCTCCATTGCCACTGCTGCCCGACGACCTCTACAATTGCAGCGTTCTCCGGAGGGGAAACAAATTTGCCCCATACAATAAGTCCGGGAGCAAGCATGGCTACCACTCCTACGGTGGTGATTGCAGTCAGCCAGCCTTCCAGTTTTTTGTTTTCAGGTTCGTAGCTGGCACGCTGATTCTTGCCTTTGTTACGGTATTTGATAATGCAGTACGCCATGAACAGGTTGGCTGCGACAAAAACCACACCACACACAATGAAGGTGATCGTAACTGTCGTATCGATGGCTCCCCAGTTCGAAGCGATTTCCGTGAAGTACCACGGGCTCATGAAGTGGAATACAACGGAACCAACTACCAAAAAGATTAATATGATGGCCATAGCCATGTTCAAGACTCCTTAGTCATTACAATACGGCGGCTACACTGGATTCAGCAGTGTGCGCATCCGGATTACCAAATAATTCCACCACTGCATCTACAGTCCACAAATATCAGGGTGAATAGTCCCAGCAAGTAAAAAATAGAGAAACCGAATAATCTGCGCGTGCTTTGATGCGTAATTGGTTTGCGTGCAAAGTCTATTGTCAAAAGTAAATACGCCAGTCCTAGTACAACACTGAGCACAAGATAGGTGGGGCCAACCACTTGTAGCCAGTACATGGTGGTACTTACGGGAATTAGGACGATCGTGTACAGCAGCATTCGAATCTTCGTGGCCTGTTGCCCATTGGTCACGGGCAGCATGGGGAGCCCTGCCTGGCGGTACTCATCGGCTCGCAAGAGAGCCAGTGCCCAAAAATGTGGAGGCTGCCAAATGAACATGATCAGAAACATGGCCAATGCCGGCAAGCCCACGTCGTTTGTAACCGCTACCCAGCCAATGACGGGCGGCAGTGCACCGGCCACACCACCAATTTCAGTGCACAGGGGTGATGAGCGTTTCAGCCATACGGTGTAGATCATCACGTAAAAATAGGTTGTCGCAGCTGCAAGATAGGCTGTCAGGGGGTTCACCAGATAAAAAAGAATCGCAAATGACCACAGACTGAACATTACGCCCAGCCACAAGGCCTGCTGCGGATGCAGGCGGGAACAGGGTAATGCGCGCATGCGGGTTCTCGCCATACGCTTATCCACTTCCCTATCTACATAGTTGTTGAGTGCACCACTTGCGGAGGATGCAAGTCCTGTTCCCAACAAGGTAAAGATGATCAGATCCAAAGTTACAGCACCATTCCCAGCCAGCCACATCCCGGTAAACGTGGTGACCAGTACAAGTATGGTGATCCGTGGCTTGCACAACTCAACAAAGTCACTTGCCTGGTCACGTACGGCTGTAATGGTGGCATTCACTGTTTAAGAGACTCCCTTGTGAACCGTATGGCACATGAACAAATTTCTCATTGTGAGTTGGCTAGATTGAGATCGTGACTGACCTGTCAGTATGTACAAGGATATTGTGCGGCGATCGTGCTGCTACTCTGTGTGCTTACGAATTGAACCAAAAATTGTATTGCTGGGGTATTCCCCACTCTCATGTTTGAGTCTCAAGGGATTGCTGCCCAATCCCATCAACAACAACTGCAAATTGGCATCTTGATGGCTAGTAACAGCCACGGTTGCCCTAGTCATGCTACCCAACAGAATGGGCATACTACACTATGTAAAATCCAATCGACCGCCAAGATACCAAAGTGATCGGGAAAAGGTACCTGCCTGTTATGGATAACCGCAAATTCTACCATATCTTCAGAAAGGGAGATGAAGCGCAGTGCGGACCAAACAGGCAAGTTCCTGGCTCAACTATTGCCGTAGTTCTAGCCAAATATGTGTTAATAGATTTCCCCGGAATGTTATTGGTAATAGGAACCATTTACAACAAAATGCTGCTTCCCAGCTGTTGGCAGGGAATCTCAAGATGCATCCGACCGTCACGATCACGCTGACCGGCTGTCATCAGTCTGTGCATGACCCATCCTTTGAGTGCCAAAAGTGAAGGAAATTGACGTGCCGATATGTCTTTCTGGTGAAGAGTCTTGCAAGGCTGCTGACAGGATATTAAACACGGTGTGGTTTTTAGATGACCCCTGGCATTCGGACAAGCCATTGCGCGCGGTGATACCTGTACATCCTGTCAGAAATCTGGAGCCGGATTTTCCTTAAAGATGAGCAAGTTAGCAATTAAAATCAAAGCCTCAGTGTGCTAGCATGAACGAAAAGCTTGATCGGGGAGGGTAGTAGCATGGGACAGGTCATGTTCTCGGCAAGAGCAGGCATTCAAATCATCGCAGTCACAGCGGTAATTTTTTCCTTATTGATTAGTGCACCGAAAGTAGGGGCTGCAGGTTCCAACTGGTATGTCGGGGCAAGTATTCCGGTGATGTATATCGACGATACGGATACCATCACCACAGGCAGCAGTGCAGCCAATCCGACAACGATGCCGCCTACACCGCCTAGTACATACCGGGGGAAAGCTGTCAACAAATACGATACAGGCTTTAAGCTGGAAGGTGTCATCGGTTATGAGCTTGGCTCCAATGTCCGCGTTGAGCTTGAGCTTTTTTACTCGGAGGCTGATGTAGATAAGCTCATCTACAGCGATGTAAGCACCACTATTCAGGGCCCCCAACCAGTGACGTTTAATATTTCAGAGGAAGCACGCCCTCCGGTATCCGGTTCAGCAGAACAGGTAGGGGCCATGTTGAACCTGTGGTATGACATTGACCTGGGTTCCAAGTGGACACCGTATATTGGTGTCGGTGTCGGTGTTATTGAAGTTGACTTCGGTGATGTCAAGTATGACGACAATGCTCTTGCGCAGCACGTAGCTAATGAGGTGGCTGTTATACAGGCTCAAGCAGCAAACCCAGGAGTGCCCCGGGAGGCCTTGCTTATGGGTGTAATGAATGACCCCCGGTTACAGCTTCCACAGGGTTACGCACCCAGTGTCTCTACGACTGACACGGTGTTTGCCTATCAGGCGGCTGCAGGAGTCAGCTATCAGTTCAAGGACAACCTCGTGTTACGCTTGGGTTATCGGTACCAGACCTCCGACGACCTGAAATTCAAGGGCAGGAGTAATCCTTTTGGCAATACGGTGAACACGAAAACCGACTTCGATGTCCAGTTCATAGAAATTGGTTTCCGTTACCATTTCTGAGGGCCACAGGTTCTAACAATTTATCCAGCAAGGAAAGTGCTTTTACTGGGTGGCTGACTGACTTGAGAAGGGTTGGCTGTCGCTTGTCCGCGTTCTCAGTTTCAGGCGCTGCAGGATGGCCGTTGCAATTTCTTCGATCGAGATGGAAGTGCTGTCCAGGAAGGGTATATTGGCAGCCCTGAAAATTGCTTCTGCGCGGCGTATTTCGAACTCACATTGCTCCAATGAGGAATACTGGCTGTTTGGTCTCCTTTCCTGGCGGATTTTATGCAATTCACCGGGTGACAAGGTAAGTCCGAACAGATGGTCCTGAACGCCCGCGATTGCTCCGGGAAGTAAGCTGCTTTCAAAGTCGGCATCTGCCAGTGGATAATTCGCAGCCTTGAGGTTGTAATGCATGGCTAGATAGAGACAGGTTGGCGTTTTCCCGCTTCTCGACACTCCGGTGAGCACGATATCTGCATTCTCCAAATCAGAAATTTTTGTTCCATCATCGTGGTTGAGCGTAAAATCCAGTGCTTCGATGCGCTGCACATATTTCAGCGGGCTGCCCACTCCATGAGTTTCGCCCACCGTATGCGAAGCATTCATGCCCAGCCGCGATTCCAGTAGTGGGATGAACGTAGAAAAAATATCCAGCACCGGAATGTCATGAGATAAGAAGAGGTTGGTAAGGGACTTGTCCGCTAGGCTGGTGAACACGATGGGTGGTGTAGGTTCTGAATCCATGATGGTTTTGATGTGCGCAATAACGCGCCGCGCCTCCTGTTCACTAGAGACAAATGGATAGACCGTTTTGATGAATTCAGTGCCCGGAAACTGCGCAAACAGGGACTGGCCCAGCGATTCGATGGTGATCCCTGTGCTGTCTGAAATAAAAAACACATTTTGTTTTTTTGTGAGCATGTTGTAAATATACCCGATATGAACCGTTATACGATCAATCTCAGTGAAGTCGGTGCTGAGGATGGGCCTTTGGTGGGAGGCAAGAATGCCTCTTTGGGTGAGATGATTCAGAACCTGGACACGCTAGGTGTGCAAGTACCCGGTGGATTCGCAACGACATCGGAAGCATTTCACATGTATCTGGCTGCCAATGGCTTGACCCAGAAAATTGCAGACCAACTAGAGGCCACGGATGTGGAAGAAATTTCCGAGCTGACCCGGGCGGGGATGAATATACGCACATGGATACTTGGCGCCGAGATGCCTGATGAGCTGCATGCCGGGATCACCAAGGCTTACCGGGAGCTCTAGGCTAGTACCCAGCCGGATGTCGCTGTAGCCGTCCGCTCTTCTGCCACGGCCGAAGATCTGCCTGAAGCCTCTTTTGCAGGTCAGCAGGAGAGCTATCTGAATGTGCGTGGAATCTCAGATGTGCTGGCTGCGGTCAAGCAAGTCTTCGCATCCCTGTTCAGCGACCGTGCGATTGCATACCGCGAAGAAAAGGGATTCGGGCATGATGGGCTTGCACTTTCCGCCGGTATTCAGCAGATGGTCCGCAGCGATTTGGCCGCCAGCGGAGTGATGTTTACCTTGGATACAGAATCGGGCTTCAGAGAGGTGGTGTTTATTACCGCCGGTTATGGGCTCGGGGAAACCATTGTTCAGGGCCAGGTAAATCCTGACGAGTTTTATGTTGCAAAGGCTGCCCTTGCCCGTAAGCACCCTGCCATCATCCGGCGCACCTGTGGCAGTAAGTTGCAGAAGATGATCTACAGGAATTCAGGCAGTGGCACGGAAACCGTAGATGTGCCGGGATCCCAGCAGAACCTTTTTTGTATCACCGATGCTGAGGTAGAGGCTCTTGCAAGGATGGCAGTTCTGATCGAGCAGCATTACCAGCGGCCCATGGATATCAAATGGGCCAAGGATGGAGTTAACGAGAAACTGTACATCGTGCAGGCTCGCCCTGAAACCGTGCAGAGCATAGAACGAAAAGTGATCGAGAAATACCTGCTGAAAGAAACGTCACAGGTGCTGGTGAGTGGCCGAAGCATTGGACAGCGCATTGGTGCAGGCACGGCCAGAGTCATACCTTCGTTGCAGGAAATTGGGCAGTTGCAGGCGGGCGAGGTACTGGTCACGGACATGACAGACCCTCACTGGGAGCCTGTAATGAAACGCGCAGCAGCCATCGTTACCAATCGTGGCGGGCGTACTTGCCATGCGGCGATCATTGCACGTGAACTGGGTGTGCCAGCCATCGTCGGGTGCGAGGAGGCCACACGCGCCCTGCAGACAGCACAGGAGATCACCGTATCCTGTGCACAGGGGGATACAGGTTATGTGTATGACGGCAGGCTTGAATTTGAGATCAGTAAAACCCGACTGGACAGCATGCCTGACATTCCATGCAGGATCATGCTCAATGTCGGCGATCCCGGGCAGGCCTTTCTTTTTTCACAGACCCCCAATGCCGGTGTCGGTCTTGCCCGCCTGGAATTCATGATCAACAAGACGATCGGTGTGCATCCACGTGCACTGATTGATTTTGACCTGCTTCCAGGTGAACTCAAGGCGGCTATTGGTGAACGATGTACTGCCTATGAGGATCCAGAGTCTTTCTATGTGGAAAAGCTGACGGAGGGCATTGCGACCTTGGCGACTGCATTTGAAGACAAGCCTGTCCTCGTCCGATTGTCGGACTTCAAGTCCAATGAATATGCAAATTTGCTGGGTGGAAATCTGTATGAGCCTTCGGAAGAAAATCCAATGCTCGGGTACCGTGGGTCTTCAAGGTACCTTTCAGAGCAGTTTGCACCTTGTTTTGAACTGGAGTGTCGTGCTTTGCGCATCGTCCGCGATGAGATGGGATTTTCAAACATCCAGATCATGGTGCCCTTTGTACGTACTCTCGAGGAGGCTGAGCGAGTGACTGCGTTGCTGGCTGAACATGGATTGAAGCGCTCGGAAAACGGGCTCAAGGTGGTGATGATGTGCGAGGTCCCTTCAAACGCGATACTGGCCGAAGAATTTCTGCGCCATTTCGACGGATTTTCAATTGGTTCAAATGATCTTACACAAATGACGCTGGGACTCGATCGGGACTCGGAGCTTGTAGCCGGGCAGTTCGACGAAAGGAATGCGGCTGTCAGGTCCTTGATTGGCAAGGTAATCCGAACATGTCGGAAAGAAGAGAAGTATGTGGGCATCTGTGGACAGGGGCCCTCGGATTACCCGGATTTTGCGTATTGGCTGGTTGAGCAGGGCATTGACAGCATCTCGTTGAACCCGGACTCTGTGATTGGTACCTGGATGCACCTTTCAAAATACAGCGGTTGAATCGCAGTTCCCGCAGTGACCTGGGCGTTGCAGATCAGATCCTTCAATTGGGAGTCCTGCAGCTAACAGATAATTTTGATCTGGCCCGATCTTGAAGCATGATCATTTGAAGCTTTATATGCATGCAACAATGCTGTAGCAACATCGTTATATTTTCGAGCAGTTACTGCTGTATGCTAGGGTAAAAAGAAAGGAGAAAAGCATTGAAAGCTGTCGGTTTGTACAAGTACCTCCCGATTGATGAAACAGATTCATTACTGGACCTTGAGGTGGAGCGACCCAACCCTACAGGCAAGGAGCTCCTGGTCAGTGTGAAGGCCATTGCTGTAAATCCAGTAGATACAAAAATGCGGGCTCCGCAGGACAAGGTGGAGAAAGCCCCCCGCATCCTGGGATGGGATGCAGCGGGCGTAGTTGAAGCCGTGGGCCCGGATGTGACGCTCTTCAGTCAGGGAGATGAGGTTTTTTATGCTGGGAGCTTCATTGACCCGGGTTGCAACAGCGAATTTCATCTTGTTGATGAGCGCATCGTAGGTGGCAAGCCAAAATGCCTGGATTTTGCCCAGGCTGCAGCCCTGCCCCTGACGAGCATCACGGCATGGGAGGCTTTGTTTGATCGATTGGGGATTGATTCAGGGGGTTCGGACCGAGGTCGACAACTTCTCATCATCGGCGGGGCAGGAGGAGTAGGCTCCATTGCTACACAATTTGCCAAGCAGGTCGCTGAACTGACAGTTACCGTCACTGCCTCACGGCCAGAGTCCCAAGCATGGTGCAAGGAATTGGGCGCAGATCATGTGATCAATCATTATCTGGATATTCCGGAACAGATGAGCCAGCTTGGAATTGCTGAATATGAATTTATCTTGTGCCTCAACGATACTGATAAGTACTGGCAGACAATGGCAGCGTTGATCGCGCCACAGGGAAAAATCTGTTCCATAGTCGAAACAGCAGCCTATGTTGATCTTGGTACGCTAAAGAGCAAAAGCGCGACCTTTGTCTGGGAGTTCATGTTTACCCGCTCCATGTATGAAACAGACGACATGATTGAGCAACATCATCTGCTGAACAACGTTTCAGACCTGGTGGATGCGGGAACTATCAGGACAACCGTCAACAAAGTACTTGAGCCTATCAGTTCGAAGAACCTGAAGGCAGCCCATGCCGAGATTGAGAACCGGCATACGACGGGCAAGATCGTGCTGCAAGGCTGGGGTTCTTGACTGCAAGCACCTGTAGGCCACCAGAGAAGTTCAGGCAGGAACGATAGTCTGCAGACCAGCCTTTTAAGACGGCCACCCATCGCTGCCATGGGTTGCAGCCATAACTGATTTTCATTGTACGGGTATTTTCTGCAACAGCATTTTCCGCCAATGGTCGTTCAGGTTACCTAGTACGATGAATGGAGGATTAAGCAACGAGTCTTTCGTGTTGTAACGCAAGTCCATGAGTTGGGTGTCGACCAGTGAACCTCCTGCTTCACGCACGACACAATGCGCGGCTGCTGTATCCCATTCAGAAGTAGGCCCGAAACGGGGATAGAGATCTGCACGACCTTCGGCCACCAGGCATGTCTTGATCGAACTGCCAACCCTGATCAGTTCATGCTTGCCAATCCGGGACAGCAGGGTCTGCAAGGAGGGACCCGCGCGTGCCCGGCTGCCACATATCGTTGGAGTGGAATCCGGTGCAGAAATACGGGTACTGATTCTGTGTGCAGCCTGCTTGTGCTCTTGCTTGAAAGCACCATGTCCTGTTGCTGCAAAATAACAGGTGTCCTTTGCCGGTAGGTAGACAGCCCCAAGATGTGCGACGTGGTCGATGACCAGGGCGATGTTTACGGTAAATTCATTATTTTTCTTGATGAATTCCCGGGTTCCGTCCAGGGGGTCTATCAACCAGTACTGTTTCCATTTTGCTCTTTGGTCAAACGGGATCATAGCCGACTCTTCCGATAGCACGGGGATGTCCGGCGTCAGCATTTGCAGTCGCGTGCAAATCAGGTGGTGAGAGGCAAGGTCTGCCGTGGTCAGCGGGGAATGATCTTCTTTCTCCGCTATCTCAAAGCCACCGAGATAAATTTTCATGATCTCCTGCCCGGCCTGCTTTACAATATCGCAGACTGGAGCGATGAGAGCTTCAAGCTTTTTGGTATCCAGGTCCATTGCCAACAGGTAGTTATCTGGGAATCCTTGTTTATGCCAATGTCAGCCGTCTGGGGAAAGGTCAATACTGTATTTCTGGACATGGATGGAACCCTGCTTGACCTGAGTTTCGACTCGTATTTCTGGCAACAGCACCTGCCCTTGAGGTACAGCCAGAAATACCAGATGGAATTTAGTCATGCGAGGGAGCTATTGCAGTCCTATTTTAATGGAAAAGCCGGCACACTGGATTGGTATTGTACGGATTACTGGACAAAAGAACTGGGTCTTGAAGTCGCTGCATTGAAACGGGAGATCGCCTGGCGAATACGGATTTTCCCCAGTGCAAAACACTTTTTGGAAAAGCTGGCCTCGTCAGAAAAACATATTGCCCTGGTGACCAATGCACATCCTGACACCATTGCTGTAAAGATGCAGTCAGTGCAAATAGAGTCGTATTTTGACCGCATCATTTCATCACATGATTTTGGGTGTCCCAAGGAGCAGCAGGAATTCTGGAAAAATATGAGGCGTGCCTATCCGTTTGACCCGGAAACTACCCTTTTCATCGACGACAATCTGGATGTGCTTGCCGCTGGAGAAGCCTATGGCATTCGCCACTTGATTACCATTCAGCAACCAGACAGCTCCAGGCCAAAGCGGGATACCTTGCCGTATCCATCTATTTCAGATTTTTCCGAGATCATGCCGGAGTGACTAGCCCCTGTGCCAATGCTTGAAGCGTTTTTTGCAGTATTCCAGTAACGTTTCATAATTTGGGAAGTGCAGGTCATAGTCGTTTTCCACTGGAGCATCGAATTCGCAGTAGTCATTGTCGTGATCGCGGCAGATTTGCGGACGCGCCTCATAGATTCCGCAATGTCCATCTTTCTGAAGGTGTGAGCAGCGTCCGGCTATCATCAACCACCAGCCTTCATCGTCCTTGTACACCTCAACACCTTCATGTGACACCTGCCAAAGCATATGCTCGTAATCCAGTTTGCTTCGGGGTGTTAGAAGTTCTTCCGTGACATAGGTACAGCAATACGAGTTCGTGCAGTAGCCGCATTTATTTTCGGCTGTAATCTTAATGCCCGGCTCAAGCTTTACCTTGATGTCTGAAAGGCGTTCCATGAGTTTGAATGTAGGGCAGCCTTAGTCGTCATCCTTTGACTTCTTGGACGGGGGCTTGAACTTGAGGACAGTTGAGGTCTGTGGTTTGTCGGCAAATTGAGGACGATCCTTGTTTGCGATTCCGATTTCTTCGATAAGCTCGCGCTCCCGCGCAGCGATGAGGCTGAAGCAATCTCGGATGTCCTTGATGGTTTGTTCGCTCAGGGTATGTCGTACACCCGGTCCTGGGGTTGTATCCCGCACAATCTGGGCTAGCAGTTTGCGCATTACGAGCAGTATGCGCTGCTCCTTACTTCTGCTAGTCATATTAAATGGGGTCCAGGTGCTGTGTCGCGCTTTTGTTTAATTTGCTTGTAAACCTCAATATAGCCTAACAGATTTTTATCCAGATACCATCTCATGCTGAGGGGGAAGAGATACATTATTAACCTGTTTAGCATGAACAATTTTTGCGGTAGCATGTGGTGTGTCGATCGTTCGATCTCTTATCCAAGGCCAGGAGAGCAAGGCATGTATCAGGCGCAGTTTTCAATCGGTCAGGTTATTGTTCATAAAAAATTTAATTACCGGGGTGTCATTTTTGATGTGGACGCGCAATATAGTGGTACAAACGAGTGGTACGAACAGGTAGCAAAGTCCAGACCTCCCAAGGACAAGCCCTGGTACCATGTGCTGGTGGACGGACAGCTGATGACTACCTACGTTGCTGAACAGCATCTGGAGATGGATGTTTCAAAGGCACCCATTACCCACCCCCTGGCTGAAGACTACTTCGACTCCTTTGAGGGTGGGCAATATCGCAGTTTCCGCAACACCAATTAACCATGCTCAAGTCGGTTGCAGCTTTTGTTGAAAAGAAAATCCGGCCGCAGCGCGAGACGCTGGATGATGATCACGTCATGCATTTGGCTACTGCAGTGCTATTGCTGGAAGTGAGCCGGGCAGATTTTGATATTCAGGAAGAGGAACTACGCACCATTGTCAGCGCGTTGGCAGAGAGGTTCCGGTTTTCTAAGCAGGAGGTAGAAAATCTGGTTGATCTGGCAGTTACTGAGCAAGAGCAGCATGTTTCAATCTATCCATTTGTGAAGATTATCAATGACGGTTGTACGATGGAGGAGAAAAAAAGGCTGCTGATGGACTTATGGAAGACAGCGTATGCGGACAGCAGGCTCGATAAATACGAGGAGTATCAAATACGAAAGATAGCTGACCTGCTGTACCTGCCACACAGCACCTTTATTCAGACCAAACTGGATGTGCAACAGGACCTGGAGTAAGTACTACAAGCGGATATCACCTCCGGACCTGTTCCGTCAGACCATGCTTTTGAGCTTCTTCAGGGGCAAGACACGTACCGACTTGCTGGCTGGCTTGGCCTTGAACGTCATCTCCTCACCTGTAAAGGGGTTGATACCCTTGCGTGCCCTTTTGGCCGGCTTTTTGACCACCTTGATTTTCAGTAGGCCGGGAAGGTTAAAACATCCCGCACCACGTGGCTTCAGTTCTTTTGCAATCATAGCTTCAAGCGAATCAAGTACTGAGGCAACCTGCTTGCGTGAAAGAGCGGTCTCTTCTGCAATGCGGTTTAAAATTGCTGTTTTGGTTGGGGCTTTCTTTTCAGGTCTGGAAGTGGCCATGTAGTGTCATCCTTAATCATCAGTGAACGAGATCGGTCATACGGCCCCACAACCAAGCATCAAGTTAGCAGCGGTGACCAATGTTGCTGTATTTGAACAGTTAACTTTTTGTTGCATTGTAATGAAAAACTGCCGGCTTATCATCTTGTCAGGCTACCCGTCTGAGAAGTCGTATCGAGGTGGGCAAAACCGCTTGGTGGAGTTCCATCCAGGGATAATACAAAGAAACTGGCAGGCGCTCACAGGTCTGTTTTGATTTTGCCCAGGCTGGGCGCTCCATGAGAGGCATGTGATCTGATCCAGCCAAACCTCCTGTGATACAAGCGCTAAGAATCAGATTTACAGAACCGATAAATCGCACTTTCACCGAGTAGATTGGGCCATAGGCAGGTTCTCTTTCCTGACTGGCTGGCATGCGTCACTGCAGCCCGCTGAAGAATGCTGATACCCCTTTTCTCACACAGGGCTTCAAAATCTTGAAACGAGCACAAATGAATGTTTGGTGTGTCGTACCATTCATGGGGCAGGGCCCGGGTCACGGGCATATTCCCTCCCAGCCCAAGCTGTACCCGGCTTTTCCAATGGGCAAAGTTGGGGAACGTGACGATTCCTTCCTGTCCGATTCGCAGCATCTCATCCAGAAGCTCGCCCGGGTGCTGGATGGCCTGCAGCGTATGGGTCATGACTACATAGTTGAAAGAGTGTTCGTCAAAAAACTCGGTGATACCCTTGTCCAGATTGGTTTGGACGACAGGAATTCCCTTGGCAATGCATTGCTGAATATTGGCTATGTCAATTTCCAGGCCATAGCCGGTAACATCGCGCGTCTGGCGCAGGTGTGTCAGCAAAGTACCATCACCACAGCCCAGGTCCAGGATGTGAGTTCCTGGTTGAATCCATTCACAAATGATTTCCAGATCGGGACGAAGAACTGTGCTCATATCTGAAGGGTGTGCATGTAGCTTTGCAGGACACTATGGTATTCAGGGATTGCGGTTAGAAATGCATCGTGTCCTAGATCCGCATCAATTTCCACGTAGCTGACTTTCTTTTTTGCCGCAATCAGTGCCCGGACGATCTCTCGAGAGCGGGCTGGTGAGAATCTCCAGTCCCCGGTAAAGGAAATCACCAGAAATTCAGCACTGGTGTTCTGGAAGGCACGGGGCAGGTCATCATCCCAATTCAGCGCAGGGTCAAAATAGTCCAGCGCCTTGGTCATGATCAGGTAGGTATTTGCATCGAACCGGTCCACAAAGGATTTTCCCTGGTAGCGCAGGTAGCTCTCGACCTGGAATTCTACGTCAAAGCCAAAATTGAGCTTTCCTTCCCGCAAGTCGCGTCCGAATTTTTCCCGCATGGCATGATCGGAGAGATAGGTGATATGCCCAAGCATGCGTGCCAGCATTAGTCCTTGACGCGGAGTTGTGTTGTGTTCGTAGTAGTGTCCCTGGTGAAAGTCAGGATCAGAGAATATGGCCTGCCTCGCAACTTCATTGAACGCGATATTCTGTGCTGTCAATTTGGGCGCTGCAGCTATGACAACTGCCTGGCGCAAGCGATCCGGAAAGTCGATGGCCCATTGCATCACCTGCATGCCGCCCAGACTTCCTCCAATGACTGCAGCCCATTGTTCGATACCCAGTTCATCCGCGAGATAGCTTTGGCTCACGACCCAGTCATGTACTGTAACCAGTGGAAAATCCGGGCCATACTGCTTCCCGGTTTCGGGGTTGACACTGGCCGGACCGCTGCTGCCCTTGCACCCTCCTAGATTATTGGGGGCAACGACAAAGAAGCGATCTGTATCAAAGGGTTTGCCAGGACCGATACAGTTGTCCCACCATCCAGGTTTGCGATCTTCGGTGCTGTGGTAGCCTGCCGCGTGCTGATCTCCTGAAAGTGCATGACAGATGAGCAGGGCATTGCTGCGTTCAGGGTTTAGTTTGCCATACGTCTCGTAGGCCAGGGTGAATTCTGGCAGTGTGCGACCGCAATCCAGATCCAGAGACCGCTTGATGGTAATAAACTGGCTCTCGACCAGGCCAACCGAATTCACTGGAATAGAGTCAGGCACTTACTTAAATTTTTTGTTTAAACCCTAAGTGTAATGAGTGCATGTATAGCACACAATGTCACGGCAGGCGGGTGTCTTTTTGTGTCACAGTGAATGCAAGAGAATTTTTGCACAGAACAGTGCAAGGAGTACGACTGAGGTTGAGAAATCAAACACTCCGACCTGGGGGATCATCCTTCTGGCCGGATACAGGATAGGGGCTGTGATTGAGTGCAGCACTGAGACAAGCGGATTACTCTGTCGATGGAGGTGTGGTGCAAGCCAGCTGATCGCGACCAACGCAATGATGGCGAAAATGTAAAGGTTCAATGCCAGATCGATAACCCCGAATATTGCAGCAAAAACCAGCACTCCAGTTTCGACATCCCTTCCTACAAAAATACCGCGCAGCATCAGTTCGGTAAACTTGATTGCAATCATCAGCAGCAGCGCCGATGTGTCCAGGCGCCCGATATTGGGCACCCACTTGTGCAGGGGGCGTAATGCCGGACTGGTGATGGTCAGAATGGATTGTGAGAAAGGGTTATAGAAATCGGCATGGGTCAATGCCAGCAGCATGCGGATCATGAGGGCATACACGTACAAGGTAAACAGGACATGGATCAGAAAATCAGCGATACCGAGCAAAGCGTTCATGGTCTACTTGTCAGGGCTTGAAGGGGTGGTGCCTGCGGATGTGGTATCCGACCGGGAAAGCTGTTGTGCTTTTTGTGCGGCACGGTTGATCGCAGCAGCAAAGATTTCCTTCACGCCTGCCTGCTCCAGAACTTCAATAGCCGCTTCAGTCGTGCCTCCCTTTGAGGTGACGGATTGTCGCAGCGCATGCGGGTCCTGGTTACCCTGTTCAATCAATTTGGCTGCACCGAGTGCAGTGTCGACGGTCAGTTGACGCGCCTGATCAGCCGTAAGGCCCAGCAACTGGCCAGCTTCCAGTATGGCTTCGATGAGATAGAAGAAGTAGGCAGGCCCACTGCCGGAGACCGCTGTTACCGCATCCAGCAACGCTTCCTCGTTCAGCCACAGGGTCGAACCCACGCTGGCTAGAATACCTTCTGCACAATTTCTTTGTACCTCGGACACTCCTGGGCCCGCAAAAAGTCCTGTGCTACCGGAACGAATCAGCACCGGGAGGTTTGGCATGCATCGCACTATGGAAAACTTATCCCCCAGCCAGACGTCGATATCCTGAATCATCGTGCCTGCGGCAATGGAAATGACCAGGGGCCGTTGTGATGGGTATCGTGCAGAAATTTGTTCACAGACAAGTTGAATCACTTGGGGCTTTACCGCCAGTACGACAACTTGCGCAGAGAGGGGAGCTGAATCTGCCTGTGAATAGACAGAGCATTGTGGAAAGCGTTTACCCAGCACTGAACACGTGGACCGGTCTGGGTCGATGACCGTGATATTTTCCGGTGGCCACCCGCAGTCCAGCAGCCCCCCGATCAGTGCCTGGCCCATGTTGCCGCCACCGAAAATAACAATTTCCTGCTTTTCTGAAAGTCGACTCATTTCATTTGGTTGTCCGTGTACCAAAAATTGCAGTGCCGATTCTGACCATAGTGGCACCTTCAGCAATGGCAGCCTCTAAATCGCCACTCATCCCCATGGACAATGTATCAAGCCTGAAACCTGATCGGTTCAGTTGTTCCAGCAGGACTCGAAGTTGTGCGAAATGCAGGCGCTGATGAATAATATCATTACTCTGTCGCGGGATGGCCATCAGGCCACGTAATTTCAGATTCGGAAGCCCTTCCAAGGCGCTTGCCAGGCTGGGTATCTGTTCGCACTGAATTCCGGATTTCGAGCTCTCCTGGTCAATGTTGACCTGTAGACAGACCTGCAGGGGCGGTAAATGGTCAGGGCGTTGTGTACTGAGGCGTTCAGCAACGATCAGGCGTTCGATGCTATGTACCCAGGAAAAGTGTTTTGCAATTTGCCGGGTCTTGTTTTTTTGTATGGGACCAATGAAGTGCCAGTTGAGGTCTTGCTGCTTCATCAAGGCGATCTTTTCCAGTGCCTCCTGCAGGTAGCTTTCACCGAAATCGCGTTGCCCCGCATTGGCAGCCAAGGTGATTTCCCGGACACTCTTTTTTTTGCTGACAGCCAGTAGACGTACACTGCCGACTGGGCGCTGGTACCGGCTTTCCAGCCGACGGATAGTTTCTTTAACTTTGAGAAGGCGTTCTGCAGTTGGCAGACTCACGGATACCCCTCCATCTCTAGTATGCTCGAGATTCCCACAAGGATGTCAGGTGCAAGGGATGCACCTTGGCCCTTTGAGTCGCCATGACTGAGAGAGTCATAAGGTGTGAGGTCTGTCAGAAAATGTTGGCGGCATCGAATACTGGACCGTCTACGCAAACCCGTTTCATTGCTACGGTCCTGTTGTTTTCACGATAAGGTACAACACATCCTGCGCAGCCACCAACAGCGCATGCCATGAACTCTTCCAGACACACTTGGCAAGGAAGCGCATGTTCCCGGCAGAATCCTGATACGGCTTCAAGCATCCGGTTGGGCCCACAGGCAAACACCTGCACGTCTTGTCGTGCTGCCTGATCCAGATTCAGAAACCAGTGCTCGGCCAGCTGGTGTACGTAGCCTTGGAAACAACCTGGATAGCCCTGCAGGCTGGTCAGGCGGGATACGATCCCCCAGTCATCAAGCAAAGGCATCGCCGCGATAACATCCTTTGGCATGTCCGGGGCTAAAATTTTTGAGGGCTTGGCGGGGAAAGGGAAAGGGATTTCAGATCCCAAGATTACAATTGGATGAAGTCCCGAATTTTCCCTGAGCTTTTCTGCCAGAAAAATGATGGGGGGTATTCCCACCCCGCCGCCAAGCAGCAAAGGACGCGTGGCATTTTCATGCAAGCTGAAGGCGTTTCCGATTGGCCCCAGGCACTGCAGCGTATCTCCGGGTTTGCGTGTTGCCAGTTCAGCACTGCCCAGGCCTACAATCTTGTATAGAATCTCGATATCTCCGGCAGCAGGATCGCAACGCATGATGGAGAAAGGCCGGCGCATAGCCCTTTGAGGGTCGCATTGCAGATGCAGGAAGTTACCGGCTGTTGCGTGCCGGGCGCATTCAGGTGCATGCAGCCTGAGGACAAACTGTTGTGCCGGCAGGGCATCATGGCGGACCACACTGGCACACTCTTCAAAGACTGGATTAGGGCCTGTTTTCATGGCTGATGGCCGCTCAAATGAAAACCGGCTTACCCGTTTTCTAGCTGGTATACAGGCTTGCCACCCAAAATCGTATGCGTAGTGCGGCCCTTGCACTGGCGACCCAGCATGGGCGTGTTTTTGCCACGGCTGAGCAGGGTTTCGCTGGTCAGGACCCAGTCGAGTCCGGGGTCGACAATGCACGCATCAGCCGTCCCACCCACCGACAGGTTTCCTGCACTGATTCCCAAAATTTCTGCAGGCTGCTGCGTGACACAGCGCACCGCTTCCTTCAAGCTGAGTACACCTTCCTGTACCAGCTGAAGTACCAGAGGAAGCAGGGATTCCAGGTTCGAGCTACCCGGTTCTGTGGATTGGAAGGGAGCCAAAGTGGCTTCAATTTCATGAGGCTGGTGATCAGCACAAATGGCGGTGAGTGTGCCGTCCTGTAAACCCATTCGAAGCCCATCACGGTCTGGTTGTGTGCGGTAGGGGGGCAGGTTATGACACAGGCCATCAAAATCCTGGATATCACTGTCAGTAAGATAGAGGTGCAGGATACTGACATCTGCAGTTACCGGCAGGTGATTCTCTCGGGCACGCGCAATCATGTTCACTGAGCGCAATGTCGACAGTCGGCAAAAATGCGTGCGAACATTGAGCTCCTCGATCAATGCCAGATGAAAGGCCAGCGCCGCCGTTTCTGCGGCACCGGGTATGCCCGGCAGGCCCAAACGCAAGCTTGTGAGGCCTTCGTGTACGCATCCATTATTCGCCAGATGATGGTCAAGCGGGTGCGTGAATACGGTCAAGGCCTGACTCGATGCATATTCCATTGCACGCCGTAACACAAGAGAACTTTTCAAGGGGTGCAGCACATTGGTAACCCCCACACAGCCGGCCGCCTTGAGTGCAGCCATTTCACTCAGATTTTCCCCTTTGAGACCTTTCGTCAAGGCGCCGATGACGTACACCCTGCAGTGTCCACTGTCCTGCGAAAGACGCTCGATCAGCTCTACCTCCGCAGGTGAATCAACGACAGGATTCGTTGTGGGTAGACACGCCAAACTGGTAATTCCGGCAGCAGCCGCAGCTTTTGTCTCTGACTGAATTGTCGCCTTGTGTTCCTGACCCGGTTGGCGCAGGCTGGCCGAAAGTTCAACGAGCCCAGGCAGCACCAGCTTGTTTGCAGCATTGATCGTATGATCCGCTTTCCAGCCATCAGGCGGTTTGTCGACTGCAACCACTTTTCCATCGGTCATGAAGACATCTTTCGGCTGGTCAATTTCATTAGCCGGATCGACGAGGTGGCCGTTCAGTATTTCAAGTTTCATGGTCGACTCCACGCTCGCCGGTGCTGATGGCAATCGACAAGATCGCCATACGAACGGCAATCCCGTACTTCACTTGCTGTAAAATTACGGACTGGGGACCATCTGCAACTTCCGAACTTATTTCCACGCCACGGTTGATAGGGCCTGGGTGCATGACAATTGCTTCAGGGTTTGCCAGGGCCAGTCTTTCCGGTGTCAGCCCATAAAGCTGGAAGTATTCATGTTCACTCGGTATGAATGCGCCTTGCATGCGTTCTTTTTGTAGTCTCAGCATGATGATTACATCGACATCTCTCAATCCCTGCGTGCAATCTTGAAATACCTGTACGCCAAGTTGCTCGATATTTGCAGGTAACAGCGTACGCGGTGCTATGACCCGGATCTCTCGCGTACCCAGAATATTCAGTGCCTCAATCTGGGAGCGGGCAACACGTGAATGCAGGATGTCGCCTACGATCGCAATGTTCAGTTTTGAAAAATCCTGGTGATGCTCCCGAATAGTGAAGGCGTCAAGCAAGGCCTGGGTTGGATGGGCATGCCGCCCGTCACCCGCATTGATAATGCTGATATGCGGAGCAACATGCTTTGCAATGAACTCTGCGGCACCGCTTTCTGGGTGTCTGACAATAAAGATATCGGTGTTCATTGCCTCCAGGCTGAACAGGGTGTCGAGCAGACTTTCGCCCTTGACGGTAGCCGAGGTGGCTACACTGATGTTGAGCACATCGGCAGAGAGACGTTTGGCAGCAAGTTCAAATGTGGTGCGGGTTCGGGTACTGGGCTCAAAAAACAGGTTCACGATGGTCTTGCCACGCAACAAGGGCACTTTTTTTACAGTTTGGCCCTCCACACTGGTGAATGATTTGGCAGTGTCAAGAATATGGGTCAGCTCTTTACAATTCAGCCTGCCAATGTCCAGAAAGTGTCTCATGCAAGAAGGCTCAATCTACAATCTCCAAAACGATCGGGTGTGGACCGCTCAGCTGAACGTGCTGTGCTGCATCCAGGCTGAGTCGTGTGCCTACGACATCCGCCTGGACGGGTAACTCCCGTCCATTTCTTTCCACCAAGATCGCCAGGCTGACCGAGGCTGGACGGCCATAATCGAAGATTTCGTTCAACGCCGCACGCACCGTGCGTCCGGTATACAGCACGTCATCGATCAAGACGATATGTCTGTCGGTGATGTTCAGCGGCAAGTGAGAGGGTTTGACTGTCGGCTGGATCCCTGCACGGCTGAAGTCATCCCGGTAAAAAGTGATATCGAGTACACCCAGTTCTTCCTTGCTTTTGAGTATTGATTGCATCTGTTCGGCGATCCAGACCCCGCCCGTACGGACCCCTACCAGCAGTGGCTCTGTGATATTGCGCTTGTCCAGGAAAGCACCCAGATCATGACCCAGCTTGTCAATAAGCTGCTGGGCATCCAATACGGTCATGACACGGTCCTGCCTGTTTGAGGAGAGGCGTTGCTTGATAGCCACGTCTGGAGAATAATCGCTGCAGACGCCTTGTCGATGTCAGTCTTGCGGATTTTCCTGCGATGGCCCTGCACGCGCAGTTCTTTGAGCACGGCGTACGCCTGCGCCGAAGAGAATGCCTCATCCACTGTCTCCACAGGCAAGCGATAGCGGTTTTGCAGAGCCTTGCAGAAGTTTCGGATTTGCCGCTTGATACGTCCCTGGTCCTGCGTGTCGTGTTCGACTCTGCCGACGACCAAAGTGCGCGGATGCCATTGTCCAATGATCTCATCGATCTCGTTCCAGGGCGTTCCGGATGCTGAGACCATCAGCGTTGTTAAGGGGTTGGCTGTACCGGCATCGGGCATGCCAATCGCCACTCCAATCCGGCATTCCCCATAATCGAATCCAATCACGCTGACCATCGGCAGGAACCGGACAAGCGGTGTGGGACCGCCGGCATATTTGTGAGCGGGTGTTCAGGCATGCCCGGCCTCATTCGAGATCAGGTGAACGTCGATGCCCAGTCGACTGGCCGCGCTCTGCCAGCGTTTCTCAGCCGGCGTATTGAAAATGATCTTGGCCTGATACGGCACTGTCAGCCAGGCATTATCTGCCAGTTCCTGCTCCAACTGTCCAGGCCCCCACCCGGCATAACCCAAAGCAACAATGGTGTTGTCTGGACCTGTTCCACGGCCAATATCGAGCAGGATATCTTCAGAAGTCGTCAGTTTCAGATCCTCATCAATTGTGTAGGTCGACTTCCAATGCCGGTCCGAGTCGTGCAGGACAAACCCCCTGTTGGTATGTACTGGGCCGCCAGCATACACTGGCTCACGTTGTGTAGAAAACAGCTGCTCATCCATGTCCACATCCAGGTAACTGATCAGTTCTTCAACGCAAAGGACAATCGGCTGGTTTACAACGATTCCCATCGCACCGTGTTGATTGTGCTCGCAAATAAGAGTCACGGAACGAGAAAAATTAGGATCATGCAGGGCTGGCATGGCAACGAGCAGGTGCTTGGTAAGATTTTCTGACATGGGTAATCAGGTACGCAACAGGGTACTTTCTTGAACCATCTGGACCGTATGTTTACCAATATACCGCAGTTACCCTTCAATTTTCAGAAAATGATAGCGATGGCATCGCCGGTATACGGTTGGACGCGTGTACGGCCCTTTCTGGTCAGGGATGATGGAGGTGCCGTTTTTCAATGGAATCGAGCAGTGTAGCTGCTATATTCAGGTTGCACATCCGGTCCAGTTCACGTATTCCGGTCGGACTGGTGATGTTAATTTCTGTCAGGTAGTCGCCGATGACGTCGATACCTGCAAAGTCAATTTGCATGGTTTTCAGTTCAGCTCCGACCTGCTCGCAAATCCATCGGTCCCGCTGGGTCAGGGCCACAGACTGGGCAGTGCCTCCCTTGGCCAGATTGGCGCGTAATTCCCCTTGCGCAGGTATACGTAACAGAGCATGCGGCACAGGTTCACCATCGATGAGCAAAATGCGTTTGTCACCCTTTTGGTAGTCAGCGATAAGCTTTTGTGCCATCACTGTTTGGGCACCATGGCGGGTCACCGTTTCCAGTATGACATTCCGATTGGGGTCGTCATGGCGAACACAGAAAACGGAGTCACCTGCCATGCTGTCCAGGGGTTTGATTACAGTTTTCTTGTATTCATCAACGAAGTCGCCAAGCGCACCCCTGTTTCGACTGACTACAAAGGGCACAGTACACTCTGGGAACCGGGTGGCCAGTAATTTTTCATTGGCGTTTCGCAGGCTTGCAGGGTGGTTGATGACGGGTGTCCCCGACTGATGTACATGCTCGAGCAGGTAGGTCGTGTAGATGTACTCCATGTCAAAGGGTGGATCCTTGCGCATCAGTATCACATCCAGTTCATTCAGATCCTCAATTGTTTGATCTCCCGGCTTGATTCTGTGCGCGGGGTCACTTTGGAGCGAAATCGAAGTAGCTTTTCCCATCACTGCCGTGTCCGACAGGTAAAGGTCCGATGACTGCAGGTGGAAAATGTTCCAGTTGCGGTGCTGCGCCTCAAGCAGCATGGCAAATGTGCTGTCCTTGTGCACATTGAGGTTCCCCAGGGGATCCATGACTACACCCAATCGTATGGTCATCGCAAGATATGTCCCGTTTGTGTCATGTGCCTACAGGATACCATCCTCGTTGATATTCCAATTCGGGAGTCAGCGGTACTGCTTGGAAACTGAAGAAAGGAATGAATATTGACGCGCGGATTGGCCTGCGGGTGCAAACCCAGTAATCAGGCATGCATACAAGGTCAGGTTTGCTGGAGGCTGTCATGCTCGCTCAGGTCCCCCCAAAGCACCTGCGCACCGATGATCGCAGCTAATGCGGCCGTTTCGGTTCGCATGATCCGCGGGCCCAGGGACACTGGCAGAAAACCTTTGTCAGTGATTCCCTGCGTTTCATTCTGTGTCAGCCCGCCTTCAGGTCCGGTGACAAACCAGATTTTTTTCAGGCGTTCATGAGCGTATCCACCCAGTGTCTGGTTCGATCGGATATCCAAGACAAACCCTCGCGCACCTTCATCCACAGGAAGTGTTTCACTCAGGTGTTTTACTTCATGGAGGACCGGGAGAGTTGCTCGCCCGCTTTGCTGGCAGGCACTGATGACGACATTTCGCCAGTGCTGCTGACGGCGTGCTCTGGATTTATCCGAGAAACGGATCACGGTCCGTTCGGTGATTGCCGGATGAATTTCTGTCACTCCGGCCTCGACGCTTTTTTGGATAGCGAAGTCCATGTGTGCGCTTTTCGAGACCCCGAGTACGAGATGGGTTTGCAGCCTGGATTCTTTCCTGGCAAGGGTTTTACCTGTAACCCGGACTGTGATCGCCTTTTTGCGAAGAGATATCAGATGACCGGCATAGTCGTAGCCGTCTCCATTGAAAAGTGCCAGCGAGGAGTGCTTGTTGATGCGAAGCACATGGGTTGCATGGTGAGAGGATTCATCATCCAGCCTGACTTCGTCGTCGACGGCCAGCTTTCGATTGATGTACAGACGGGTAGCCCGCATGGCAGCAGGGGCGGGGGTGGCGCCCGGTTCAATACCGATAGTAATCGGGTTTGTAGGGCCCTTTCACGTCGACTCCAATATACTCCGCCTGCTCGCCAGTAAGCTGGGTCAGTTTGGCGCCGATTTTTTCCAGGTGCAGCCGGGCAACTTCCTCGTCCAGTGACTTGGGCAGTACATGCACGCGGTTTTTATAGCGGCCTGGGTTTCCCCACAATTCAATTTGTGCAAGCACTTGATTCGTGAATGAATTTGACATGACGAAGCTCGGGTGCCCAGTGGCACATCCCAGGTTTACAAGGCGGCCTTCTGCCAGAAGTATGATGCGTTTTCCATCTGGGAAGATGACGTGATCGACCTGGGGCTTGATATTTTCCCAGGGATACTGCTTGAGGCTCTCCACATCAATTTCATTGTCGAAATGTCCGATATTGCAGACGATGGCCTGATTTTTCATGGCTCGCATATGGTCATGACTGATCACATGATAGTTGCCGGTGGCAGTGACAAAGATGTCTGCCGTTGAGACAACCTCATCCAGGGTGACCACCCGAAAACCTGCCATCGCGGCTTGCAATGCGCAGATAGGATCGATTTCTGTGATCAGGACATTCGCACCCAGGCTGCGCAAGGACTGTGCACTGCCCTTGCCCACATCTCCAAAGCCAAATACAACGACGGTTTTAGCCGCGATCATGACGTCCGTTGCACGCTTGATACCGTCGACCAGTGATTCACGGCAACCATACAGGTTGTCAAACTTGGATTTGGTGACAGAATCGTTCACATTAAATGCAGGGACTTTCAATTCACCCCTTTTTTCCATTTCCATCAGGCGGTGCACGCCGGTCGTGGTTTCTTCGGACAGGCCACGTACTTTACCCAGTATTTTCGAAAAATTTTCGTGCATGACCTTGGTCAGGTCACCGCCATCATCAAGAAGCATGTTCGGCTGCCAGCCTCCAGGCCCATTGATCGTCTGTTCGATACACCACATATAGTCCTGTTCAGTTTCACCTTTCCAGGCAAATACAGGCACACCCGTGGCGGCGATGGCGGCTGCCGCGTGATCCTGTGTAGAAAATATGTTGCACGATGACCAGCGCACCTGTGCACCCAGCGTTGTTAAAGTTTCAATCAGTACCGCAGTCTGTATGGTCATGTGCAGACAGCCGGCAATACGTGCACCTGCCAGTGGTTTTTCATTTCCGTATTTTTCACGCAAGGCCATCAGGCCCGGCATTTCGGTTTCGGCGATGGCAATTTCCTTGCGTCCCCAGTCAGCAAGTGCCAGGTCAGCAACCTTGAAGTCAGGCTCCACGTCCTGCGCAGATTGAATACTCATGATCTTTTCAGGCATCCTGTCGGTTTTCGGCATTATACCATCGCACCAAGTCCGGCCCGCTCCTTCAGCTCACCGACCTTGTCCGTGCGTTCCCAGCGAAAGCTGTCCTCGTTGCGACCGAAATGCCCATAGGCGGCCGTCGCCTGGTAGATCGGATGAAGCAGGTCCAGCATGGACAGAATTCCGTACGGTGACAGGTCAAACATGTCGCACACAATGGCTTCAATTTTGTCATCGGACAGGGTCCCGGTGCCGAAGGTGTTGACCGAGATTGAGGTCGGCTGGGCCAGGCCAATGGCATAGGAGATCTGAATTTCACAGCATTTTGCCAGCCCGGCAGCCACTACGTTCTTGGCGACGTAACGCCCCGCATACGCAGCAGAGCGGTCGACTTTGGAAGGATCCTTTCCGGAAAAGGCGCCTCCGCCATGACGGGCCATGCCACCGTAAGTGTCCACGATGATTTTTCGTCCGGTCAGTCCGCAATCTCCCACGGGGCCTCCCGTCTCGAAACGACCCGTGGGGTTGATGTGGACTTTCGTGTCAGACGTCAGCCACTTTCCCGGCAGTACCGGTTTGATGATCAATTCCCTTACCGCTTCATGCAGTTCATCTTGGGTGACATCCGGGTCATGCTGGGTGGAGAGGACTACGGCATCAATGTGGCTGGGGCCTCCATCCTTATACACGAAGGTCACTTGACTTTTGGCATCCGGGCGCAGCCAGGGCAGTTTGCCTTCTCTCCTGACCATGGACTGTTTTCGCACCAAACGGTGTGCATAGGTGATTGGCGCTGGCATGAGTACATCGGTTTCATCGCAGGCATAACCGAACATCATGCCCTGGTCTCCTGCACCCTGATCCTCCTTGTTCTTGCGGTCAACCCCGCGAGCGATATCCGGCGACTGTTTACCCAATGCATTGATGACTGCACAGGTATTTCCATCAAAGCCGATCCGGGAGTGGTCATAGCCGATCTCATTGACGGTACGCCGCACGAGAGCGTCAAGATCCACGTAAGCAGCGGTAGTAATCTCCCCGGCCAGCAGGACCATGCCTGTTTTCACAAGTGTTTCACACGCCACGCGCGCGTCAGGGTCTTGCTCCAGTAAAGCATCAAGCACTGCATCAGAAATCTGATCTGCCATTTTATCCGGGTGTCCTTCGGAAACAGACTCGGAGGTGAAAGCACGCATTGCAGGCATTGGCCTCTTTGGATGTAGTATGGCCTGTCAACGGTTAACAGGCGTCCTGAATCGCGCTATTCTACGCAATTCAAACGCAATTAAAAAATGAATACCTGATCAAATGGCACTGACACCCTCCAACATGATGCCCTTGGGTACGTCAGCTCCGGATTTTTGCCTGCCAGATACGGTTTCCGGGAAAGAAGTGTGGCTGTCGGACGTGCGCGGAGAGATCGCGACCGTTGTCATGTTCATATGCAACCATTGCCCCTTTGTAAAGCATATCCAGGACGAGCTGGTCAGGCTGGGCCAGGAGTACCCTTCCCAAGGGGTTTCGCTGATTGCTGTCAGCTCCAACGATGCGGTCGAATATCCCGAGGATTCACCGGAAAACATGAAGGCGCTTGCCAAGTCCCTTGGGTACACTTTTCCCTACCTGTACGACGAGACCCAGCAGGTTGCAAGGCTGTATGACGCAGCCTGCACGCCTGATTTTTATATCTTTGACCAGGCACTGCAGTGTGTATACCGGGGGCAGCTGGACGGCTCGAGGCCTGGAAATGACATTCCTGTGACCGGCGCAGACCTTCGAGGAGCTCTGGATGCTTTGCTTGCAGGCCAAGAGATTGACCCCGACCAGACGCCCAGTGTGGGGTGCAACATCAAGTGGAAAGAATAGTTGCTTGACAGGCTACAGACGGCCCGCAGTTAAAGAGTACAGGCACAGTCATCACCGAGACACACAAGGCATCAGTGTCGCGTTGCATGGAGGGTTAGAAGGCGGGCTGATGCCCTGATGCCCTTCAAAAACTTTCTATGAGTTCCAATAGCTGATTCCCGGCTGCTGTACAATCCGAACAGGTGCTGCAGCACGATGCCCTGAGGCATAGAATCCCTTTGAGCTGCATCATCGTGACAGGTGGGATTTTGATATGATGTTGCGTCATGAACACCAGCATGATCGAGTCGGATCACAGCATGTTGGCAGAGCTGGAAGACTGCGCTGTCGACTCAGTGCAGGTAGGAGGTAGTCCTGTGGTGGTCCAGAGCGAGCGGCTGCTGCGTGAGATTCGCATAACCGCACGGGCAACCGTTTCACAACAATTCGATCGATCCAGATGGTGCGCCATGCAAGTGGTGCTGATATCTGTCGTAATTGGATTCCTGCTATCTGCGTGTTCACAATACTCAATCCTGCCGGCGCCTGAGCCAGCACCCCAATTGCCCGAGAAATTCACTGGTGATGGTGTAGCCAAGTCCTACGAGTCACTGGAGTGGTGGAAAGCATACAATGACCCGGCGCTTGACCAAGTGATTGAAACTGTACTGGCTTCGAACTTTGACCTTGCAGAAGCAGTCGCTCGTGTTGAGCAAGCCCGGGCCCGAGCGCGCATTGCAAACGCAGTAAGATACCCTGAGCTGCAGCCATCGGCAGGGGTGGAAGAAACGGATTCTCCTACCAATGCCGGCATCGGCGAGCAAATTGAAGAGATCGGGCTGAGCCCGGAACTCAAACAGGAGTTTGGCATCGCTGTACCGGACAGACTCGGGGTCACGACCTATTCCTTGAGTGCAAACTTTTCGTATGAAGCTGACTTCTGGAATCGCAACCGCAATGATGCGTATGCTGTCCGTGCAGAGCATCTGGCTACTGAGTGGGACTACCGTGCTGCCCGTATAGGGATCATTGCGCAAACCATACATACGTATATTGAAGTTACGCATCTCCGGCGCCATCTTGGGTTGCTGGATAATATTGTGGCTGTCCTGCAAGATCGTGAGAAACTCACCACAACCCGATACCATCGTGGGTTGAACACTGCGCGTGAGCTCTACACGGCACGGCTGAAGCTGTGGAATTCGCAGGCCGAGTTGCCAGCGATCCGGGGTCAGCTGGCGGATGCCGAGGGACGACTCTGGGTGTTGTTGGGAGGGTACCGAGCAGACCTGGCAGGCATGTTACCTGATTCCTTTTCAGCACCCGTTGTACTCGATCCCGTTCCTGCAGGTATAGCAGCTGATCTTCTTACTCAGCGCCCCGATGTCGGTGCAGCGTGGCAGCGAATGGAAGCGGCCCGCTATGCGGTAGGTGCCCGCCGTGCAGACCTTCTGCCATCCTTATCGCTGTCGGGTTCTATCGGGCTGCAGGGTTCGGACACTGATCAATGGTTCAATGCGTCTCAGTGGTTCAAGAATCTGACCCTGAACCTGGCGGGACCGGCATTGCAGGGCAAACGATTACGTCACAAGGTAACCCTTGCAGAGTCACGCCTGAAAGAAGCCGCTTTTGCATATAAGCGCTCTGTGGTCGAGGCAGTCAATGAGGTCGAGACTGTTCTTGCCCAACTGGAGGCCAGCTACAATCGCCATGCCTTGCTGACATCTTCTGTTGAGGAAGCTCGGGCAGAGGCCGCCTTTCAGGAGCGGCGCTACCGATCTGGCGTTGGGGATTTTGATGACTATCTGGCGGCCTCGGAAACCCTGAGCAGTGTGAGTACTTCACTCGTTGCGGCAGAGCGAGACCTGGGCTACATGCGGCTTGCACTGCACCGCGCCCTCGGTGGCACGTGGATCGACACTCATCCAGATAATGTACAAATCAGCAACCCTCCACAGGCTGCAAACTCCAAGGTGGCAGCCTTACCTATCGAGTAAAACAGTATGAACAGTCTCATCAGCAGATTCAGGGGTTACTTGCTTGCATTGGCCATCCTCGCTGGCGCGGGAGTGCTGGCAGTCTTTCTGGTGTCGTTGGCCCCTGAACCGGAACGCCGTGAGCTGCCTCCCCAAATCCCGTTTGTCCAGTCAGCTCATGTGACGGCTGGTGCCGGGCCGATCCCCGTGTACGGTGCTGGCACAGTACGGCCAAGTGCAGAAATTGATGTTACTCCCCAGGTCAGTGGCAGAGTCGTCTGGGTAAATCCAAGCTTTCATAGTGGGGGTCGCGTAGAGGCTGATGAGACACTCTTTCGAATCGAAGAAGCGGACTATCTGTACCGTCTTCGGGAGGCCATGGCCGATTTCGAGGACCGGAAAGTGGGGCTACTTGAAGCCCAGGAACTGGCCGCAGTCGCGCGAACTGAATATGAACAGTACTCCGGGCGCCAGCTTGAGTCAGGGTCTACAGTCGAGCAGGCGAGTCCCCTGGTCCTGCGCGAACCCCAGTTGAAGGCGGCCCAAGCTGCACTAAAGCGGGAAGAGGCCAGAGTGGCAGAAGCCAGGCTGGCATTGTCCCGGACAAAGGTGAAAGCACCCTTTGATGGCTATGTGCGGGAAGAGTCGGTAGGCATTGGACAATTCTTGACGGTCGGCCAGGCCATTGGGCGATTGTTTGCCGCCGATTCTGTTGAGGTGGTTGTGCCCCTATCTGATGCCAACACTGCCTTGATTCCAGACTTGTGGAGTTTGCAGGCGGGAGATTCCAAACATCAGGTGGCCGCTCGTGTGACTGCCCGGTACGGTGATCAGAGGTATACCTGGGACGGTCATGTCGATCGCGCTGAAGCCTCGCTTGACAAGCAGACACGAACCATCGATGTGATTGTGCGTGTACCTGAACCATTCTCCACAGGTGCTCCGGTAAATGCAGCCCCTCATTCAGACAACGGCCCCCCTCTGCTGGTAGGTAAGTTCGTGGAGGTCGAGATCAGGGGAATTGCACCAGAAAGCTATTTCCGCGTACCGCGCTTGGCGCTGCAATCGGGCAATGAAATATGGACTATTCGTGATGACCAAACGATCAGTATCGTCCCGGTACAGATCCTGCAGCGCGGTGATGCTGAAATCTATGTCACTGGTGCGCTCAAGGATGGCCAGGCAGTCGTCATTGGAGGCATCCAGTTCGCCACTGAAGGTATGCAGGTTCGCAGCGGGACCGATTAGGAATAATGAGCAGCACCGCAAGTCATCCAAAAGAGCCAGGCGGACCTATCGCCTATATGGCGAATAATAGTGTCGCCTCCAATCTCTTCATGTTTGCCATACTGGCGGCCGGTCTGGTGGCGTTGACTGGACTCGAGCGAGAAGCCTGGCCCACCCTGCCATTCAACACAGTGGAAGTTTCCATGGCTTACCCCGGGGCTACACCAGAGGAGGTGGAGGAGTCGATCGTGGTGAAGATCGAGGAGCAGGTCGACTCGCTGGAGGATGTAAAAACGGTCAAGTCGATAGCTGCGCCAGGAATGGCCTCAATCAGAATCGAACTGAAATCTGGCACGGATATCGGCCGTGCATTGGACGATATCAAGACTGCAGTAGGCCGCATCCAGTCCTTCCCGGGTGGAGCAGAGCGTCCCGAGTTTAGGGAGATGACCAACAGGCAGAGCGTCATTCGTCTCCTTGTCTATGGCAATATCTCTGAACGTTCACTCAAGGAGTTGGCGTACGAGGTTGAGGATGAACTCGCTTCTCTGCCCGCCATTTCATCAGTTGAAACCAGTGGTGTACGTGATTACGAGATCTCTATCGAAGTACCACTCTCCCGCCTTCGTGCCTTGGGCCTTACCCTGGCCGACATTGCAAACACGATCCGCCATGGGTCCCTTGATCTGTCAGCAGGCAGTATCGAAACACATGATGCCCAAGTACGCGTGCGTACTCTCGGGCAGCGCTATGACCAGCAGGATTTTGAAGAAATCGTCATCCTCAGCCGCAACGACGGTACCGTGGTGCGTCTGGGAGAGATTGCCACGGTACGTGACGGTTTCCGTGACACCGACCTGATCATCAGACATCAGAACCAACCTGCCGCCTTCGTCGAGGTATACCGATCGGAGGGAGAACAGGTGATGGATGTCGCGACGGCTGTACAGGAACACGTAGCCAACGTAATCATTCCATCACTCCCAGATGGTGTGGGTATCACGATATGGAATGACGAATCCCAGACCTACGCCGAACGCGTCGATCTCCTTGTCAAGAATGGAACCCTGGGCCTGCTGCTGGTATTCATTGCTCTGGCCTTGTTTATGGAAATTCGACTCGCTGTTTGGGTGGCGGCCGGCCTGGCTGTTTCAGGAATCGGCGCTCTTGCCGTCATGTTGACCCTTGATATTGCAATTAACACAATCTCCCTGTTCGCGTTTGTTCTTGCCATCGGTATCGTGGTTGATGATGCCATCGTCGTGGCCGAGCACATCCATTATGAGCGCAAGCAAGGTGCGCCCGGTGTTGTGGCAGCGGTCCGTGGCGCGCGGCGAATCAAAGTACCCTTGACCTTTGCTGTCCTTACCTCAGTGGCTGCGTTCTCCCCATTGCTTTTTATTCCGGGTGGTATCGGGGAAATATGGGGTGCGTTGCCGATAATTATCATAGCAATGTTGCTGATCTCTCTGGTTGAGTCACAGCTGATCCTGCCAAACCATCTGTCTCATCTGCATGGCCCGGATTGGGAGCCAACCGGTCCTGTTGACCGGTTCTTTGCAAGGGTCCAGGGCGCTGTAGATCGAATGCTAGACAAGTTTCTAGCGGGTCCCCTTGATCGTGGGCTGCGTTACGCAACGGCCGAGCCCGTGATTACGTTCTCGGCAGCCATTGGCCTGCTCATCGTCTGCGTATCCCTGGTCCCGGCCGGCATTGTGAAGACAACGTTTGCTGATGTGGTCGAGGGCGATTTTGTTACGGCAAGCCTGGAAATGCCTGATGGAACGACCGCACAAAGAACGTACGAAGTGGCAAGGGAACTGAAGGCTGCCGGGCACCGGGTGATCGAACGACTTTCGCGTGACCGAGGGGAGGGCGCGCCTTCCTTGCTTTCAGGTGTAACCGTAATTGTCGGTCAGGGACCTCGTGTTGAAGGGGGCGGGCTGGTACCTGCACCCACACTGAATCCTGAAGCTAATATTGCCACCATAGAGTTTAAGTTGCTGAGTGCACAACAGCGTCAGCTTTCTACCAGGGCAGTCGTGGATGCATGGCGGGAGGAAGTGGGTTTGCCACCCTATGTCCGGGGCCTCACTTTCAGCGGAGAGATTATCGATCTTGGCAATCCTGTTGAAGCCGTATTGTCGCACCCGGATACGGAGCGCCTTGCCGAAATTGCGAATTCCGTGGTTCGCGGCCTCCGCGGTGTAGGGGGTGTCTTTGACGTCCGCTCCGATCATTCACCGGGAATTCGGGAGATCCAGCTTGAGTTGCGCGCCGAAGCACGCACGCTTGGTATCACACTTGAAGAACTGGCCCAGCAAACCCGTTCAGCATTCTTCGGTGCGGAGGCCTTGCGGGTGCAGCGAGGGCGCGAAGAAGTCAAAGTCTATGTGCGACTGCCGGCCAGCGAACGCAATGCCATCACTGATATCGAAGGGTACCTGATCCATACTCCGGGTGGCGCTGAGGTTCCGTTAAGCCAGGTAGCTCGGCTCAAATCAGGCATTTCACCGCCATCGGTTCGACGCAAAGACGGTCAGCGTGTGGCGACAATAACGGCAGATATCGACCAGACTGTAATCTCCGGCAGAGAAGCCAATACCATCTTGGCGGATTCAATTCTTGCAGGCCTAGAGGCGGATTATCCTGACCTGACCTACACGTTTGGAGGCGAACAACAGCAGCAGATGGAGTCCCTGGACTCGCTGAATCGTGGTTTTGTGCTCGCCTTGCTCATGATATTTGCGTTGTTGGCGATCCCCCTACGTTCCTATACCAAGCCGTTTATAATCATGGCCGTTATACCGTTCGGTCTGGTTGGTGCGATCCTGGGGCACTGGGTACTCGGGGTTGCCATGAGTGCTGCATCCTTCATGGGTAGTTTTGGCCTGAGCGGCGTAGTTGTGAACGACTCTCTGGTGATGATCGATTTCATCGACCAGCGGCTCAACGAAGGGGCCTCTCCCCGAACCGCGATTATTGAAGGTGCCAAGGGGCGTTTTCGTCCAATTTTTCTCACTTCCGTGACCACATTCCTTGGGTTCATGCCTCTCATACTGGAGCGCGCCATACAGGCCCAGTTCCTGGTTCCTTTTGCAGCATCGCTCGGTTTCGGGATCATGATAACGACGGCGATACTGATGATGGTTGTACCTGCGCTGATGGCCATTCATCTGCGTAAGAGGATCCGCCATGATGAAGCGGATTCCCCTGTCCCGGCTGTACCCCAGCCCGCTGACTGAATAACTTCAAGCTAGAGGCTGCTCGCGCAATACCGTGAGACCTTTTGCTCTGAGTCTGGTGCTGTAGGTTCATGGCATCACCTGTCCTTGCACGACTCCGGGGTCTGCACGACAGGCCCCGGAAGTTTCTGAAGCCCTACGAAGTCTTGGACAAGTTTTGATGCATCCGGAATGGATTGAGTATTAGTAACCCACTAGCTGACTCGCTACAATAAATCTGCATAGCGCTGCTATGGAACTGTGCCTTTTGGTACCATGGATATGGTATCTTTGGCAATCCAAATGGTCTAAATGGGATTTGCCAAACTTATGAGACATCTGGTGAGAAATGAAGGCAAGTCAAACCAAACGCAGTGATTCCTCCTTGCTTTTTCCATTTCCAGAAGGCTGGTATTTTGTGGCCAGTCTTAAATCCATAGTCAAGGAAAAGCTGATTCAAAAGACCTGGCTGGGTATTCAGATCGTTGTTTGGTGCGACAATGAAGGGTGCATTTGCGTAGCCGAGTCAGTGTGTCCACATATGGGTTCAGAGCTGGGTCCTGAAGCAGGGGGCCAAGTACGTAACGGTTGCCTCGTCTGTCCCTTTCACGGATTTGAATACGATGTCTGTGGCCAATGCGTTACCACACCCTTTGCTCCTCCTCCCGAGTCCGCTAAACTGCATGTGTTTGAGACACGGGAACTTCTTGGTCTCGTCTTCGCCTGGTGGGGGACTAATGGGCGGCCTTCTCAGTGGCACCTGCCTGAGGACCCGCCAACCGGCCCTGATTGGGGCGAGCTGGAATTTCGATCCATGCAGTTTCCTGGTCATCCCCAGGAAACCACTGAGAATGCCGTGGATATGGCACATTTACGCTATGTACATGGTTACAGCAATGTGAGTAGGACGGCATCGGTATCTGTAAAGGGAGCTTGTCTAGAAAGTTGTTTTGAATTCAGAAGAACCCAAAAGATTGCAGGTGTCATGAGCTTCATATTCGATGTTTCCGCAGTTGCTCATGTCTATGGGCTCGGCTACTCGTTTGTGCAGATCTACGAACGCACCCTGGGTATGGATGCAAGGTTATGGGTGCTTGCAACGCCTGTCGATGGAACACTTATTGACTTGGTGCTGGTTGGGCAATTACGGGAAATGCGCAAGCCAAAGCGGCCTATCATTGGTATGCGTTTCATGCCTGCCGGCTTGCGCACAAGAATCATGAGCAAAATCATCATATCGGTACAAAAACGAGACGTCTTACAGGACGTGGTGATTTGGAGTCGGAAGCATTATCGATCCCGTCCGCAACTGTGCCGTTCTGACGGCGAGATTGCTGTCTATAGGCGCTATTGTGAACAGTTTTATCCTGAGCATCAGGATGGGTATCTGTCCAAGCGTAACCTTCAATCAGTCCAGGCATAGTGTTTTTGGAAACATTGTGTTCAGTTTCAATGAATAGTCTCGAGTTCTCGAAACAGGATATGAGTCATGCGATTTGCTGAAGAAATACTCTTGTTGTTGCTGAATGAGGAGACGGGCTATTTCATCCCTATTCCCGAGTGGAGTTTGTCCTGTGTGCTTGCAGGTGGTGTTCTGATCGACCTCTCCCTGGAGAACCGCATCGACTCGGACCTGCAAACGCTTACCTTGCTCGATCCAACACCCACCGGTGATGAGCTCCTGGACCCTGTGCTGGAAGAGATTGTGACGGATACCCGAGTACATTCTCCTCAATACTGGGTGGAGCGCATCGCGCGGCGCTCAGATGAAATCAGTGAGATGGCGCTTGACCGGCTGGTCAAAATCGGTGTGCTCAATGCGGACTCCGGGGGATTCTGGTCCTTGTCGGGGAAGGTTGCCCGTTCGAGGCGATACCCCACTGTGGATGGCAAGATTGGAGAAGAGGTCAAGAGCAGAATCATGCGTGCACTGCTTGATGATGAAATTCCGGATCCGCGCGATTTTGCGATTATTGGCCTCATGAATAGCTGTGGCGGAATTCGTGCAATGCTCGAGCCAGAGGAATACGAGCTTGCCGAGGATCGAATCAAGCTCTTCAGTGGAATGGATTTAATCGGACGGACCATTGGGGCCGCCGTACTCAGTTCCTATCGTCCGCCTTCAGCTATACGCTCTGTGCAGCGGCCCTCGATTCCAGTCATCGGACCTTTTGGCATGCTTGCCTCGCGAACCTTCCGGTCCGGTAATATTCCCAAGTTCATAGCGGAGAAAAGCAAGGAGTTGGGGCCAATTTTCCAGATCAATGCCCCTGGCCGCGAGATGATCGTGTTCGCGAGTGCGGAGTTGAATCGTTGGGTGGGACACAAGGGAAGACTTTATCTGCGCACTCGGGATTATCTCGAGGACTTTCAGCAGGAGTGGGGAACCGCACGGTCCATAGCCAGCCTGGACGGGGCAGATCACTTTCGAATGCGTAAAGCGGTGCAGGCAGGCAACTCCCGTGCAGTGGTTGAGGATCGGCTGAATGAAGTGCTGGATCTTGGCAGGCGTGCGTTCGCCAAATGGGGTATCGGGAAGACAGTATCCGGCGAAGATGCTTGCCAGCGAATGATTGGCGAGCAGGTCGCACAGCTCAGCGTCAGTATCGAACCTACTGATATCCTTGACGACCTCATCAAATTTGAATACCGGGCGCTGCTGGTTCATCTATACCGCATGTTACCGAAGTTTACACTGCGTACGCCGGCCATGAAGCGAGCGCATGCGCGTGTTCTTGAGCTCTATACCCAAATCCATGCGACACATACGCCCGCGCAACGGGAGGGCAAGCGGCGGGACCTGGTAGACGACCTGATGGCGCTCCACCAGTCAGACCCCCAGTTCCTGCCGGAAACCGATATGGGGTTCGCATTTATTGCCCCGATAATTGCTGGGCACTACCTGGGAAGTGCAATGGCTTTTGCAATCTATGAGCTGTTGATGCACCCCGATCTGCGGGATCGGATTGCTGCTGAGGCTGATGCACTATTTGCAGATGGAGACCCGGTTGGGGCAGATCTCAGCCCGCACGCCATAGACGTAACCCGCCGGTTTGTCATGGAAACACTGCGGCGGTATCCGGTAGTACCGATACACCTGCGCACTGCGATGAACGCATTTGAGGTCGAGGGTATGGAAATACCAGCCTACAGTACCGTTCTGGTGGCCTTTTCATCAGTTCATTATGATGAACAGCATTTCAAGGATCCAGACGCTTTTGATATTGATAGGTACACACCGCCCCGGAACGAACACAAACAGGCCAGCGGTATTTATGCGCCATTCGGCGTCGGGACGCATATGTGCGGAGGATCCCGCTGGACCGAGCTGCAAATGGCTGTCAATCTGCTCTTGATTGCCCGTCACCTCGAATTGGAAATGGACCCTGCTAATTACAAACTGAAGATCAATCCATTGCCAAAACTCAGCCCAAGCAAGAAGTTCGGGTTTCGGGTTGTACGGTATAGACACCCCATCGAAGTTGCTGCGACAGCGTAGACCAAAACGCGGAAATTACATTTCTGGAATTTTCCCATAGACAAGGTCTGGCCACAGTTCTACCTGCACAAGAGGGATTGTCTCCCATATTCACGCTGGGATGACAGAAAAGGAGACGCGATCATACCGACTTTTGCAGTTGCGCTGCCATGTAGCTGTTGCCCTTACGAGGCAACTATTCCACAATAGCGCCCCCCAGATATGGGATTGCGGGTCCTGTGCAAGCAGGACCCTTTCTATTTGAGTTTATACGATGACAGCGGCAGTCGACTGTGCCGACTGTAAGGAATCGTCTGGATGGGAAATCGTCAGGAACTTGCAAACTCGATCCGTGCACTCAGCATGGATGCCGTGCAGCATGCGAATTCAGGTCATCCTGGGATGCCAATGGGCATGGCCGATATCGCAGAAGTACTGTGGAATGACTATCTGAAGCACAATCCGAAAGATCCCACATGGCCGGATCGCGACCGCTTTGTCTTGTCCAATGGACATGGTTCCATGTTGCTGTATTCACTGTTGCACCTGACAGGCTATGACGTTTCCATGGAAGAACTCAGGAACTTCCGACAGCTGCATTCCAGAACGCCCGGTCATCCGGAGTACGGCGATACCCCGGGTGTGGAAACAACGACCGGTCCGCTCGGACAGGGCCTTGCAAATGCCGTTGGAATGGCACTTGCAGAAAAGATTCTGGCAGCGACATTCAATCAAGAAGATCTGGAGATTGTAGACCACTACACCTATGTATTTACTGGGGATGGCTGCCTGATGGAAGGCATATCGCACGAAGTGTGCTCTCTTGCAGGAACCCTTGGTCTTGGCAAGCTGATTGTCTTTTACGATGACAATGGAATATCCATCGATGGCGAAGTCGAGGGCTGGTTTACTGATGACACACCGAAGCGATTTCAGTCTTATGGATGGCATGTAATCGCTGACGTCGATGGCCACGATGCCGTGCAGGTGAAGAATGCCATTGAAAACGCAAGAAGCGCACTCACACGCCCGACTCTGATTTGTTGTAAGACAGTGATTGGTTGGGGGTCGCCAAACAAGCAGGGCACGGCAGCCACACACGGTGCGCCGTTGGGCGAGCAGGAGATTGAACAGGTGCGCGCAGCCATTGGCTGGGAGCATGAGCCTTTCCATATCCCGGAATCAGTCTACGGGTGCTGGGATGCGACGGGAAAAGGGAATGACCAGCAATTGGCGTGGAAAGATAAATTCAAGCAATACCAGCAGCAATATCCGCAGCTCGCGGCTGAATTATCCAGAAGAATTCAGGGTGACTTGCCGTCGAACTGGGACGTGGAATCAACGCAAGTGATCAGGAAAGCGGTGGAGGATGGCAAAACCGTTGCCACGCGCAAGGCCTCGGAGCTTGCACTGGAAGGGTATGCGAATGTTCTTCCGGAGATGATTGGCGGGTCGGCGGACTTGACTGGCTCCAACAATACCTGGTGGTCCGGGTCGGTGGCCGTAAGTGCAACGCATGCATCTGCAAACTATATTTATTTTGGTGTTCGAGAGTTCGGGATGTCAGCGATCAATACAGGCATTGCCCTGCATGGCGGCTTTATCCCGTACAGCGCGACCTTCCTGGTATTTTCCGAATATGCGCGCAACGCGCTTCGTATGGCTGCCTTGATGCGCCAGAGAAACATTTTTGTGTATACCCACGATTCGATAGGGCTGGGGGAAGATGGCCCGACTCACCAGGCGGTAGAACAGCTTGCAACGCTGCGATATATCCCGAACATGTCTGTGTGGCGTCCAGCCGATACGGTTGAAACGGCGGTTGCGTGGAAACATGCGATCGAACGGGTTAGCGGACCGACCAGCCTGGTATTTTCACGCCAGAACCTGCCTTTCATACAGCGAAATGCAGAACAGGTAGCCCAAATTGCCAGGGGAGGCTACATAGTACTGGATTGTGCGACAACTCCAGAACTCATTCTGATTGCTACCGGGTCAGAGCTGGGAATCGCGCTGCAGGCTGCAGAAGCCCTGAATAATCAGGGCAGGAAGGTGCGTCTTGTTTCCATGCCAAGTACAGATGTATTTGATGCCCAGGGTGACGCATACAAGGAATCTGTCTTGCCGGATTCTGTCCGCATGCGCCTGGCAATTGAGGCGGGGGTTCCGGATTACTGGCTGAAATACGTGGGATTCGACGGAGATACAATCGGAATTTCCACTTTCGGGGCATCTGCACCTGGTCAGGCTGTAATGCAGCATTTTGGATTTACAAGTGATCATATTGTCGAGCACGCTTTAGGAATGCTTGACGGATAGAGGCTTTGTTTTAGAAGGAAGTACGGAGAAAGTAATGACTATAAAACTTGCAATTAATGGGTATGGCCGAATAGGCAGGAATATCATGCGTGCCTTGTACGAGTCGGGACGCAATACAGAAATTCAAGTGGTTGCAATCAATGACTTGGGGGATGCAGATACCAATGCTCACCTGACCCGTTTTGACACGGCACATGGAAGATTTAATGGCACTGTCGATGTGGATGGGGAATACATGATCATTAACGGAGATCGTATCCGGGTATACGCAGAGCGTGATCCGAGTCAACTTCCATGGGCAGAGCTGGGCGTTGATGTCGTGCATGAGAGCACGGGATTTTTCGCCAGCAAGGAGAAGGCTTCTGGACATTTAACCGCGGGAGCGAAAAAAGTCATAATTTCTGCACCGGGAGGTCAGGACGTTGATGCCACGGTTGTATACGGTGTCAATCACGACGTGTTGAGTGCAAAAGACACGGTCATTTCAAATGCTTCATGCACTACCAACTGTCTGGCACCGATGGTGAAACCATTGCATGAGAAAATTGGCGTGGTAAATGGGGTGATGACTACGGTGCATGCCTATACGAATGATCAGGTGCTGACAGATGTCTACCACACCGATTTACGGCGTGCTCGCTCGGCAACCATGTCGATGATTCCCACTCAAACCGGAGCTGCCTCTGCAGTAGGACTGGTGCTCCCGGAACTGAATGGCAAGCTTGACGGTTTTGCCATTCGTGTCCCCACTGTCAATGTCTCACTGGTCGATCTGACGTTCATGGCAGCCCGTGACACGAGCGTTGAAGAAGTCAATTCTATAATGAAGGATGCGGCGGATGGGCACGTGCTGGAGTATGTGGATGCACCCCTGGTATCGGTGGACTTTAACCACGACGCTCATTCCTCCAACTTCGATGCATCCCTGACCAAGGTCATGGGCGGTCGCAATGTGAAGGTCTGTTCCTGGTATGACAATGAATGGGGATTTTCCAACCGTATGCTGGATACGACACTTGCATTGATGAACGCCAAGTGACAGATCTGCCCGGCTGCCGCAATTCAGCAGTGCACAGCTTCACCACCGGACATAGCCCGTGTTAAGCATGTCTGATCTTGATCTCGCGGGTCGTCGTGTGCTGATCCGTGAGGACCTGAATGTCCCTGTAAAGGATGGTCGGATAACCAGTGCCAAGCGGATAGAGGCGGCCCTGCCCACACTGCGTTTGGCAATGGAGCAGAATGCCAAGGTCATTGTGCTTTCCCATAGAGGACGCCCTGTCGAAGGGCAGTACGATGAGGCACTCTCACTTTCGCCCGTTGCAGAGTATCTGCAAGAACACTGCGGCTTTGACGTACATTTTGAAAGAGACTGGCTGAATGGCGTCGATGCTGGAACAGGTCAGGTCATCCTGTGCGAGAATGTGCGTTTTCAAGTTGGTGAACTTCAAAATGATGATCAGCTTGCAAAAAAAATTGCAAGCTTGTGTGATATCTACGTGATGGATGCGTTCGGGACTGCCCACCGTGCCCAGGCTTCAACCCACGGTGTTGCAAAGCATGCTCCTGTCGCTTGTGCCGGACCGTTGCTGGAGAGGGAGTTGCATGCACTGGACAAGTCCTTGGCCATGCCGGATAGGCCGTTGGTAGGGATTGTAGGGGGCGCCAAAGTTTCGACGAAGCTAAAAATACTGAAATCGTTGCTGAACAAAGTTGACCAGTTGATAGTAGGCGGTGGGATTGCCAACACTTTTCTGGCGGCTGCTGGCAAACCGATAGGAAACTCCCTGTATGAGAAAGACCAGGTGGGAATTGCTAAGGACCTGCTAGAGGAAGGGAGTCGCAGAAATATGGAGATTCCACTACCAAGGGATGTTGTCTGCTCGACCGAGGTTTCTGAAGTTGCCACGGCTACTACGAAGCGGGTGGATGCGGTCAGTGCGGATGACATGATTCTCGACTTTGGTCCGGACTCATCAAAAAGACTGGCCTCCTATCTGTATGATGCGGGTACAATCATATGGAATGGCCCAGTGGGCGTGTTCGAGATTGAAGGCTTTTCACGGGGTACGGAGATTATCGCGAGAGCTGTTGCCGAGAGCCAGGCATTCTCAATTGCAGGGGGTGGTGATACGCTGGCTGCTATCGACCTGTTTGATCTGGGACACCAAATTTCATATATCTCCACTGGTGGCGGCGCTTTTCTCGAGTACTTGGAAGGAAAAGTACTGCCTGCCGTTGAAATTTTAGAACAAAGAGCCAGTGCATAGAATGACCAGCAATAATCAGGTTGATTCAGGCAATCCATTTACACAGCCTTCAGCCGCGCACCCCAATTCCGGGATCTGACATGGAGTCGAATACAGGAGTCCGTGACAGGAAAGCCAATTTCCGGCATACCAAAATAATTGCAACGCTTGGGCCGGCCACAGACAGTGAGCAAATCATGGCCGATCTGATCGATGTCGGCATTGATCTTGTGCGTCTTAATTTCTCACATAGCACCTACGAGGAAAATTCGTGGCGTATAAAAACCTTGCGCAAGTTGAGCAAGGAAAAACATCATGAAGTGGGTGTTCTCGGGGACCTGCAGGGCGCGAAAATCAGAATCGGGGCATTCAAGGATAAAAAGGTCCAGCTGGATGCTGGAGAGGCATTTTGTATCGATGCGAGCTTACCCTTGGGTCAAGGTAATGAGAAGGTCGTCGGAACAACTTATGCGAATTTGGCGGATGATGTAAGTGTTGGTGACATCCTGCTTATCGATGATGGAAGGATCGTGCTCAAGGTTACGCAAGTTGCAGAGGGTAAGATACATAATGAAGTTGTCATGGGGGGAGAGCTTCACAGTAGCAAGGGGGTAAATCGCAAAGGAGGCGGGCTGGCAGTAGCAGCTCTGACGGATAAGGATCAACAGGATATTCTTGATGCGGTGAAGCTGGACATTGACTATCTGGCCGTTTCATTTCCTCGCTCTGCAGATGATGTCAGACAGGCCAGAGAGTTGTTCATGAAAGCAGGTGGTAGCGGCGGGATCATTGCGAAAGTCGAGCGGATTGAAGCTCTGGATACGATCGATGAAATCCTGGATGAGTGTGACGCGATCATGATTGGTCGAGGAGACCTCGGTGTTGAGATCGGTGATGCTGAAGTGCCGGGTGTTCAGAAGCTGCTGATCGACAGGGCACACGACAAGAATCGTATTGCCATTACAGCAACGCAGATGATGGAATCCATGACCCATAGCCCGATTCCTACCCGTGCGGAAGTATCGGACGTTGCCAATGCCGTCCTGGATGGAACAGATGCAGTGATGCTTTCGGGTGAAACTGCAGTTGGGAGATTCCCGGTACAAGCCGTGAAGGCGATGCACCGTACCTGCCTGGCCTCGGAGCGAAGAGTCCTGAATGCGGTATCTGACCACCGTATGTACTCAAGATTTGGGAGAGTCGATGAAGCCATTGCAATGTCGGCAATGTACACGGCAAACCATTTGAACGTGGCAGCCATTGCCGCACTGACTGAATCAGGATCCACCGCACTGTGGATGTCCAGAATCAGTTCTGCAATTCCGATCTATGCACTGACGCAACATGAAAAAACCCTGCGCAGGGTGACCTTATACAAGGGCGTCTATCCAGCTCCCATGGAAATTCTCAGCCGCTCTCACGCCGAAGTGAATAAAAATGCAATTGATGTGCTGCTTCGATGCCGTGTCGTACAGGAGAATGATCTGGTGATCATTACCAAAGGTGATCTGATCGGAGTTGACGGCGGCACGAATGCATTGAAAATTGTTCGCGTAGGGCACTTGATAGAACCGGAATGAATGTCTGCAGGCTGAAATACATACGAAATTGCCGGCTAGATTTAGAAATTTGCGACCCGTATCAGGAGAAACTGTATGAATAACGAAGAGCTTAACAAGGTTGCATGCGCCATGGTCGCGCCAGGGCGCGGGATTCTTGCCATGGATGAGAGTCATCCTACCTGCAACAAACGCTTTGAGAAGCTAGGAATCCCTACCACGGAGACCATGCGCCAAGAATACCGGGACATGCTGGTTACAGCGGATGGTCTGTCTGACTACGTCAGCGGTGCCATTCTGTTTGATGAAACCATCCGTCAAAAGACATTGGATGGGACACCGTTTGCCGACCACTTGGCCAATAAAGGCATCATCCCAGGAATCAAGGTAGATGCAGGAGCCAAACCCCTGGCGGGCCATGAGGAAGAAAAAGTGACTCATGGACTGGATGGACTGCAAGAGCGGTGTACCGAGTATTTTGAACTGGGTGCTCGATTTTCCAAATGGCGTGCAGTGATAACAATAGGAAAGGGCATTTCCAGCTGGGCATGTATAGAGGCTAATGCCCATGCGCTGGCGCGCTATGCACGCATAAGCCAGGAGGCAGGACTTGTCCCCATTGTAGAACCTGAAGTGCTTATGGATGGTGATCACTCGATTGAGCGCTGCTATGAAGTTACAGAACTCACTCAGAGAGTTGTCTTCTACCAGCTCAAAAACCAGGGGGTAGCGCTTGAAGGCATGATTCTCAAGCCCAGCATGGTAATTTCCGGGGCGTCTGCCAAGTCCCGTGCAGATGTGGAAACCGTTGCAGAGCAAACTGTACGCTGCTTGCTGAACACTGTGCCTGCAGCAGTACCTGGTATAGCCTTTTTGTCAGGCGGACAAACGGACCAGGAAGCAAGTCAGCACCTTAACGCAATAAATTTGTCGGGACTCTCACGGCCTTGGGCCTTAACATTTTCCTACGGACGTGCCTTGCAGCAAACGGCAATGCAAGTATGGAATGGTGATAATGCCAATGTACAAAAAGCCCAGCAAGCATTGCTCTGGCGTGCTAAATGCAACGGATCGGCGGCACTTGGCAAGTACACGGATGCCATGGAAAGCCAGGCGGCTTAATGCGGTTTGGTATGCAGCTTGTGCAAATAAAACTCACACTGCGTACTCAAGTGCACCCGCATACTAATTTATTTATAATCTTCTGCAGCCAGGAGCGGTGACCTGTTCAGGTACCTGAAACGCAGCGAAGACTTAAATCGGATATTGTTGAAATCACATATGTGAAGGAGTGTTGCCATGAAAATGATCACGGCCATCATTAAGCCATTTAAACTTGATGATGTGCGGGAGGCCTTATCTGAAATTGACATACAGGGCCTGACTGTAACTGAAGTTAAGGGATATGGCCGCCAGAAAGGGCACGCTGAACTTTACCGCGGAGCAGAATATGTTGTGGACTTTCTTCCCAAAATAAAAATTGAAATAGGGGTCCCGGAAGATCGAGTGGAATCTGTCATTGAGGCAATCATCAGAACGGCTAACACCGGAAAAATTGGGGACGGGAAAATTTTTGTAACAAGCGTTGAACAGGTCATACGAATCCGCACCGGTGAAACCGGCATGGATGCACTGTAGGAAATACCAGGAAATACAAATGAAAGTAATACATAAAAGCTGTAGAAGCTTCTGCCTTGCTACCATGTTGGTCTATCTGCTCCCATCTGCCGTATGGGCTGAGTCAGCTCTGGATACAGGTGATACCGCGTGGATCCTGACCTCCACTGCATTGGTGCTGTTCATGACAATTCCCGGATTGTCACTGTTCTACGCAGGCCTGGTGCGCAGCAAGAATGTTTTGTCAGTGTTGATGCAGTGTTTTTCGATCACTTGCCTGATTTCCCTTTTATGGTTGGTATTTGGTTACAGTCTTGCTTTCAGTGATGGAGGTACCCTAAACAACTGGATAGGCGGTCTGTCCAATACATTTTTGTCGGGCGTAACTCGAGACTCGATGAGTGGAACCATCCCGGAAACAGTATTTATCATGTTTCAGTTGACCTTTGCCATCATTACGCCCGCACTGGTTGTCGGTGGTTTTGCAGAGCGTATGAAGTTTTCTTCCATGCTGTGGTTTTCTGCACTGTGGTTGCTGCTTGTCTATCTTCCGGTCTGTCACTGGGTTTGGGGTGGCGGCTGGCTAGGCGAGAAAGGTGTACTGGATTTTGCAGGCGGGCTGGTTGTCCATCTGACTGCTGGAACGGGTGCAATCGTTGCTGCCATGGTGCTTGGTAAAAGAAAGGGTTTCCCGAGGACCGCGATGCCGCCTCATAATTTGACCATGTCGGTGACTGGTGCCGGGATGCTGTGGGTCGGATGGTTTGGCTTCAATGCAGGAAGTGCAGTCGCTGCTAATCAGGATGCAGGAATGGCCATGCTGGTCACGCATCTCAGTGCTGCTACCGCATCACTCGTCTGGATGTTTGCCGAGTGGATCCGCTATGGCAAGCCAAGTGTTCTTGGAATAGTTACAGGAATGGTGGCTGGGCTTGGGAGCATCACCCCGGCGTCGGGATTTGTAGGGCCTCTGGGAGCACTTGTCATTGGTGCTGTTGCAGGCCTGGTCTGCTTTGCTGCGACAAACTACATTAAACGCGTTCTGCAGATCGATGACTCACTGGATGTATTCCCGGTACACGGTATTGGGGGAATTCTAGGTACGTTCCTCTGCGGTATTCTGGTTGCCGAGCAATTTGGAGGAGCCGGCCTGGCTGAAGGTGTCACCATGGGCCAGCAGGTGTGGGTCCAGCTTCAGGGCATCCTTGCAGTGCTGATATGGACTACCATTGCCACTTTTGTGATCTTGCAGGTCGTGAAGGTGATTGTAGGACTGCGTGTTGATGACCAACAGGAAACGGAAGGTTTGGACATTACCCAACACGAGGAAGCCGGATACAACATGTAGTTCTGGAAGGGTCCACAAGGTGTGGGCCCTCAGGAACGGTCTGGGTCCGGTTTTAATGGCCCCTTACTGCCAGGAGAATTGAGCGTGCCTTCTCAGTGGTATTTTGCAGTACTTCCTGATGGGAAATCGTGAAAACCGGTACTCTTAGCCGCTCGGCTACATCATCGAAATTATTCATTTCAGAAGTATCATGTGCAGCGATTTGGTTCAGGATCACTGCACATGCAGACAACCCTTGGGTACGAATGGCCTCAATGGTTAGCAGGATATGGTTGATACAACCAAGCTTGTCATTCGCAACCAGCAAAACGGACAAGCCCAGTCTTTTGGCAAGGTCTGAATTCATGCCATCTTCGCACAGTGGCGAATAGAATCCCCCCGCACCTTCGACGACCAGGAAATCTTCATGCGTTGTCCCCTGTACGCATTTTGCAAATGCTTCTTCGGTATACACGGGTTGATTGGCCAGACGTGCTGCACGTTGTGGTGAGATCGCTGGCTCGAAACGAAAAGGACACACCTCTGCGAGCGGGAATTTACGGTTTGTGGCTTCATAGTATTGATGCGCATCTTGTGGCACAAGCGCGTCCTGGATACGAATGCACCCGGATTCAATTGGTTTTCGAGGCACCACATTGATACTGTTTTCATGCAGCAATGTGACGATTTGTGTTCCGACATATGTTTTGCCAACGTCGGTATCTGTGCCTGTAATAAAAATCCCTTTGCGAGAAACCATGATGAAGGGATGGCTAGATCGTCATACCGGTTAATTGTTTACAGGCTTCCCGGTATCTTCTGCTGGTATTTTCTATGACTTCCTTGGGTAAACTAGGCCCTGGCTTTTGCTTGTTCCAGTCCAGTGTTTCCAGGTAGTCGCGCACGTACTGCTTGTCGAGACTATTTGGGTTCTTGCCCGGGATGTAAGTTTCCTTTGGCCAGAATCTAGACGAATCAGAGGTGAGTAACTCATCCATCAGGATAATGTTTTCCTGGTTGTCCAGACCAAATTCAAACTTCGTGTCTGCAATAATGATATTGCGTTGCAGTGCATATTCAGCTGCTCGCGTGTAGATCTGTAAGCTGATTTCACGCACGCGCTCAGCAATGTCCTTGCCAATCAGGTTGACAACTTTGTCAAAATGGATATTTACATCGTGTTCGCCTACCCTGGCTTTGGTGGACGGTGTGAAAACGGGTTCAGTGAGTCTTTGTGCCAGCTGCAGATTTTCAGGCATGCGAACACCGCTGATCATGCCGGTCTTTTGGTATTCCTTCCAACCTGATCCTATGATATAGCCTCGCACAATTGCTTCAAATGGCAGTGCCTTAAGTTTCTGCACAACGACACTTCTTCCATCCAGGCGCTGTAATTCCTGCTCATCCTTGATGACCGCTTCAAGAGACAGGTTGCTGAGGTGGTTGCTTACTTGATTATCGAACCGGTTGAACCAGAAGTTGGATACTGCAGTAAGTGCAATACCTTTTTTAGGAATAAGGTCGGGCAGCACTACATCAAAAGCAGAAATACGGTCACTGGCTACAATTAGCCAGTGCTTGTCATCGACTTCGTAAATGTCTCGTACTTTGCCCTGATATATTTTTTTTAGGGATTTTAGCCCGGGTTCTAACAGCATTTTGGTATTTCAGTAGCCAATTCTTCGAGGCACACTGGTTTTATTCACCTGTCTCAGCCAAAATGCGCGTTTGTCTTCCATAACTCGTCGAGGGAGCAAACTTTATGGCCAATCCAACAGTAAGCCTAATCATGGGAAGCAGTAGTGACTGGTCAGTCATGCATGCTGCTGCAGACATTCTTGATCAGTTTGGCATATTGTACGAGAAGCGGGTGATATCTGCACACCGCACACCAGATTTGATGAAGGAATATGCCCAGTCTGCCGAATCGCGCGGTGTTCGATGCATTATTGCAGGGGCTGGCGGTGCTGCCCATCTGCCTGGAATGGTGGCTGCCATGACCCCCATACCCGTTCTCGGGGTGCCCGTACCAGGAAAATTTTTATCAGGAGTGGATTCTTTGTATTCAATCGTGCAGATGCCAAAGGGAGTACCGGTTGCGACCTTTGCAATTGGAGAAGCTGGTGCTGCAAACGCGGGGCTCTTTGCAGTCGCAATGTTGGCAAACGTCGACAGGAATTTGAAAGCAAAGCTTGATGAATTTCGCAAAAAGCAGACTGACAAGGTGCTAGACACACACCTGCCAGACTAAGATGATCTTGCCAGGTTCAACACTTGGTATGTTGGGTGGCGGTCAGCTTGGGCGCATGTTTACCCATGCTGCGACTGCTATGGGCTACCGCGTGGCTGTGCTGGATCCAAGCCCCAGCAGTCCAGCCGGAGAAATTGCCCATTTACATCTCCAAGCTGATTATGAAGATAAGCAAGCCTTGAGCAAGCTGGTGAAGGAGTGCGCAGTCATCACCACGGAGTTCGAGAATGTGCCAGCGGAAGTACTGGAACATCTTCAGAACGATTGTCGCGTGTATCCAGCTGCAGGTGCAGTTGGAATCGCACAAAGCCGGATCAGGGAAAAGCGGTTTGCACAGTCGCTTGGCATCCCTTGTACTGCGTATCATCCTGTATGCAGCAAACAGGATATTGAGCAGGCCTTTAAAGAGATTGGCCCGGACCTGATTCTTAAAACAGACCGATTCGGATATGACGGAAAGGGCCAGGTTGTTGTAAAAAACGCTGAGCAGGCTATTCAGGCATGGAAGGACCTGGGCGCGGTGGAGTGTATCCTGGAGAAAGTGATTGACCTGCAAACAGAAATTTCCAGTGTGTTGGCTCGCTCATCTACCGGTGAAATAAGTTATTTCGAGATTGCCGAAAACATACACCGCAAGGGCATATTGTTTACCAGCACAGTTCCTGCACACGTGGATGAAGCAACCCGGCAATTGGCAAGACACCATGCACAGAAGATTGCAGAGGATCTAAATTATTGCGGAGTGCTTGCGACCGAATATTTTATTGATAGGAATAATGACCTTTATTTTAATGAGATGGCGCCACGCACGCATAACAGTGGGCATTATACGATTGATGCCTGCTATACCTCGCAGTTCGAGCAGCAAGTTCGTGCAATCTGTGGCTTGTCACTGGGGAGTGCTGTCACACACAGTGCGGTTACCATGGTGAATATACTGGGAGATCTCTGGCAGGAGGGGGAACCTCGCTGGTGCGATATCATCGATGATCCGCATGTCAAGCTGCATCTTTACGGTAAACAACAAGCCCGTCCTGGCCGTAAAATGGGACACTTTTGCGTGCTTGCACCTCCCGGCGAGGACACCTTGGTCCAGGCTGAGCGGATGTATTCTAGACTACAGCCCAAATTCGAATAAGCCTGTCGTTATGGAACCGTTTTCTGCATTTCGTATTCACGCAGGTGAAAACGGGACACATGCAGGAGTAGAACAGCTCAGGCTAGCGCAGTTGTCCAAAGGGGATGTCGTTATTCGCGTACAGTACTCCAGTGTGAACTATAAGGATGCGCTCGCAGCCACTGGTAAATCAAAAATACTCAGAAAATCACCGCTTGTGGGCGGAATTGATCTGGCAGGCAAAGTGATCGAGTCGTCCAGCTCGTCATTTTCGCCGGGTGATCCTGTCATTGTGAATGGATGTGGCTTAAGTGAGGTTCACGACGGGGGCTATGCGCAAGTTGCACGTGTCCCTGCAGATTGGGCCGTGCCACTCCCAGCAGAATTGGGCCTCGACCAGGCCATGGTTATTGGAACGGCAGGCTTTACTTCTGCACTGTGTATCCATCTGCTGCAGTCAAACGATCAGCATAGAGAAAATGGGCCCATTGTTGTTACAGGAGCCAGTGGGGGAGTCGGAAGCTTTGCCATTACTCTTTTGCATAAGCTTGGCTACGAGGTCATGGCTGTCACGGGCTCTCCAGGCGCGTACGATTATCTCTATGAATTAGGGGCAGACAAGGTCGTGCCTCACAATCAGGTAGTGCTAGGTGACGGCATGCTGGGAAAGGCCAGCTGGGCTGGTGCCATTGATAATATAGGTGGGGAGACACTGAGTAGTCTCGTGCGTGGGACCATGCCATGGGGCAATGTTGTGAGCGTGGGTATTTTGGGTGGCGCCGAGTTTCAATTGTCGACGATGCCTTTCATCATTCGTGGCGTGAACTTGCTGGGAGTGAGTTCTTCCAGTTGTCCGCAGGATTTGAGAAAGAAAATCTGGCAGCGATTGGGTAATGATCTTTACCCTGACCATATTGCCAAAATTCACACGCAAACCTCACGTCTGGAAGACTTGCCAGGTGTATTCAAGAAGCTTCTGAACAATGAAATCCGGGGGCGTGTCCTAGTCAAATTGTAGGAAACATTGACCAGCTCAGTTGTTGAATCCACCCGCGTACTTTTAGGCGAAGAACCAATAACCGATTGCGATCGCCGCAGTGATGCCAGCCAAGTCTGCAAACAGACCACAGCCGATGGCGTGTCGTACACGTTGTATGCCCACGCTGCCAAAATAGACAGCCAGCACGTAAAACGTTGTTTCCGTACTGCCCTGGATTGTTGCCGCGAGATTGGCTGCAAATGAGTCAACTCCGTAGGTGCTCATGGTTTCCAACAGCATTGCACGGGCTCCACTGCCCGAGAAAGGCCGCATCAGGGCGGTAGGCAAGGCCGCCACAAAGTCTGTATTTATTCCGAACACTGTCAGCACTTGCGCAATTATCGACAGCACGTGGTCCAGAACCAGGCTGGCGCGTAAAACGCCGATCGCAACGAGCATGGCCACAAGGTAGGGAATTATTTTTATTGCAACGTCAAAGCCCTGTTTGGCCCCGTCAATGAAGGCATCGTACACATTTATCTTGCGCACATAGCCCAACACCAGAAATGAAATGATAATAAGTAATAGCAGGAGGTTGCCCAGCAAGCTTGAACGTGCGGTCAGCCCGTCAGGAGCGCCATTCAGCAGGAATCCCAACAACAGCAAGATCAAGAACCCAAATCCGGTGAGGTATATCAGTACGGTCTTGTTGGCCAGACTCAAACCCTGGATGTAAGCAACCATCAGCAGACCGGCCAGCGTAGATGCTGAAGTTGCGAGCAGGATAGGAATGAAAACGGCAGCAGGGTCCACGGAACCTTGCTGCGCACGAAATAAAAATATTGTCACTGGAAGCAGGGTTACAGAGGAAGTGTTGAGTACAAGAAAAAGAATCTGTGCGTTGCTAGCGATGGTTTTTTGTGGATTCAGTTCCTGCAAATCCTGCATGGCTTTCAGCCCTAACGGGGTCGCAGCATTATCGAGGCCCAGCATGTTTGCTGCCATGTTCATGGTGATGGAGCCTATGGCAGGATGGTTACTCGGCACTTCGGGCATTAGGTGCCTGAACAAAGGCCGAAAGATCTTTGCCAGCAGATCCACAAAACCAGCACGTTCTGCGATAGTGAAAAACCCTAACCAGAGACAAAGAACACCGATTAGCCCCAGCGCAATTTCGACGCTTAATGCGGCCATATCAAAGGTCGCCTGAATGACATGCGCAAATATTGCGCTGTTGTCCCGTACAAGGGCTTGATAGATGCAGCTGAGGAATCCAGCAATAAAAAATCCAAGCCAGATAAGGTTAAGCACGACTAAAGCCTAGACTGGGTTCTGCTTCATCAAGCATGCAGCAGGTCGATGGTAGGCTGGCAAATCCATTTTAGCGTTCTCTTGGCTAGTGATGACCTGCGCAGAGAGCAGCAGGCGCCGGAACAACCAGAGTTTACTGGAACTGGGCTGCAAATTACATGGTTATAAGCTAAAGTGCTGTACCCCGAAACAAGTGTTTAGAGCTATGCGAACTGACTGGATTGCACCCTCGATATTATCGGCTGATTTTGCACGTCTTGGCGAGGACGTCGCAGCAGTAATCGATGCTGGTGCAGACATCATACATTTTGATGTGATGGATAATCACTATGTGCCGAATCTTACGTTTGGACCCGTAGTGTGTGAAGCACTGCGCAGCTACGGTATTCAGGCACCTATTGATGTGCATCTCATGGTGAAGCCTGTAGACCAGATGATTACGAGTTTTGCTGCTGCCGGAGCAAGCTATATTACGTTTCATCCGGAAGCATCGGAACATGTTGACCGCAGTCTGCAATTGATCAACGACCTGGGATGCAAAGCTGGTCTGGTATTTAATCCGGCCACCCCTCTGGATGCGTTGGAGTATGTGATGGAGAAAATCGATATGGTATTGCTGATGTCAGTCAATCCAGGTTTTGGGGGGCAGAAGTTCATTCCATCGGTTATAGAAAAAATCAGGGCAGCCAGGAAGTTGCTTGACCGTTCTGGTCAGTCGATACGTCTGGAAGTGGATGGAGGAGTGAAAGTAGACAACATCGCAGAAATTAAGTCTGCAGGAGCGGACACCTTTGTTGCAGGTTCCGCCATATTTGGAGCACACGATTATGCGTCTACGATTTCTGAAATGCGCAAACAACTGGATAGCGTGAAGTAAATCTGCCTCACTTCTTAAAACTCTCAACAAACACATGGAGCTGACGTGCAACTCACCGAGTTTGAGGCGCTAAAGAAGCAGGGGTTTACCCATATTCCGCTGCTGCGGGAAGTCCTTGCAGATCTCCATACACCTTTAGGCACATATCTGAAGCTTGCCAATCGGCCTTTTACCTATCTTTTTGAATCCGTTCAGGGTGGTGAAAACTGGGGTCGCTATTCTGTTATCGGCCTAGCTTGCGAAGAGCGCATCAAGATATTTGGTGAAATGATCGTACATGAGCGGGATACCTTGCGCTCGAAATCGGAACAAACCAAGGATCCCCTGGCCTGGATTCGAGAATTCAAGCAGCAGTTTCGTGTGCCTGATATCCCTGAGTTGCCCCGTTTTACTGGAGGTCTTGTAGGGTACTTCGGTTATGACACTGTGAAGTACATTGAGCCAAAGCTTGCAGATAGTATCAAGCCTGACACTCTGAATACGCCAGACATTTTTCTGATGGTCTCCAGGGAGTTGGTCGTCTTTGATAACTTGAGTGGGAAGGTGTTTTTCATTGTTCATGTCAGTCCGGATGATGAAAAGGCCTACCAAAAAGGACAACAACGTCTGGATAACCTTATACGGGATTTGCACAAGCCCGTACCTGTTCCAGTTGGAACCTGTACCCAGAAGACGTCAGTGGATTTTACTTCAGAGTTTTCAGAAAGTGCTTTCAAGCAGGCAGTTGAGAGGACGCGCGAGTACATTCGTGCAGGGGACGTGATGCAGGTTGTATTGTCACAACGACAAAGTGCAGTGTTCGAAGACCCGCCAATCAACTTGTACCGCGGGTTGCGAAGTTTAAACCCCTCTCCCTATATGTACTATCTGGATATGGGTGACTTTCAAATTGTAGGTTCCTCTCCTGAAGTCCTAGTACGCCTTGAGGACCGAGAGATCACGGTACGCCCTATTGCCGGCACGCGCCCACGAGGAAAGGATCATATTCATGACAGGATCATAGAACGTGAGTTGTTGCAGGACCCCAAGGAGTTGGCCGAGCATCTGATGTTGATCGACCTCGGTCGCAATGACGTTGGCAAGGTAGCTGATACTGGGTCAGTAACCCTTACAGACAAAATGATCATTGAACGTTATTCACATGTGATGCACATCGTTTCAAATGTTACCGGAAAGCTGAAAGAGCCGTTCGATGCAATTGATGTCATCAGGGCTGTATTTCCTGCAGGCACGGTGAGTGGTGCACCTAAAATCCGCGCCATGGAGATTGTCAATGAGTTTGAACCTGTGAAAAGGGGTATCTACTCAGGAGCTGTTGGTTATATTTCATGGGATGGGAACATGGATACGGCTATCGCGATTCGTACTGCAGTTATCAAAGAACATACGCTCTATATTCAGGCGGGAGCTGGAATAGTGCATGATTCAGTCCCGGACAATGAATGGGATGAAACAAACAGTAAGGCAGGTGCCTTAATGAGAGCTGCACAAATTGCAAAGTCGATAGTTTGAGCATCGCTATCGCTTATAATCCAGAGTTGCCATGATATTAATGATTGATAATTATGATTCTTTTACCTACAACCTAGTACAGTATCTGGGTGAAATTGGTGAGGATGTCAAGGTTGTGCGCAATGACCAAATTGATGTTGATGAAATCAAGACGATGCGCCCAGACCACATCGTTATTTCTCCTGGCCCATGCACTCCCAATGAAGCTGGAATTTCGCTAGATACAATTTCTGCGCTGGGTACGGAAGTCCCGATCTTAGGTGTCTGTCTTGGGCATCAAAGTATTGGACAAGCCTATGGGGGGAGTGTAGTCAGGGCGCAAAATGTGATGCATGGCAAAACATCCAAAATACACCATAACAACAAGCATATTTTCAAACAGTGCAGCAATCCCTTTACTGCAACCCGGTATCATTCTCTGATAATCGATAAGACAAGCGTACCCGATTGTTTGGAGATCACCGCTTGGACGCAGACCGACTCAGGCGAAGTCGATGAGATCATGGGGGTCCGTCATAAAAAATTTGACGTGGAAGGGGTGCAGTTTCACCCGGAATCGATACTGACCGACTTTGGACACCTTCTATTAAAAAATTTCATTCACCAGAACAGAAAACATGAGCGAACCAGCCTTTAATATTCAGCAAGTACTGCCGACCGTCCTTGAAGGTCAGAACCTCTCTGAAGAAAGAATGACTGCATCGATGAGCGAGGTCATGTCTGGTAACGCAAGCCCGGCACAGATTGCCGCTCTGCTGGTAGCGTTGCGCATGAAAGGAGAGACTGTAACGGAACTTGCAGCCGCTGCATCTGTGATGCGTGAGTATTCTACTAAAGTAAACGTGTATGCAGATTTCCTGGTGGATACCTGTGGTACTGGCGGCGATGCCAAAGGAACCTTCAACATATCTACCGCAGCAGCATTTGTAGTGGCTGCAGCAGGAGGGACTGTGGCCAAACACGGCAACCGCTCAGTATCCAGTCAAAGTGGCAGTGCAGATGTGCTGGAAGCTGCAGGAGTCAATTTGAACTTGACGCCTGAACAGGTGGCGCAGTGCATAGAGAATCTTGGTATAGGTTTCTTGTTTGCACCAATGCACCACAGCGCTATGAAGCATGCGGCGGGCGTGCGCAGGGACCTGGGGGTGAGAACAATGTTTAACCTGTTAGGCCCATTAACGAATCCTGCAGGTGCGCCTAATCAGGTGCTTGGGGTGTTCGGGAGTCAGTGGGTCGAGCCACTTGCACAAGTGCTGCGAAGACTGGGAAGCAGGCATGTGCTGGTCGTGCATGCTGAGGACGGACTGGATGAAATCAGTATTGGTGGCAGCACAAGCGTTGCCGAACTGAAGGATGGAGAAGTCACCTGTTATGAGATTACTCCTCAACAATACGGCATCAGGCAATACGGCATGGATGAAATTTTGGTGAACAATACACAGCAAAGCCTGTTGATGGTAAATGCCGCACTTGGCGGTAAGGAAAATGCAGCTTCTGAAATTGTAAAGTTCAATGCAGGTGCGGCACTGTACGCGTGCAATAAAACTCCAACCTTAGCAGAAGGGGTGGAATTGGCGGCCTCGGTTTTATCTAGTGGAGAAGCCAAGAAGAAATTCAAGCAGTATGTAGAATATACGAACGATTTCTGAGAATGTCCAAGCAGCCTGAAATTCTTGCAAAAATCATTGAGCACAAGAAAAGTGAACTGGTTGAACGCAAACGGCGTGTATCTCAGCAAAATATGCAGGAATGGGCCCGCGAAGCTCCTGCTTCAAGAGGATTTGAGTCCGCTTTGCGACGTGCTCAGCAAGCAAATCGACCGGGTGTAATTGCAGAGATCAAGCGGGCATCGCCTAGCAGTGGCATTCTGAGAGAGGATTTCAACCCCCTGCAGATCGCAGCAGGCTATCAAATGAATGGAGCAGCTTGCATTTCTGTTTTAACAGACAGCCACTTCTTCAAAGGTTCATGTGCAATTCTGGAGTTGTCCCGCAAGGCCTGCTTTTTGCCAATCCTGCGCAAGGACTTCATCATAGATAGTTATCAGGTATATGAAACGCGTGCAGTGGATGCCGACTGTTTGCTACTAATTGCAGCAGCATTGGAATTTGAACAGCTATCAGAACTCAATGCTCTGGCCAAGGAACTCTGTCTGGATGTGCTCATCGAAGTGCATAGTGGCGAAGAACTTGAGCAGGTACTTGCGATACAACCCACTTTGCTGGGAATAAACAATCGTAACTTGCATAGTTTTGAGACAACCCTGAACACTACCCTGGAGTTGCTTCCTGATATCCCGGATTTCTGTCATGTAGTAACTGAAAGTGGCATTCATACAAGAGAAGATATTGCAACCATGATGGAAAATGGCGTCAACTCCTTTCTTGTGGGTGAGGCATTGATGACTGCTGAAGACCCGGGGGCTCGGCTGAAAGAGCTTTTTTTCTGAATTGCGGAAAATTTAGTATTCAGCAATACATCCCATTGTTCGATTATCCAGCCGGTAACCTCCCAAGAGGTGGCTGACCTAACCTTGATGGTGTCTCTGCTTTAATTTGGCAATTTTCATTTCGCTAATCTTGAGGCAAGACTGTCCTGTCTGATCCTGCCTTTCTCATAGGGGGACGGAGCTCAGATGATCAATATCTTGCAATAAGTCGGTACAATAGTTTCCAGGTTTATCTCTAGGCACTGGAAAAATATGCGAGCCATGGTGTTGAATGCCGTTGGGGAGCCTCTTGAGCAGGCTGAGCTGCCGATGCCTCAGCCGGGTGCGAATGAGGTGCTGATAAAAGTGCTGGCATGCGGTGTTTGCAGAACAGATTTACATCTGGTTAGTGGTGAATTACCTGACGTCCGTACACCGATTATTCCAGGGCATGAAATTGTTGGAAAAGTTGTCAGCACAGGTGCCGATGTGCCGTTGGAGTCGGGCAATCTAGTGGGAATTCCATGGCTAGGCTGGACATGTGGAGACTGCAAATTCTGTCAAATTGATCGGGAAAATTTATGTGATAAAGCCCGATTCACTGGATATCACCTTGATGGAGGTTATTGTGACTACACGGTTGCAGATCACCGATACTGTATCCCGATAGACCACGGAGCCAATGTTGCTGAGATCGCACCTTTATTGTGTGCAGGACTGATTGGATATCGATGTCTAAAAATTGCAGACACATTGTGCCGGCATAACGAGAAGATTGGCCTATTTGGTTTTGGTGCGGCGGCACACATTCTTGCGCAAGTCATTGTTAAGCATGGCAGGAATTTTTTTGCATTCACGCGACCTGATGACATGGATGCACAGCGATTTGCCAATCGATTAGGTGCTGCTTGGGCAGGGGGTTCAAATCAGTCGCCACCAGATTTACTGGATAGCGCCATCATTTTTGCACCTGCAGGAGATTTGATTCCTCAGGCATTGCGCAGTGTGCGCAAAGGAGGGGCAGTCGTATGTGGTGGTATCCACATGAGTGATATCCCGACCTTTCCATATGCGATTCTTTGGGGCGAGCGGCAAATCAGCTCGGTCGCAAACCTGACTCGACAGGATGGGATAGAATTTTTCGAGACCGTCAATCAGATGCCTGTTCACACGCACATTCACCCATACCCTCTGACAGAAGCCAACCAGGCACTTGAAGATTTACGTTGTGGAAAACTTAATGGTGCGGCCGTGCTGATTGTTTAAGAAAATCATGTATCGCCTTGTAGGTTGACACGCAGACTTTGATAATGTCAGACATACTTTTGGAAATAGGGTGTTGATACCCATGAGAAGGGCTTGATCGGCTGACAGCTGGAAGTGCTGGAGGAAGGAATGGCGATGCCTTGCTTTTTTTGTTCAGGAACCCGGGTTAAGCTCGTGGAATGTATACAATCGTACTGATGACACGTATCTACCATGGAAGCCATACTTGAAAAACTGCATAACGACCACATCAGTTTTGACAAGCTTCTGAACTTTTTGGAAGGGCAGCTTCATCTGCTGGAAGACTGCGAGGTATCCGATCTCAGTACAACTTTGGATGCTGTGAGATACATGAAGGAATATCCTGATTATGTGCATCACCCGCTAGAGGACACTATCTTCAAATATTTTCTGGAGCATTATGAGCCGGAGTACGAACAAATACATGATCTTCTCCGTGAGCATGATCATTTGCCTGTTCTTACCGACAGGCTTTTTGAAGCTTTACAAAATGCTTTGACGGGGGTGCCCCAGAGAAGAGAAGAACTTTGCACTATGTTGGGAGAATACATTTCCAAACAAAGACAGCATATTGACCATGAAGAGGCACATGTATATCCCGTAATTAATGCCAAGCTCAATGAGAAGGACTGGCAGCAAATTGGCGCAATGACTTCCAGATTAGAAGATCCTTTGTTTGGGAAAAAAGTACATAAATCCTATCAAAGATTATTTCAGCAAATTATCAGCCAGTAGCGGCCTATCTGATTTGGCAGCGGTAAATTTTTGCCGCGAGGTCAAGCAGAAACGGTCATGGCGTTGCCATGCAAGTAATTTTAACGAGCAGTAAATTGACAGTCAGGTATGAGTAATGAAGGTACGTGTAAAGTGGACTGACCATATGAGATTTGTAGCCAGTACGGGCAGTGGGCATTCTATTGCCATGGACGGCCCCCCTGATCATGGCGGCCAAAATCTCGCAGCGCGGCCCATGGAGATGATACTGGTGGGTATGGGTGGGTGCAGTGCTTTTGATGTAGTGCATACCCTCAAGAAATCAAGACAGCCCATAGAGCACTGTGAAGTTGAGTTGCGCGCGAAGCGTGCAGATACCGTACCAGCTGTCTTTACCAATATACACCTGCACTTTGATATTACAGGTTTAAATCTAGACCATCGTCGGGTCAAACGTGCCATCGAATTGTCTGTTGAAAAGTACTGTTCAGTAATCATGATGTTGCGCGACAGCGTAGAAATTACGTATGACTATGACGTGCTGACAGAGACCACCGATGGATAGTGGTTTGGATTCCAATTCATTTAATTATGAATAATGTATATGAGCGCCGATTGTTCAAAAGTCAAACTCCATGGGTTTAATAACCTTACTAAGACCCTGAGCTTTAACTTTTTCAAAATTTGTTACACACATACACCAGCGCACCTGCACGACTATCTACGCCATATCGATGAGGCTTACAGCGCAAAAAATCTCCAGCGGGTACTTTGTGAGGTTGTGGATATCATCGGTGCCAATATTTTAAAAATGTCTGCTTATGACTATGTGCCTCGTGGCTCGAGTGTTACCTGTTTGATTGCAGAAGAACCTATATTACCTAGTGCAGATGTTACTGATTTGCATTTGGATGATCAGGTAATGGCTATGAAGCAGTCTACTGTTGTACACCTGGACAAGAGCCATGTGACAGCACACACGTATCCTGAGAGCCATCCAGATGAAGGTATCAATACGATTCGTGTTGACATGGATATTTCCACCTGTGGCCAGGTATCTCCACTCAAGGCACTGAATTATCTTATTGATGCTTTTGACGAAGATATCATTGTTCTAGATTATCGAGTTCGCGGATTTACTCGGGATATCCTTGGGCAGAAACATTATCTGGACCATGAAATTACATCGATACAAGAGTTTTTATCCAAGAAGATAAGGCGTCAGTATCAAATCGCTGATATGAATGTAAGGCAGACAAACACATTCCATACCAGGATGAAGCGGCTTGATTTCAGGCTGGGTGATTATTTGTTTGGGTGGGGAACACACCGGTTTCAGGAGGGTGAACTGAATACCATAGAGCAGCGGCTGAAAAAAGAGATAGATGAAATATACTGCGGAACAAGCTGCCCTATTGATCAGGCCCAGTAGGCAGTTTTAGTCATAATTTTGGATATGGCCTGCATCGCATGACGTACAGGCCTGGGCATTTCATGAACTCCGGCATCCCGCGCATTCTCATCATGCTTTGCTTCATCCTCACGTATCCTTAACAAAATTTCTCTGCTCTTATTGTCATTTTTCGGCAAGCGGTCAAGGTGCTTGTCTAGATGCCGTATAACCTGTTTTTCTGTTTCTGAAACAAAGCCTAGGCTCCATTCATCCCCCAGTAATCCGGCGGTCGCACCAATAGCATACGAACCCAAATACCAAACAGGAGTTAGGGTGCTTGGATGATCGTCAAGTTCAGTCAGTCTTTTCTCACACCAGTCCAGGTGAGCCTGCTCTTCTTTTGCACATTGTTGCATGTGTTGTTTGACGTTATTTTGCTGTGCTGTAGATGCTTGCCCGTGATAGAGGCCTTGCGCTGCAACTTCTCCAGCATGATTTACGCGCATCAGTCGTGCAGATATTTTTTTGTCATGTGCATGTAGTCCGGTATCAAGGGCCGCGTTGTCGTTTGAGTCAGTGTCAGGACCCATACCAAGCACTGCAAATATGGCACGGATGCCACTTTCAGAATGGGATAAAAAATGATCAAGGGTGCTGTAGTTCCGCATGCTTGGAGTATATCAATTGCTGTGCAAAGAGGTGTATCGGATGGCAGACTACGACTGGAGCATTGATCTTTGAGAGTTGTGCCTGAAAGTGCATGGCACAGCCGATGTTTGGTGTTACCAAATAGGCAGCATCACTGTTAGCAATTTCAGTGATCTTATTTTGGATCAGGCAATCTGCATGCTCATCATGAAACAGCATATTCACTCCACCAGCTCCACAGCACGCCAAATCATCCTGAAAGGTTTCCAGCTGGATATCAGGTATTACGTTGAGCAACCTTTCCGCTACCTGTGTAATGTTGCCGATCTGTTTTTGTGTGCAGGGCTCGTGGATAAAAACTTTTTGTGGCAGTGGCCTGAATTTCAGTGCCTGTTTTTCCATGTGTTCAACAACAAAAGAGCTGATGTCCGTGTGGTTGTTAACCAGTTCTGCAGCGAATGGATGATTTAGTATTTCTGGGTATCGATTGATATGCGCGGCGCAGCCCGTAGTCAGGGATACCAGTACATCAATATGCTGTTTCTTAAATGAATCGCAGAATTCTTGAATCAGTTTTCTTGCCGTGTTGGAATAGCCACTATGTTGGTGCAAGGCACCGCAGCAACGGGTCTGTGGCAAACGTGTAATTTCGAATCCCAGTGCCTGTAATACTGCTTTTGCTGCCGGAAGTGCAGAGTCGGAAAAAATGTTTCCGGCACATGATTCTACTAACGCGACTCGCAAATCTTGCGTGCGTCCGAGTAAGGGCCGACTTGGAAACCGGGCCTTGTCTGGGCGAGGAATCAAGGAGAGTATACGCAGCCTATTCGGAAATCGAGCAGCAAATATTCTAAAAAAAGAATCTATTCTCAGAGCATGGCAAATGAGCAGAAGGACCTTGATGAATCTGCGCATCGAGGCTTTGCTTAATGTTGCGAGCAGCAGAGTCTTCTTCATCCGGTGAAAAAGTGCATGTTGTTGATTTGTGGTGTCACGACCAGCATCCAGAATCTTTGCATACTCAATATCTACCGGGCAGACAGACACGCAGTTCATGCATGCCACACATTGATCGAGATGATCAATCAAGACAGGGCTAGGCAATAATTCGCTTTCATGTAACGCTCGCACTAGTGCAATGCGGCCGCGCGGTGATTCCGCTTCATTTTTTGTTATGGAATAAGTCGGACAGTGAGGCAAACACAATCCACACATGACGCATTCGTCAGTTGCAGCAATGATATCTTTATTTTTATGGTGAGAGGACTGCATGGCGTTACTTGCAAATACTTGAAAGGCTGGAGGTAACAAGGATCGGCATGAGTATTATATGCCAGCAACAACAAGAGACAGGCGACGGTTTAGTATTTTGTACAAGTGTATAATCGAAAGCGCATACAGGTAATTCACAACAAAGATTAGCAATGTCATTTTATAAACGTCATCTCTTTATGTGCGTGAACTATCGTGAGGACAAAGCTTGTTGCCAAGACCACGAGGCTGCTGAGTTGCGTGCATATGCTAAAAACAGGACAAAAGAACTGGGTATTGCAAAACAGGGTGGAGTGCGTGTAAACCAGGCTGGTTGTCTAGACCGCTGTGCCGAAGGTCCTGTTGCAGTCGTCTATCCTGATGCCGTCTGGTACACCTATAAGGACGAAAGTGACCTGGATGAGATTATCTCCAAACACCTTATTTCAGGTGAGGTTGTTGACCGTCTAAAAATTTAATCCTATCCATATTGGGGTAGGCCACAGAAATTAGTTGACTATAATATAAATATATTAGAAAATGCGCATATTCTTATAGTTTGAATTCAAACTAAAGGCTCCTCCATCTACCTCTCTGGTAGTTATCTAAGCGTAGGCCGCAAAAGCCTACGCTTTTTTTTGTCTGGACACGGGGTTAATCTTGTCATCATGTGTGATGTCCGTTACCATTCCCCGCCTTTCAGAAGCAATTATTTAGGTGGGTTGAATGGCTACGGTCAATGCGAAGCAAGGACAGGTACAGCGCGACTGGTATTTGGTGGATGCTACGGATAAGACATTGGGACGCATGGCCAGTGAAATTGCAACAAGGTTGAAAGGTAAACATAAGCCAATTTATACACCACATGTAGATACAGGTGATTTTATTGTTGTCATTAATGCTGAGAAGGTGCGAGTCACAGGTAATAAAATGGAAGACAAAATTTATCATCGGTATACGGGTTACGTTGGTGGTCTTAAGTCCATGAAACTCAAAGAACTGCATAAAAGGCATCCCGAGCGCGTCATTGAAAATGCAGTAAGAGGGATGTTGCCAAAAAACCCATTGGGCCGAGCAATGTTCCGTAAGCTAAAAGTCTATGCTGGTACGAAACACAAACACGCTGCACAACAACCTCAACTACTAGAGATTTAACCGCGACATGCCACAAGAACAGTTTTATGGGACCGGACGGAGAAAGAGTTCCACAGCACGCGTTTATCTGCGCCTTGGATCAGGAAAAATCACTGTCAATATGCGGGCCTTTGATCAGTATTTTGGCCGGGAGACGTCTTGCATGATTATCCGACAACCACTCGAACTGACCGAGTTAACGGATAAATTTGATATTGATGTTAAGGTAAAAGGTGGTGGCTCCAACGGCCAGGCAGGTGCAGTGCAGCTTGGCATAGCTCGAGCATTGCTGGAGTATGATCAGAATTTGCGCTTGCCATTGCGGAAAAACGGGTTTCTTACACGTGATGCGCGTGAAGTGGAACGCAAAAAAGTCGGCTTGCGTAAAGCGCGCAAGAAAGAACAGTATTCAAAGCGCTAATTTTACGTCTTTGCTCAGGTGCTGTCCCTTGGCACTCAACAGTTCTATCTAGTCAGCGTACCTTCGATTTTTCGATTGAGGAGGGGCCCTTGGCCTAAACTCCAGGGGTATCGTTGAGAGCAATTCTGCAGGACGGTATTCTAAATTATTTCCTTAGTATCCTTGGCAAGGTAGACGTTGGATTACTTAAGCAGGCGAATTCTACTGGATGATCTGAAGATCTGATTCTCCACCCAACACCAAAATATCGGCAGGACGCAACGCAAATATTCCAACGGTAACAACACCTGCAATATTGTTCAGTTCACGCTCTTTATCTATAGGGTTCAGAATTGTCAAATTGTGCACATCGAGAATCAGGTTGCCATTATCAGTTTTATATCCATCCCTTAACTCAGGGATACCACCGTGCTTGACCAATTGCCTGGCCACATGACTTCTTGCCATTGGGATCACTTCAATAGGCAGGGGGAAAGCTCCCAGAGTGTCTACCAGTTTGGTATCGTCCGCAATACAGATGAATTTCTCACTCGCCCCAGCAACAATTTTTTCACGTGTCAGTGCGCCACCTCCCCCTTTGATTAGGTGTCTGTGAGATGTCGCTTCATCGGCGCCATCTACATATATGGGTAGACCAGGTACGGAATTTAGATCTAGTACTTGTATGCCGTGATTCTTGAGTCTCTTTGCTGTAGCTTCTGAACTTGCTACGGCCCCATCAATCTTTCCCTTTATACCTGCAAGTGCATCAATGAAATAATTTGCAGTAGACCCCGTGCCAACACCGATTACATCGCCAGCTTGTATATAATCCAAGGCACCCTCGGCAGCAGCTAGTTTCTTTTTTTCAGTTGACATAGCATGGCAATAGTTTGAGTTTTGTAAATGATACAGATACTAGCTATGAAAAACATAAAGTATAGAAGATTTTGAAAATGACAATGAAGAACCTTGTAAGCAAAATTGAAAATGCCAAAGTGTATGATGTTGCTGTCAAGTCCGCACTTGATTTTGCAGACACCTTGTCTAAACGGTTCTCCAACCAGATTTACCTGAAGAGAGAAGATCAGCAAAGTGTATTTTCATTCAAACTCAGAGGCGCATATAACAAAATTGCCCGCTTGTCAGATTCTGAAAGAAGGCGCGGAGTTATAGCCGCATCGGCAGGTAATCACGCACAGGGCGTAGCTCTGGCTGCAAAAAAACTTTCTATTCACGCCACGATAGTGATGCCGTGCACGACTCCATCCATCAAAGTGCAGTCGGTTACCCGTATGGGCGCAAAGGCTGTTTTATATGGCGACACCTATGATGAAGCCTTTCTGTATTCCCAAGAACTTGCAAAAAGTGAAGGGCTGTCTTATGTGCATCCATATGATGACGAAGATGTAATTGCTGGACAAGGCACTGTTGCCTTAGAAATCTTGCAACAAATGTCATCGGACATAGACGCAATATTTATTCCGATTGGCGGCGGTGGGCTCATTGCTGGCATGGCATCCTATATTAAACACTACCGGCCTGACATAAAGGTGATTGGTGTTGAACCGCAAGATGCTCCTACTATGCACGCTGCATTGCGTGCAGGAAAAAGGGTGCAGCTGGATACAGTTGGGATATTTGCAGATGGGGTTGCAGTAAGGTGCGTTGGTGAAGAGACCTTCAATATCGCAAAACAGCTTGTTGATGAAGTGCTATTGGTAAGCACAGATGAAATTTGTGCTGCTATAAAGGATCTCTTTGATGAGACCCGTACACTATTTGAGCCTGCTGGGGCACTAGCTTTAGCAGGGATCAAGCAGTATGTTGACCGCGAGAAAGCCTTAGACAAATTGTTGGTTGCCGTAAATACCGGCGCAAATATGAATTTTGATCGTTTGCGCCATGTGGCAGAGCGTGCGGAACTCGGAGAAAGAAGAGAATGCTTGTTTGCTGTAACTATCCCAGAAAAACCTGGCAGTTTTCTGACTTTCTGTCGAATGCTTGGGTCTCGTGGGGTGACAGAGTTCAACTATCGTTATGCAGACAGTGCTCAGGCACAAATATTTTTGGGTGTAAAAGTCGAGGATGCTGAAACTGAAAAAAGTAAGCTACTGAATGAGCTGGAAGCATCTGGGTATCCTGCACTAGACATCTCTGACAATGAAGTAGCAATACTTCATTTGCGGCATATGGTAGGTGGTCGAAGTCCAACATTGGAAAATGAAATCTTGTTCCGCTTTGAATTTCCGGAACGACCAGGCGCGTTGTTAGATTTTTTGGAAATGATCGGCCAAGAGTGGAATATAAGCCTATTTCACTATCGCAATCATGGGGCTGCCTATGGGCGCGTCTTAGCTGGCATTCAAGTGCCGGCAGAAAACCGGAAGCGCTTCGACCAGTTCTTGGCCAAACTTGGGTACAGCTGCTGGGAGGAGACTGGTAACCCAGTTTATAAATTGTTCTTGGGAGACTGATTCCCAAATGACCTGAATCTGAGTGATCTTCAGGAAAGGCTCTGGAGATGTCTCTTTTCGCACACACAAAAAAGGCTCTATAAAGAGCCTTTTTTGTGTGCCGCATTGATGTATTTGGTCAGCGAGCCCTGCGTTTAACTGCTTTACGCTTGACAGCCTTTTTAGCAGTTTTGCGTTTAACCGCTTTACGCTTGACGACCTTTTTGGCAGTTTTACGTTTAACTGCTTTACGCTTGACAGCCTTTTTGGCGGTTTTGCGTTTAACTGCTTTACGCTTGACAGCCTTTTTGGCAGTTTTACGTTTAACTGCTTTACGCTTGACAGCCTTTTTGGCGGTTTTGCGTTTAACTGCTTTACGCTTGACAGCCTTTTTGGCAGTTTTACGTTTAACTG
>JAPOQE010000106.1 GCA_026710875.1 Gammaproteobacteria bacterium | reverse complement strand
TGGTCAACACTCGCACGCCGCAGCGCACCCCCTTTGCCCGCGCCCACAATCCCCGGGGCTTCCTGCGGGCCCGTAGGCAGCTGCTCGGGGGAAAGCCTCCCCGCCGCACCCGAACCATCTTCCTCTCCTGCCCGGCCGGTCTCGAGCGATCCCAGGCACCCGAGTTCCCCTTCCACTGAAACACCGCATGCGTGGGCCATCCTCGTGACCTTCCGTGTGACCGCCTTGTTGTATTCAAAGGACATGGGTGTCTTCATGTCCTCTCCAAGCGATCCGTCCATCATGACCGAACTGAAACCAAGCTGAATGGAGCGCAGGCACACGGCGGGAGAGGCCCCATGGTCCTGGTGCACGACGACAGGAATATGCGGCCAGGTTTCCATGGCGGCCTCAATCAAATGGCGTAAAAATCTGGAACCGGCATACTTTCTGGCACCGGCAGAGGTCTGCAGGATTACGGGGCTGTCGGTTTCATCTGCGGCCTGCATGATCGCCTGCACCTGTTCCATGTTGTTGATGTTGAATGCGGGCACGCCGTAGTTCTCTACCGAAGCGTGCTCAAGCAGCTGTCTAAGGGTTATCAATGACATTGTGTCTCCATGGCGTTCATACAATTTGTAAAATCTTGGCGCGTTTTTTCGGCCCGGTTCTGTGTCGGGTGCATGACTCCACCTCACGAACGATCGCCTCAACAGTGATGCCGAAATGTTGTTGCAGTACAGGCCCCGGGGCTGACTTGCCGAAAGCGTCAATGCCGATGATGCGGCCCTCTTGCCCTGCATATTTTTCCCAGCCCCGGCTGACACCGGCTTCGACCACAACCCGGTTCGTCACATGACGGGGCAACAGCTGTTCCTTGTAGGCTTCATCCTGGGTATCGAAGACCGTGGTTGAAGGCATGGAGATCAACCGCACCTGTATTCCTTTCTCGGTCAGTGCCTCCCAGGCCTGCAGGGCAATGGAAACTTCCGAGCCCGTTGCAATCACGATGGCTTCAGGAGCAATGGCACAGTCGCGAAGCACGTAGGCGCCAAATCGGATTTGCCGCAGCTGGTGCTTGGTACGCGAGATGTGCGGAACCCCCTGGCGACTGAAAAGAAGGGCCGTGGGACCTTTGGGGTGTTCAATCGCTTGCTGCCAGGCCACCGTCGATTCCACCGAGTCCGCGGGTCTCCAGACAGACATCCCGGGAATCAGTCGCAAGCTTGCAATCTGTTCCACGGGCTGATGCGTCGGGCCGTCTTCACCGAGTGCCACCGAATCATGGGTCAACACGAAAATACTTGGAAGCTTCATCAGGGCCGCCATGCGCAATGCGTTGCGCGCATATTCAGAGAAAATCAGGAAGGTCGCGCAAAATGGAATGAAGCCCGCATGAAGGGCAAGACCATTCGTGATCGCCGACATTGCGAATTCCCGTACTCCGAAGTGAATGTAGTTTCCATTCGGGTCCTGCCGGGTGATGGGCTTTGAATTCGGGCACAACGTGAGGTTGGATTCAGCCAGGTCGGCGGACCCGCCGATCAATTCAGGCAGCACCTGGGTGCAGGCATGCAAGGCTTCCTGGGAGGCCTTTCGGGTCGCAAGGCTTTGGGCTTTTGAATTCGCCTCTGAAATCGTTTGCTGAATGAATGAATCCCAGTAGTTGGGCAACTCGCGCACCATCCGCCGTTCAAATTCGCTTGCCAGCCTGGGGTACCTGACCCGGTAACGGTCAAATTTTGCTTGCCACTGGGTTTCTGCCTGCAATCCCTTTGCCACGGCATCCCAATGCCGGTAGACCCCTTTCGGGATGGTGAAGGGCGGATGAAACCAGCCGATATTTTCCCGTGTCCGTTCGACCTCTTCCTTGCCGAGCGGCGTACCGTGGCAGGCCTGGCTGCCTTCCTTGCCGGGCGCGCCCCAGCCGATCTTGGTCCGGCAACAGATCAGCGTGGGCCGATCAAGGCTTTTCCTGGCAAGTTCGATGGCCGCCTTGATCTGAACGGTATTGTGCCCGTCCACCTCCGCCAGCACTTCCCATCCATAGGCGCGAAACCGGTTCGGGGTATCATCCGTGAACCAGCCGTTGACGTCGCCGTCGATGGAGATGCGATTGTCATCGTAAATCACAATCAGCTTGCCAAGGCCCCAGGTGCCCGCCAGGGAGCAGGCTTCATGGGAAATGCCTTCCATCAGGCAGCCATCACCGACAAACACGTAGGTATGATGGTCCACGATGCTGATATCTTCCTGATTGAAGCGCGCTGCTAGTACTTTTTCAGCGAGCGCCATGCCCACCGCATTCGCCAGACCCTGGCCGAGTGGCCCGGTGGTGGCTTCAACACCCGGTGTTTCACCGAATTCAGGATGACCCGGAGTGGCGGAATCCAGTTGCCGGAATCGCTTGATCTCATCCAGCGTCACTGCATAACCGGACAGGTGCAACAGCGAGTACAACAGCATCGACCCGTGGCCATTGGATAAGACAAAACGATCGCGATCCACCCACCCGGGATTTTGCGGGGAGTGCTTCAGATAATCATTCCACAGGACTTCTGCAATATCAGCCATGCCCATCGGCATGCCCGGATGGCCCGACTTTGCCCGCTCAATGGCATCCATCGACAGTGCACGCAGGGCATTGGCAAGGTATCTGCGGTTCATCGAGGTTGAATCTCCGGATTGATGGGGTCAGCGGCATGCACTGAAAACAAGGTTTTTGATTCGCACATGTTGAGGTTCACCGGTTACCCATGGAGTTATTTAATTAATCTTCAGATCGATGCGACTTGACCCTGATCCGGTTTTCCTTCCGCAAACACCCGGCTTGCATAGAAGTCATCGGCCTCAAGCGTCATCAGATCCTGTTTGACGAACTTCTTCGACCGGGAAGTCTTGAACAGGCGATTGGCCTGGCGCAGCCTTGCCCGGTCCAGGGCATTGCGTATAGAGCGCCCGTTTGCGAATTGCGGCAATTTCATGCGCAGTTCGATGTATTCGTTGAATGCGGACTCCCCGGCCTTGCTTAGCTGGTAGTTCTGTTGCCCCAGCAGCAATTTACCGATATCCAGCAACTCGGATGCGCAATAGTCTGGAAAATCGATGTGATGGGCAATGCGGGAACGAAAGCCCGGGTTGCTCTGGAAAAACGTGTCCATGCGTTCCTTGTATCCGGCAAGGATCACCACCAGGTCATCGCGGTTGTTCTCCATGATCTGCAGGAGAATCTCAATCGCTTCCTGGCCGTAATCGCGCTCATTCTCGGGGCGGTACAGGTAATAGGCCTCATCAATGAACAACACCCCGCCCATGGCCTTCTTTATGATCTCTTTCGTTTTGGGTGCGGTGTGACCGATGTACTGGCCAACCAGGTCATCCCGGGTCACTGAGACAAGGTGCCCCTCGCGCACATAGTCCAGGCAATGCAGAATTTCCGCGATACGGAGCGCCACCGAAGTCTTGCCTGTACCCGGGTTCCCGGTAAAACTCATATGCAAGGTGGGTGTCTGCGATGTAAGTTCAAAAGACCTGCGTGCGCGGTCGACGAGCAGCAAGGCGGCAATTTCGCGGATACGGGTCTTTACCGGCTGCAGACCCACGAGCTCATGATCGAGCTTGTCCAGCACCTCCTGTACATTCGATGCCTCGTACTCGCCGTGCAAATCAATCAGTTCCTCAGAACTGGATGGTTCGTCGGCGGCTACGGATTCCAGATGACTCTTGCTCATCAGCGGTGGTCTCCTGGCTATTTCATCTTTGTATAGGAATGCGTGGTGTAGCGGATGGCGCGCCCGTCACCTTCCGTGCGTTCCAGGTAAAAACCCGGCTCCTGTGCGGGACGGTTGACGATGAACGAAATTCGCATGCTTTCTGTGCCCCGTTCACTGTCAAAGGCCCCGACTCGAATGTAGTTCTCGGGATGCGCCTTGCGGCATTCGTTGATTTCCATCAGCACGCCGGCCGGGTCCTTGAGATCGAACATGGGCAGCCCCCACATTTCCCAATACGTATTCCTGGGATGCGGGTCATCGGTGTGCTCTATACTTACCGCGTAGTCGTTATCCAGGCAGTATTTGACCTGCTTCCTGATCTGCTCATCGGTCAGCTCGGGTAAAAAAGAGAAGGTTCCTTGAGTGATACGCATGTCGGTACTCCTGGTGACTAGGCAACGGCCGTTGCAACGGGTACAAAATCGGGGGTGTCAGTGGACTCGTAGTTGAACGTGATGTCCTTCCAGGTATCGAGTGCGGCCTGCAACGGTTTGCACGACCGTGCCGCCTGTTTGAGAATTTCAGGCCCTTCATTGAGGTAGTCCCGCCCTTCATTCCTGGCAAGAATCATGGTCTCCAGTGCCACGCGGTTGGCAGTAGCACCGGCCTCGATGCCCATGGGATGCCCGATGGTGCCGCCGCCGAACTGCAGTACGACATCCTCGCCAAGGTAGTGTACGAGCTGGTGCATTTGTCCTGCGTGAATGCCGCCGGATGCGACCGGCATGACCTTGTTCAAAGAAGCCCAGTCCTGGTCAAAAAATATGCCATGCTCCAGGTTGACGGGGTTTCGGGTCTCACGCAGTACATCGTAGATTCCGGCAATCATGCGTGGGTCACCCTCAAGTTTTCCCACCACCGTTCCGGCATGCAGATGATCCACGCCTGCCATTCGCATCCACTTGCCGATCACCCGAAAGCTCACGCCATGTGTCTTTTGCCGTGTGTAGGTGCCGTGCCCTGCCCGATGCAGGTGCAGGATCATGTCGTTGCCACGTGCCCACTTGGCCATGGACTGGATGGCCGTGTAGCCCACCACCAGGTCAATCATCACGATGACGGAGCCGAGCCCTTTTGCGAATTCTGCACGCTCGTACATGTCTTCCATGGTGGCCGCCGTGACATTGAGGTAATGACCCTTGACCTCACCCCCACAGGCTTGCGCCCGGTTCACGGCCTCCATGCAGTACAGAAATCGATCCCGCCAATGCATGAAGGGCTGCGAATTGATGTTCTCATCATCCTTTGTGAAATCCAGCCCGCCCTTGAGGGCTTCATATACGACACGGCCATAATTGCGCCCTGAAAGCCCCAGCTTGGGCTTGGTGGTCGCCCCCAGTAAGGGCCGCCCGTATTTCTCCAGTCTTTCGCGCTCGACCACGATCCCGGTTGCAGGCCCCTGAAAGGTTTTCAGGTAGGCCACCGGAATGCGCATGTCTTCGAGTCGAAGGCATTTGAGTGCCTTGAAGCCAAATACATTGCCGATGATGGATGCCGTCATGTTGGCAATCGAGCCGGGCTCGAACAGGTCAAGGTCATAGGCGATGTACGCAAAGTACTGATCCTCGGTGTTGGGCACGCGGTCCACGCGATACGCCTTTGCGCGGTACAGTTCACAGGCGGTCAGCCGGTCTGTCCACACGACCGTCCAGGTCGCTGTCGACGATTCCCCGGCAACCGCCGCTGCCGCCTCTTCCGGGTCAACACCTGCTTGTGGAGTGATACGGAACAGGCAAATGAGATCCGTATCCTTGGGTTCGTAATCAGGGACCCAGTAGCCCATCTGTTTATATTCCAGGACCCCCGCTTTGTACCGGTCGGCTGCAGCAATGGTTTTCGGCATTTCAATCTCTCCGTTGCACTGTCTGATTGAGGGCCGCTACGGCTGACGAGGGACTGGCATGTGTACCCCCATGATCTCAGATACGGAGTCAGGGTAATCTGGCCAGCCAGCAGCGGCATGGTCCGATAACCCTATCATCTAATTAAATAAATGAAATTAAATAATAATTATCTATTTAATAATATTTAACTTATGCTATTACTCGAAATTAAGTATATTAAAGCCATATTCTTGTAATTATAGATGCATACACGTGTATTCTCCGTATATATGAATTATCTAATATAATTACTGTTACCTTAATTTATGATATTTTACATAAGAATATATTGATGAATATTACCTTTCGACAATTGCAGGTGTTTGAAGCGGTTGCCCGGCGTTTGAGCTTTACCCAGGCCGCCGAGGAGCTGTTCCTTACCCAACCGGCGGTTTCAATGCAGGTCCGGCAACTTGAGAACGTGGTCGGCATCCCGCTCTATGAGCAGCTCGGCAAGCGCATCCACCTGACGGAAGCAGGCAAACTGATGCTCCGTTACCGCACTGAAATCCGAAATCAGGTCGAGGAAGCCAACAAGGAACTCAATGACCTCAAAGGCACGGAGGGCGGGCATTTGCAAATTACCGTGGCATCCACCGTCAATTACTTTGCCGCGCGCCTGCTGTCGGAATTTTGCCAGCAGTATCCACGCATCCGGGTCAGTTTTGATGTAACGAATCGCGCCACGCTGCTCAAACAACTCGAGTCCAACAATACCGACCTTGCGCTGATGGGATCCCCGCCTGGAGAAATGGAGTTGATCGGCGAGCCCTTCATGGATAACCCCCTGGTCATCATTGCCCCTCCCAACCACCCTCTTGTCGATGAGAAAGACATCCCCTTGAGGAAGTTGAAAGATGATCCGTTGATCATGCGCGAAGTGGGTTCAGGAACCCGTGTGGCGATGGAACGGTTTTTCATGGAGAAAAAGAATTTCAAACTGATCAGTACGATTGAGATGAACAGCAACGAGGCCATCAAGCAAAGTGTTGAGGCGGGACTGGGCCTCGGGATTGTTTCAATGCACACCATTGAACTGGAAATAGAAGTCGGTCGACTGAAGGTGCTGGATGTGCGCTCATTCCCGATCGTCAGACGCTGGTACATCGTGCACCGTAAAGGCAAACGGCTGTCCATAGCCGCTGAGTCGTTCAGGAATTTTGTACTGGCTAAAGTACAAACGGATACCTGAAGCCCGGCACACGCGGTGCGCGAAAACGAAAGGCTCAGACCAGCTCTTTCAATTTCACACAGGAATCAAGCACCACGTCCGGCTTCAGCGCGATGATATCCTCTTGCGGCGTGTAGCCGTAACTCATGCACACAGACCGGATACCTGCCCTGCGCGCCGCCTCAATGTCATTCTCGGAATCCCCTACCATGATGCACTCGCCCGCATCGACCCCGAGCTGATTGCAAACATACGTAAGCGGAAAAGGATCCGGTTTTTTCTTCTCGAGGGTGTCCCCGGAGACCACCACATCAAAGTACTTTTCTATCTGGAAGTGGCGCAGCAAGGGGTTGGCAAAATCGCCGGGCTTGTTGGTGACACAGGCGCACTTGATACCACGGGCCTGTAGCCACACCAGGCTTTCACTCACGCCCGGATAGAGCGCACTTTCACGTACCAGGTGTTCCCGGTAATGCGTGTTGAATGAATCGAGCGCGCGCTCCAGGGTTGCCTGGGCAGGCTGCTTCTCAACCGAGGATACGATGTCCTCAACCAGTCTGCGCACACCATGCCCGATATAGCTGCGAACGTTTTCAAGCCCCTGTGCGGGCAGGTGCAGTTCACGCATGACCAGGTCCATGCTATAGGCAAGGTCCGGAGCGGTATCAATGAGTGTGCCGTCCAGGTCGAAGATGACGAGCTTTGTCTTGCTGGTTTTCATTGCTGCTTGAAACGGGTCTTGTGTCCTCGTTGCACGTACCGATCGATGACTTTCCCTGTGCACGAGAATACAGGCGATCGCACGGGCCATGGATTCCTGTCATCCTTGCAAGGAGGCTGTGACAGGCCTGCCCGGTCAGTCACCCCCGGGGGTCGTCATGGACACGTTGGGTATCAACAAGAAGATGTTCAGTTGAGGGCTTCTTCAGGATAGTCGATCTCCAGCCCGCTTTCACAAGCCCGGATGATCACTTTGCCGCCATTTTCCAGGCGGCCGAACAAGATTTCCTCGGCAAGAGGCTTCTTGACGTGTTCCTGTATCACACGCTCCATGGGGCGTGCACCCATTTTTACATCGTAGCCACGCTTGGCAATCCATTCCTTGGCCTCCTGCTCAATCTGTATCTCAACCTTCTTGGTCTCCAGCTGGGCTTCCAGCTGTGCAATGAACTTGTCGACGACGTGCAGTACGGTGTCCCTGCCCAGC
>JAPOQE010000105.1 GCA_026710875.1 Gammaproteobacteria bacterium | reverse complement strand
TACGCACCAGATTGACATACACAGTGTCCAGGCATCGCGTATCCTCGGAATCCGGGGCCTGGCGCAACATTTTCTCACGCATTTTGCCAAGCTGATAAAGCAGATCGCGCTGCTCGTAGCTCCGTACCAGGCTCTGCACCCAGGTGACGGCCACCAGCCGCTCGCCGCGGGTTACCGGAGTCACTTGATGGCGTGTGGAAGCGGGATACAGTACCGCATCACCGGCCGGATACTTGATTTGCTGTTGGCCAAAAGGGGTGTCGATGACCAGTTCCCCGCCTTCATAGTCATCGGGTGAATTCAGAAACACGGTGATGGCAATATCCGAGCGATACCGGTTTTCATTGCCCATTACAGGATCATCCAGGTGTTCACCGTAGCCCATGCCCTGTCCATAGCGAACATAAAAGGGAACGGCAACACGGTGTGGCAGCGCAGCGATCTTGTATTCAGGGTGGCGTACCAGATGGCCCATGACGATCTCGTTCAACTCGGAAATCACCTCCTCGCCGCTGACCTCTTCGTTGTTTTTCAAGGTCTGGGCGGTCCGCCCGGCGGAAAGCCTGCCGTCCTGGAAGTCAGCGCCGGCCAGCAGTTTCTGTACCTGACGGAGTTCCTGGTCCCCGAGAACATGTTTGACTTGTACCACCATTCTTTGAATACTCGTTCCCGGTTACACTGACATGCATAACATTGAGCAAGCTACCCGATGATACTGAAAGTCACAATCGATGAGAAAACCTTTTCTCTGCAGGTCGATCATGAAATGGTGCAGGATGCACAGGATGCGTTCAGGAAAATGGATGCTGACATGGACCAGGGTTGGCAGATGAGCCGCACCTGGGTGGACTGCCCGAATGACCAGCAGCGTTGTCAGATTGCAGCCGACAGGATGCTGACTGCCATACAACAGGAGAAATCGGCCACCGTGGGGCTGATGGCGGCCTATATTGTGCACAGGATCCCGGGAATCGATGCCCTGGATATTGACACCTCGGGCGATATGAACCTGACCGAACTGATCATGGGCTGACCCCGTCAGGCCTGCTTTTCTGGCTTTTAGGGCGAATTCCCGTCACGCATATCGAATTTTGTGTAGCAAATACATGGCAGAGATAGTGCTTAAGTTATATTCTCGTTGCCGCGAATACCCTTATAATCAGAAGTTCTTATTTGCTCGATAGATTCAAATTTACCCGTACCATAGTGTGTACGGTGCCTGTAATGGGAGGTAGTGGATAATGGAAGACAAGCTCACTTTTCGACGCTATGAGGATGGCGATCATGTCACCAAGCAGTGGAGCAAGGACGTCGTTCAAAATGGCTTGTCTGAGATTTGCCCTACCTACGTGCATCGCACGCCCCCGTGCCAGGCGAGTTGTCCGTCCGGGCATGATATTCGTGGCTGGCTGTCCATTGTCCGGGGAATTGACAAGCCTGTAGGCGACATGACCTGGCAAGAACATGCCTTCCGCCGCATGTCCATGTCCAATCCGTTTCCATCCGTTATGGGCCGCGTGTGTCCTGCGCCTTGCGAGGACGGCTGTAACCGCAATGAAGTTGAGGAAGCCGTGGGCATCAATGCCGTGGAGCAGTATGTCGGCGACTGGGCCCTGGAACAAAATATGACGTATTCGGTTCCCGAGCAGAGCAGCGGTAAAAAAGTTGCGATCGTCGGGGGTGGGTGCGCAGGCCTGACTGCAGCCTATTTCCTGCGCCAGAAAGGACATGCCTGTACCGTGTTCGACGAATATGACCAGCTTGGCGGCATGATGGTATTTGGCATTCCGGGCTACCGGACGCCACGTTCCGTGCTGGAAGGTGAAATCAACCGCATCATTGACATGGGTGTTGAAGTAAAACTGAACACCCGCGTCGGCAGGGATGTTTCTGTAAGTGACCTGGAACGCGACTACGATGCCGTGTTCTGGGGTATCGGGGCGGTTTCCGGTAAGAAGCTGCCGATCCCGGGGGGTGATGCTCCAAATGTCGTGGATGGCATGTCTTATCTGCGCGCGTTCAATGAGGACCGCCTGAAATACATTAGCGGGCGAATTCTTGTCATCGGTGCGGGGGATACCGCAATGGACGTGCTGGCAGTCGCTCGACGTATCGGCAATATCCATGGGGTGACCCAAAAAGACCGACCGGAGAGTGTAATCCTGGGACATACGGTGCATGACGTGGCAAGTGTTGCCAAGCGCACAGGTGCCGATGTCTGGGTCGTCTACCGGCGCCCGATTTCAGAGGCTCCTGCAACCAAGCACGAACTGGATGCGGTGATCCGTGAAGGGGTGGAAATCCATGACGGCTTGGTCCCCGTTGAGGTGTTCAAGGAAT
>JAPOQE010000104.1 GCA_026710875.1 Gammaproteobacteria bacterium | reverse complement strand
GCCTGCGAGTTTTCCCCACCAGCTCATTGTCGTACGGTTTTCCCGTTATGCATGATCATGAATGTACCTGGGTATCCGTCCTGATGCTGACCTTTATGGGGCACAGGTTCTGAAGCCTGAAAAAACATCATTGCGTTCGGGCCCGTAGTAGTTACGCCAGGTGTTGCGGATCATACGCCTGCGAGTCGTCCAGGCACCGCCTCGAAGCACTTTGGTCTGTCCGAACAACGGCCTGGAATATTCCGCATACCAGTCCGGTGAGAACCCCGGGTAGGGCTGGAAAGTTGAATCTGTCCATTCCCATGCATTGCCGAGCATCTGGCGGCAGCCGAGTGCGCTGTCGCCCCCCGGGTGCGCATGGATGGCGGCGGTACCCGGTGTCATCGCATCCAGGGTAGCGCAATCTTCACGGCTGTCGTCTCCCCAGGGGAACCGATTCTTGGGAGGCATGCCGTTGGTCCTGTCCTTTGGATCGCAGGCGGCTGCAAATTCCCATTCTGCCTCGCTCGGCAGGCGCCGGTTGGCCCATCGGCAAAATGCCTTGGCTTCATACCAGCTGACATGGATGACGGGGTGTGCCATGGCCAGTTCATGCCACTGGTCAAAGCTTCTCTCATACCAGGTTTGATCGGAATCCTTTTTCCAGTACACCGGACATTCGAGGCCCTGCTCCCGGCACCATTTCCAGCCCGCTTCGCACCAGTACTCTTCCATCAAGTAGCCTCGGGCCTCTACGAACTCGGCATAGTCCTGGTTGCTGACGGCATAGCGGGCAATGTGGAAAGGGGCCAATGCCGTCTTGTGCGCCCATTTCTCATTGTCGAAAGTAAACTCATCGCCTCTTTCCATGCCCAGCATGAACGTGCCCCCCTGGACTTCGATGTCTTCGTTCGCAGGTGGTGTGCCATCCTCCACAGGTGCCAGGTGCTGGAGGTACCCGGGTGCAGGATAAGCGAGTGTCTGGCGCGTGTAGGTCAGTGCCTCTCCATGCATGTCTTCATGAAACAGGGCGAGCAGGTAAAAGTATCTTGCGGTGTGGTCCAGCTCGATGCGGTTCAATTGCGAAATCTCTGCCGACAGTACATCATTCATATACCCGAGCGTCTCTGCCATACTTGGTAGCGGAAGGTCCCATCGGCGCTCATGAGGAATCGATATGGAGTCGAACAGGCGATCTGAGCCGGGAAGTATCTCCTGTTGCTGGCCCAGATGACGCAGTACCCACAGTTCGTGAAAATACGCGGTATGCGCGATTTCCCAGCACAACGGATTGGTCGTGGACAACCGCGGGCCGAACAATTGTTGCCCGTCCAGTCCCTCGATCAGGGCCAGTGTCCTGGAACGCGTATCCTGCAGGGCCCTCTCAAGGTTTTCTGCTGTTGCCTCTTTGAACTGCATCCGTTCTTCGTCATCGTGCCGTATCAAGCATGCAATATACCCTGTAATCCATGTGCAACGTAATACCCGCCGCTTCGCAATGAAAATTATCCTGATCACACCCGCGTTGCCCCGTTCTCGCTCCGGCAACCGTGCCACCGCCACTCGCTGGAAAAACATACTCGAAGAACTGGGCCATCGCGTGGATGTGGATACGGATTTTACAGGCGGCCGGTACGACGCCATGGTGGCATTACATGCATGGCGCAGCGCAGCCTCCATCCGCCGATTCCATACCCGGTTTCCCGACCGGCTCCTGGTGGTGGCATTGACCGGCACCGATATCTACAAGTTCATCAATACGTCTCCGGAACCGACCCTGTATTCAATCCGGGTAGCCGACCGGCTGGTCACCCTGCATGGACTTGCCGGTTTGGCGATCCCCAGGAAGTACCGGAGCAAGATCTCGGTCATCCATCAGTCAGCCAAGTCCGCGGTGCGCAGGGGTGCGAAGAAAAAACGCAGGTTCAATGTTTGCGTGGCGGGTCATTTACGCGAGGAGAAAGACCCGTTGCGTGCCGCGTATGCCGTGCGCAAACTGCCCGCCGGCTCGCGCATACAGGTCAACCAGTACGGCAAGGCCCATAGCCCGGTGTGGGTGCAGCGTGCCGAGAAGGAAATGCAAGGCAATGAACGTTACCGCTGGCATGGTGAAGTTCCGCACTGGCGCATTCGCCAGGTGTACGTGAGCGCCGATTTGATGGTACTCAGCTCCAGGATGGAGGGCGGTGCCAATGTTATCTCGGAAGCCTGTGTAGCCGGGTTGCCCATCATTGCCTCGGATATTGCTGGCTCGGTCGGATTACTGGGGGAAGAGTATCCCGGCTATTACGCGACCGGGGACACCCGGGCGCTGCGTGACCTGCTGCTGCGGGCTGAGACTGACCGGGCCTGGTTGAAACGGCTGCAAACGGCCTGCATGGGAAAGGCCGGCTTGTTCACCTATGCGAAGGAGCGCGATGGTTGGAGACGGCTGTTACGTAATTCCAAGTAAAATCAGTAACTTGTATGTGCTCATGCTGCGCATTTTTTCCGCAATTGCCCACCTCGGCAACGCGGGCTGCTTGGCATCAAAGAATTTGATTCTCAGCATAATTACGTTTTGCTTGTGCCTTGAAAGCACTCCACGTAGTCTAGGCATCGTGGATGTTTTACTGTTGTTTGATTAGCAGATCAGAGAAACAACAACAATTCGCAGATCGACTTGGCGTAACTTTTAAATCATGTCCCGGTCGCAGCTGACTGCGAAGGTGGGACAACCTGAACGTCTCAATGTACGAATCATTGCGATAAAACATCACCAGAAAGTCTGGTCTGCGGAAAAGCCCGCTTCGTGCGGGCTTTTCTTTGCCTGCAGCTTTTTTTACGAGCGGGTTCTCGCCCTGGCAAGACCCGGGTGTCCGGGTCACGCGGGCTACGGGTCAATGGGTCCCATCGACGTCGATATAGACCGACTCCAGTGCATCGCTTCGGGCGTGTACGCGCCCTACGGCACAGGCATGCGGATACCCGAGGCGCTGCAATTCCGTGATGCAGGTGCCGGCATGATTTTCAGGCACGGTCGCGAGTAGCCCCCCGGAGGTTTGCGGATCAAACAGCAACGGGTAGAACGGATGCTGTGCTGCGGCCTGCAGGTTTTTGACGGCGCGGCGAAGGCGCACGTTGGAAGGCTGCAGGGAACTGAATATGCCGAGCGCGATCGTCTCCACGGCACCGTCCAGCAGGGGTAACGCATTCAGATCAATCGTGATGTCCGCCTCGGCTGCGCGGACCATCTCCAGCAAGTGGCCCAGCACGCCAAAGCCCGTAATATCCGTACACGAATGCACGTCGTACTGATACAGGCATTGCGCGGCCCTGTGGTTGGAGACCAGCATGCAATCGATGGCCTCCACGATCCAGCGACCCTTCGCCTTGCCGCGCATTTCTGCTGCGAACAGGGTGCCCGTGCCGACCGGTTTCGTGATGATGATGACATCTCCGGGCTGCATTCCCCCCTTCGCGAGCAGCCTTTCTTTTTCAATCAGGCCGGTCACACTGAG
>JAPOQE010000103.1 GCA_026710875.1 Gammaproteobacteria bacterium | reverse complement strand
TCCTGGTGACGTGCTGTTGCTGATCGCCGACATGCATACCAAGGTTAAAGCCTGCATCACACCCCTGGCTGAATCCGCCACAACGTGTCGTGGAAACCGCCTGTACGCCTTGCGGGGCTGTCCAGTCCGGTGTAATGCACTCAGGGCGCTGCATGGGAGTGCCCTGCCAGTACCTCAAGAAGCTGGCGGAAGTCCTGTGGCAGGGGAGCCGACCACGTGCAGGTTCGCGCATCCTCAGGATGCGTGATTTCCAGATGGCACGCATGCAGGGCCTGGCGTGGAAACCCGGCCAGTGCGGTCACCTCGGCAGTCCCTGCACCCGTTGTTCTTTTCCCGTACACCGGGTCTCCGACCACCGGGAATCTGAGGTGCGCCATGTGTACACGGATCTGGTGCGTCCTGCCGGTTTCTAGTTGTACGTCCAGGTGCGTGCAGGTATCAAAATTCTTGCGTACCCGGTAGTGCGTGATGGCCGGTTTCCCGGAAGGGGTCACGGCCATTTTCTTGCGATCGACCGGGTGCCTGCCGATCGGCGCCTCAACACTCCCGCCCGCAATCACACGGCCATGCACCAGCACCTCGTACTTTCGCTTCACCGTGCGCTGCTGCAACTGGTCGACCAGTGCACAGTGACTTTGCAGTTGACGGGCCACCACCAGCAACCCGCTCGTATCCTTGTCCAGCCGGTGCACGATACCGGCCCTTGGAATGGCAGACAGGCCGGGGTCATGGTAGAGCAGTGCATTTGCCAGTGTGCCCGTGGGATTACCGGCACCGGGGTGCACGACCAGACCGGCGGGCTTGTTGACGACCAGCAAAAACGGGTCTTCATACACAATGTCGAGATCGATTTCCTCGGCGTCGAGCGGAGCCTCCTCGCTCAAGTGCGCCCGGACCTCGACCTGCTCGCCCCCGGAGACGATATCGCGGGTACGCAATACCCGGCCGTCCACCAGCACTTCACGGTTGCGAATCCACTGCTGCAGTCGTGTACGCGAATACTGTGGGAACACACGGGACAACGCCGCGTCCAGACGCAGGCCTCGATAGGCTGCAGGGATCTCTGCCGACAGGGAAATGTTCTCGCTCATGGTCGATACGTTCGAATGAAAAAAGCTATACTCGGCCCCTATGAAAACACACTCATCGAATTTTACGGCTTTTGCGCTGCGCCTGCCTGTCCTCCTGCTCTGCCTGAATCTGTTGACCGGGTGTGCGCTTCTCAGCCTGTTCGAGGGAGACGAGGACCAGGAGGAGAGTGCGGAGGTCTCCGCGGACCAGGATGCAGCGGAACTCTATGGGCAGGCCAACAGGTCGCTGGAACGGCATGACTTTACCACGGCCATCGAGAGATACGAGTTGCTCGAATCACGCTACCCGTTTGGGCGCTTTGCCCAGCAGTCCCAGCTTGAGTTGAGCTATGCCTATTACAAGCAAGATGAGTACGAAAAAGCAATCAGCACCATCGACCGGTTCATCAAGCTGAACCCGAGACACCCGAGCATCCCCTACGCGTTCTACATCAAGGGGCTGGCCACGTTTGACAGCGGCAGGAATTTTGTACACTTCATTCTCGGGCGTGACCCCTCCAACAACGACCCGACCTCGCTGTATGAAGCCTTCGAGATCTTCGACTTTCTCATCAAGGAATACCCGAACAGCAAGTACATCGAAGATGCCAAGTGGCGCATGGTCTACCTGCGCAATGAACTGGCCGAGTACGAACTCAAGGTTGCGGATTTTTACATGCGCCGTGGAGCCTATGTGGCAGCGGCCAACCGTGTCCGCTATGTGCTCGATAAATTCCAGGGAGCAGACGTCATGCCGCAGGCACTGTATCTACAGGAGCAGGCCTACACGGCGCTCGGGCTCGATGGCCTGGCCAGCGACACCCAGCGGGTGTTCGAGCAAAACTTCGAGGCCACGGCCGATGGGCAGATACCTGTGAGGTATGCGCTTCAAAAGCAAAGCTGTGCACAGGGCATATGGCAGCGCATGCTGGAAACCGTGCGCCTGAAAACCTACGACTGTGACTGAGCGCCGGGCGTGCGCAGGTTTCTTCGAAAACCACTGGTGATCGGGTAGCGGCGGTCCTTGCCGAAGGCGCGGCGCGTGATCTTGACCCCGGGCGGCGCCTGGCGTCTCTTGTATTCGTTGCGCAGCACCATGGCTACGACGCGCTCGACCACCTGGCGGTTGAACCCCGCCTCGATCATGCGCTCCACATCCATGTCCTGTTCCACGAATTTCTCCAGGATCGAATCCAGCACATCGTAAGGAGGAAGACTGTCCTGATCCACCTGGTCCGGGGCAAGTTCTGCAGTCGGCTCGCGCTGCAGCACGCGTTCGGGTATCACCCGACCCTGTTCGTTCCTGTACCTTGCCAGCTCGTA
>JAPOQE010000102.1 GCA_026710875.1 Gammaproteobacteria bacterium | reverse complement strand
CATCGCACGGTTGCGCTCAAGCAACTGTCCGATCTTCTCTTTTGTCTCCGACCGGGCACTCTTCATCAACCCGGCGATGTCGGACAACTGGGCCTGGTTCTCCCGTATCCACTGCAGCGCACCCTCACCTGTAAGCGCCTCGATGCGCCGCACTCCGGATGCGATGCCGGATTCCGAGATGATCTTGAATAGGCCGATATCCCCTGCCCGGCTCACGTGCGTACCGCCGCACAACTCCATGGAGAAGTCACCGATGCTCAGCACACGCACCTCGTCAGCGTACTTCTCTCCGAACAGGGCCAGCGCGCCTGCGTGCAGGGCCTCGTCCTTTGACATGATTTTTGCACTCGCCTCTGTGTTCAGCCGGATCTGGTGGTTGACCAGGTCCTCGATCTGCTGCAACTCGGCCTCATCGACGGGCGCATCGTGCGAGAAATCAAAACGCAGGCGATCCGGGGCCACCAGCGAGCCCTTTTGCTCGACATGATCCCCCAGCACTTCGCGCAAGGCAGCATGCATCAGGTGTGTGGCCGAATGGTTCAGCACGGTAGCCTGGCGCCGTTTTGATTCGACCTTCGCGCGCACACTGTGACCGAGGGCAAGACGCCCGGATACGAGGGTCCCGTAATGCACGTGGGCATCACCCTGCTTTTGGGTATCCGTGACCTGAAACACCGCCTGCTCGCTTTCCAGGGTGCCCTGGTCACCGACCTGGCCCCCGGATTCTGCATAAAACGGGGTCTTCTCCAGGAGGATGCCCCCGGACTGACCTTCGAGGATTTCTTCGACAGGTTCACGGTTCACAAAGATCTCCTGTACGGCCGCCTGCTCGTGCATGCAGTCATAGCCTGTGAACTCGGTGGCGGTCGATACCGCCAGCGTGGCATCGTATTCAACATCGAAGCGACTCGCCAGGCGGCCACGCTCGCGCTGGGCCTCCATCAGCTTTTCAAAACCTGCGGTATCAATCTTCAGGTCTTGCTCACGGGCAAAATCAGCGGTCAGATCACTGGGAAACCCGTAGGTGTCGTATAGCTTGAACACGGTATCACCGGACAGCGTATCTCCCGAGAGCCGGCCAATCTCCTCATGCAGGATTCGCATGCCCTGGGCCAGGGTGTCGCCAAAGCGCTGCTCTTCACGCTGGAGCACGTCTTGTACACGCGCTTGTGCGCTGGCCAGTTCCGGGCAGGCCGGGCCCAGGCTTTCCACTAGCGGGTCCACCAGGCTGTAGAAAAACGGTTCCTCGATGCCAAGCTTGTGGCCGTGGCGTGCAGCGCGGCGGATGATACGGCGCAACACATAGCCCCTGCCCTCGTTCGAGGGCAGCACCCCGTCGACGATCATGAAAGCGCAGGCGCGGATATGGTCCGCGACCACGCGCAGCGACGGCTGGCGGGTATCGCTCACCCTGGCGATGTCCGCTGCGTGGGCAATGATGCCGGTGAACAGGTCGGTATCGTAGTTGTTTGTGACCCCCTGCAAGATGGTACTCAAGCGCTCAAGGCCCATGCCGGTATCCACGGAGGGCTTGGGCAGGTCGGTAAGCTTGCCTTTGGCATCGCGCTCATACTGCATAAACACCAGGTTCCATACCTCCACGTACCGGTCCCCGTCCTGCTCCTGTGTTCCCGGTGCGCCTCCGGCAATACTCTCGCCGAAATCATAAAAGACCTCCGTGCAGGGTCCGCAGGGACCCGTATCCCCCATGGCCCAGAAGTTGTCGGCACCGCCGATGCGTGCAAAGCGCTCTGCACTGACCCCGATATCGTTCAGCCAGATGTCGGCTGCCTGCTCATCGTCCTCATAGACTGTCACCCATAAACGTTCCTCGGGGAGCTCGACGACCCGGGTCAGGAACTCCCAGGCATAACGGATCGCCTCGCGCTTGAAGT
>JAPOQE010000101.1 GCA_026710875.1 Gammaproteobacteria bacterium | reverse complement strand
CAGATCGGCCTGGGTATCACTGCCCAGGGACACAGTGACCTGCATGTCACCCGTTTGACCAACAGCGTTTAGCCAGGTACCCGACCAGGTGGCTGCGATATCTGGCTGGTGCTGCGGTGCAGATGCGGTAATGTGTGCAACGCCCTGGTCCGTAAACCATGCGCTCAGGCTGTATCCTTCGTGTTCGATCCCCCAGCGGCACACCGCCCATGACGGCCCAGCCTCCCATCAATTCAAACGGCTGGGGTGCACCTGCAGCATTGCCACCGCCCGGCATACCGACCTCCGCATGGGGGGACCACACGGTGTCTGCGTGTATCAGACCGCTCGCATCCAGGGTGATATCGATTCTCTGATTCGGCGCAAGGTCCATCGGCTTAGTCGGTCCCAACTCCTCATACGCCATTGATTGCCCTGCTCTGAACAGATGGATCTCCACCCGAACATTGTCCAGTTGTGCGTTGGTCGTGTTCTCGACTGTGCCGATAAACTGCTGGTTCGCCGCATCAAACTTCAGGATCAGGCGTGCACCAAGGCGTACCATGTCAAAGGTCTGGCCTTGCATCAACCGGACGCTGGACTCCTCATCCATACCGCCCCCGGCCCCGATTTCACTCCCTGCACCACTGCCGCCTTCCGGGCCGTGCATTTCTGAACCGCTCTCCGTACCACTCTCCATGCCGCCTTCACCGCCCGAACTTCCGCCGCCACCGCAGGCAACGATGAACAGGGCCAAGCCGACCGTTGCAAACAAAACCGGGGTTTGGCCCCATACCTTCATCGCGGCTTTACAAAAATGTCCCATTTTTTTCTCCTTGGATAGAATCACGCACCTTCACTCTGGGCATCAATCACCCTGCATAATCGGAATTCGACATTGACCGCGTCCGGTGTTACCAAAAATCCGAACCGGGCACATCCATCACCACTGGCATCTGGATGCGGATCAGGACGAGCCCGGCCCGAACTACGGAGGAGCCCGATAATCGGTGCTTCCAATATCATCTCGATCACAAGCTTCAATACCGTACCCAGGAGGAAACCGATCATGAGCTTGGGCTTGACGTTGACGGAGCCCCATGTGGGCCACACGGGAGTTGACCTTGAATCCCTGGTTTGCCTGATGTCGTACCTCAGGCACCCATGCGGAAATGCGCACAACACGCAGAAAAGTTTTGGGAGACAAGTACCCCTGGACAGCAGGGCACAAGCTAAATTTTATCCAGACAAGCATCACCCCGATAAGGTAGCTTCTGTGAGCGGCAATGGGAATCCTGCAATTTTGAAGGTATCGGGGATGGCAACGAACGACAGAAATTCAGCTGTGCACGTAAGCGTTACACGTCGGCGAAACATCAACGCAAGGGCAGCACACAGGTGGCCAGAACCATTCGCGCCAGGCCAACCTGCCCTGTCAGACCCAACTTCTTGAAGATCTGCTGGATGAGCCAGCGAACGTAGTTCTCCCGGTAGTCCGTGATCGCAGCGATTTCACTCACTCGCAGGCCCTCGGCGATCAACGCTGCCACGCGGGCCTCCGATGATGTCAGGCCGAGCATCGTGGCCCCCCCCCTCCGGGCCATGCGTACACGGCGCGACGGGTCAAGCACCAGCATCGCCACCCGGCGCTTGCCCAAATCTATCCTGTCGATCATCGGACTGACATGCAGCACCAGACGTGAGCGGCTGGAGGCTTGCTGCAGCGTCATTGAACCGGCGGTAGGCACCTTGCCCTGAATACCTGGCAGCGCCTGCTTCAGTAACCTGGATAATCGACTGCGATCCGCCGGCAGCTTGGCGGTCAGGATACCGTCGAATTCGCACAGACAATCTTCGCGACGCAGGAGTTCTAGAGCCAGGTCATTGGCTTCGAGCACGGATCCACTATAGTCCAGGTACATGACACCGATGGAGTTATTGTTCAGCAGACCCATCAGGCTGGATGCCATGGCATCGGCCAGCGTCAGGGTTTGGCGCATGAGGGTGAACTGACGAATATGCGGCAGCAATCGCCGGATAAACTTGATCTGGTCAGACTCAAAGGTGCCGCTGCCGGAATCGGCCATGGCTAAGACGGTGCGCAGGCCGTCCGGCTCGCTGAGGTGAACAAAAAGGCCGTTCTGAGCGCACATCTTTTTCCATCCATCGTTGTACACGAACGACGTCTTCACCTCTTTCTTGGTGTACAGCTCGTGGGCAT
>JAPOQE010000100.1 GCA_026710875.1 Gammaproteobacteria bacterium | reverse complement strand
TGATGGTGTCCGCGCCCCCCGCGGGCGCAACCGGGTGGCCGGCGTCGGCGTGCGCATCCGTGATCGCCATGTCATCAGCATCGAGGAATTCCACCGTCGCACCGTCGTCGTTGGTGGTCGGGTCCACCAGGATTTCGTCCACGTCGTTGGCGACAGACGCCGTGTAGCTCGTCACGTCCGACGCGAAGGTGGGCGTGAGCGTGATCGTGGAATCGTCCGAGGTATCCTGCAGTTCCAGATCGCTCAGGGTGGCGTCGGCGGAGGCATCCGAATCGCCGGAACAGGTCTGGGTGGACAGGCGTATACAGACCGTTAATTCGGAACCGCTGGTTACTGTGGTCTGGTAGCTGGAACTGTCCAGCGAACTGGCGTTGTTGGTCAGCCAGGTGGCGTCCCAACGGTAAAGCAGGTTGCTGCCGAACGTCGATGTACTGGTCGCGCTGTTGAGCGGCAACTCCTCGCCGCCCCACTCGAGCACCCATCCGGAACTCGTTCCCGGGTTGGGACCGAGCCGCAGCCGCACTTCCGAGGCGTTGACATCGAGGATTCTGACCTCATATTCGGTTGCATCGTGAACAAGGGTATTGTCTTCGAGCGACCCATAAAAATCCGAGAAACCGTCATAGCCCAACCTGCCGCTCGACGCGCCCACCGTCATGGTGGTGTCCCAAGGCAGGGTTAGAGGTGGATAAACGGAAATCTTCAGCTTGTTGGCGTTTGCCGATTCCCCCCAGTCGTCAGTGGAGCCTGACCGGAAATGGCGCTTGTCGTTGATGCTCCAGCCCGTTGAACCACCGCTGTCCTCCGCGTTATTGGTTGTGATCCGCAGGGTCGAGCTGAACGAACCCGATGCCTCGACCGTTACAAAGTAGGACGTGTCGGCGGACAGTGAGGCATTGCTTGGCGCAAAGAACAGTTCTTCGACTCCCGATGTCAGGGAGCTTGGCTTGGTCAGCGTGTAGACAACCGTTCCGGGATTGCCGTCCGAATCTTCCGAGTTGATCGTAACGGTCAGGTTGCCCGTACTTGACTCGCCCTGGTTGAACGTCAGTCCAACACTCCCCAGGGCGTACCCGCCCGACTGCGACCCCGTGGTGAACTTCTGCGCCTGGTGGGCGGTGGACGATAGCTGATTTCCTGAGGTGCCCGCCTGCTCGGTGTTGGACACATAGGCGTCCTGCGCGGCGGCGGTGCCCGCGAACAGGGCAGCCAACGGCAGGAGGAGGCCGGTGAGGAGCAGGGCCGACAGCGGGAGGCTCCGTCGGCGGGACGTCGGCTCCGACCGGCGGAACAGCGTGCGGAATCCGACTCCGGAAATCTCCATGGCCGGGCTACCTGTCACTGCATGTGGGAGGCCGGTTGTGAGGCCGTGCACAGGAGGCCCCGCCGGGCGTGGGCCTCCCCGCGTCCTGCAAGGAGAGAGCCGGGTCACGCACACGGCATGTCACGAGATAGCGACCCCGTATGGTCATTTCAAACCTCCATTTAACTCGCGATAACTGTAACTATCGGGAATGAAATTCCAGCAATTGAGTTAGGGAAATCAACGAATTAACATAAGGTTACAACCTCACAGGCGGGTTGCCTTCCTCCAATTGAGTGGGTTCATGTAAATTAATTGCAGCTTTGCCTGGCGCTATTTTCGGTATCGGTTATCTGCGAATTGCCTGAGAATTACTGCAGTGACCTGCAGTTTGCGTACCTGAATCCAAGGGGCTGTGTCACACCCGACCAGACACCTGGTCCCTGGGTGCTGGCAGGTGAGAGAGTGTACGTATGGCCTGCGCCTCACCCGATCGGGTGCTTGACCAACGATTGGCGAGGTACCGGATGACGGCCAAGGGGGCGTTCAGTACGAACACCGAGCGCGCGGTGCGCTCAGATGTGGAGGACTACATGGACTGGTTCGAGGTAAGGATGCTTGTGGCATTGCCTGCAAAGACGGATACCGTCGTGGGCTTGCGAACTTAAACCTTGAGGTACTTCAGATTTCGAAAAACCTACAATTTCCCGCCGCCGACCTAAGGTGTCACTGGGTCGCTTGGCCTTGCGCCCTGGATTCGATAGAGTTCTTCGTAGCCCAAGGCAGGATCGTGTCACTCGCCATTACGTGAACAACAACTTAAGAAAGGAAAATTTTCTTGGGGACCAAATTCTGTGAATTTCTAACTAGACACTACATAGGGTGTGGATGGTTGTCGTGTCGGCTGGTTCTTCGTTGCCTTTAAGCAATGTAGTGGAATTGATTCAGGTGTAATTCAAACAGACTGGTCGAGGCTTAGAAACGTCTCGGTCATGCAGACACGGCAATCACCAAAAGTGGCTACCGGCACAAGCAGGTTCGGGTGCAACCTCTGAGAATAAAGCACGTCAATGCCCTTCTATTGGACAGCAGCCTTCTCAAGGTAGCCATAAGGCAAAGATAATTGGCGCGCCCGGAGAGATTCGAACTCCCTACCACCTGGTTCGAAGACAGTATTTTAAATATATATTTTATTTATTAACCAGCCACTTGCAGCGTTTGCCCGCTCAATAACGCATTTGACTAATCAATCACTTACATCTGACAAGATACACAAGTTAGCAAAATCCAGCACAGTTCAGACAGGGATAAATTGGCGAACTAAGACATTGCATCTTGTAACCACGCCAAAATTAAGAGGATTCTATATTTGCACTTCCTTACTTGATCAGACACTTTTCATTAGTGCGCTATCACGCATACATCAAACGCTGGCCTTTAGGTTGAGGAATGGGGTCACCATGCTCCCGAGCCGTATCGAGCCATAGTTCGATGGCATCACAAGCGCTAGACAGGGCCTCCTGTTGGGTATCCCCGTGCGCCATGCATCCTGGCAATTCCGGAATTTCAGCGATAAATGCCTCATCCTCATCGCTCCAGTAAATAATGGTTTCGTATTTATACATGGTCACTGAGTTCACAACTTGTATTTTAGGATAACATTTCGGACTTGGCGAACCTGGTAAGACTTGGTCATTCCAATTACTTTTTAGAGAAACATGTAAACATGACAAGGTGTATAGAAACTGATGAGTGTCTTGACGTATTGGCATCTCTGGAACATTGCGCGCTGAGCTTGCGGCAAGCCCAACAGTCGGATCGTGCCTGGAAGTGGGTAGTCCTATCACTCCATAGCGCTTTGCAGGGTGCGATGGTTTGTCATTTGTCTGGCACTACTGAGGAAGGCGCACTGACAACAAAGTGTGTCAAGGAATGGTTTGAATGGCACGAGAAGGATAGACGTGGTGAAATTTCACGCGTGCAGGAAGGGGTTGATGAACTCGGTATCCCAACCATGCGTATCGCGAGAAAGGAAGACAATCCACCTCAAGATATTGTTGCTAGTGCTAGCGAGCTGTTCGGCAGATTAAGCTGTCCATCCAAGCGGATCGAAAGCAGTTGCGGTGCAATCATCAAGACCACTGAAAGACAACAAACTGCATTCACACGGCTGCACAACCTACGCAACAAGTTTACTCACTTCAGCCCAAAGGGCTGGAGTATAGAGTTGGAGTACATTGAGGAAACAATTGAAGACATCCTGGGTGTCATTTGCTTGATTCAGGATGACCCATGGCCATTCCGAGATATGGCAGAAGAATCCATGAGCGCCCTGTATTCAACAATCGAAGAAATTCGTTCGATCCTTGCTCATAGAGCAACCCAAAAATAAATGCAGCGTGAGAAGCAGCGTTGGAAATTGTCTAAACTCTCGGCTTCGCAAAACAGAATAGTGGCAACTCTCTTTACTTCTCGGGCTCCGGGGATACGAGGAGTTCCAGCTGTGTAATCAATGGTGGCAAATCTTCCTCTACGATTTTCCAAACAATAGCAAAATCGATTTCAAAATAACCATGCACAATGCGATTGCGAAAACCAATGATATGAGACCATGAAATTTCCGGATAGGCATTTCTGGCACTTTCACTTACACGTGAAGCACCTTCGCCCACAATTTCCAACACCTTGAGAACTGCATTCTGATGTAAATCACTCTGCATAAATTGCGCGTAAGTAAGTTCTTCTGTGAATGTAACTGCCTTACGTGCTGCCATCAACATATCAAGTAAATAGGCATCGTCACGCCGCATAGATGACCTCAGCCGAATCCAGAATTGCTTTTCGTCGGATGTAGTTTCGGCTTTGCTCCACTGAAGTGCGTGTCAGAACATCTACTTCCCTGCCAAACAAATCTGACAATTCAGAGGCTATACCAACAAACTTCAACCCAGGGGTACAACCTGGTGCAAACTCTACCAGTATGTCAATATCGCTATCTGTCCCAAAGTCCTCTCGTAATGCCGAACCAAATATGGCAAGTTGTGTAATGCCATGTGCGCGACAGAATGCGGCTACACGATCCCTTGGAACTTGAATGTTTGGATTCATGCTTAAAACCTCTTACCCTGGCGCCTGACCCATGCCTAGGTGTGAAATGCCTTTCCCGCCCTTCTTTTGATCAAGCTGCCTCATTTTATAGTGAAGAATGGTACATCACCATGCAGACAGTTGTCGCGGATATCCCGCATCCGACCGATCCCATCAGTACTGTGCCCGCCAGCACTCCACCAGCGCCTTGATGAGATTCAGTTTTAATGATTTGGCCTGCATCTGTTGGTAGCCCAGGGTATGTAGTTCGTTGACAACTAGTGTGAGGATGCGCACTCTATTTCTCTGCGTAGCATAGCTGCCCTCTCTGCACTGCTTACAGAGCTGTTTCAACTGGAAGTTCAAGTGTTTGATCGTGTCTTCTCCTGTTATCTGGTCGGGTAAGGGACAGCCATTACTGGCCATCCCTCCCCTAAGAACCGTGCGTGCGAGTTTCCCCGCACACGGCTCAAGCCTTCCAGAAGCCCACCGAAATGGGCCAGCTACGTCACCTGTTCCTGATGGTGAACCTGGTTATGGCAGGTCGGGTGCAACAACACGAGGTTGTCCGGCGAATCGCTTCCGCCGCAACTGCGCGGGATCACATGGTGAACATGCCACCCGGTGTCCTGCGTGATTGCAGCCTGACAACTCGCACATATCCCTGCCTGCCGATCGAAGAGTGTCTTCAGCCGTTTCCGGGTTTTGAGCACTTGGCTCATCGCCTTCAACCGCCTAGACTCCCCGTACGACTCCTGCTCCGGGTCAAACGGATTGTATTCCGCTCTCACCTTCACATACCGTCGGATCGGGACCCCCAATGCAAGCATCAGGACCCATCTCTTCTTCTCGCCCCGGTTCACTTCCCAGTCGACAAACCTCCAGCAGTTCGGTCCGATGGTGGACCAGTAACGGTGCCTGACCCATCGCCTACCTTTGTTGGGATGCCGTTTCCGTGCCCAGCGCCATAAGGCGTTGAACACTTGGTAGTCGACATAGCAAAACGTCTTTTTGGCTGCATTCATCCGATGATAGTTGGTCCAGCCCCGAAGGAGCGGATTCAACTTCCGGATGACGTTTGCCTGCTTTGACGTCGCATTCGATTTGACCGTCTCTCGCACCTTCTCCAGAAACGCTTTCACGTTTCTTTTCGAAGGCTTGATCAGCAGCATGCCCGCGTATCTGCGGACTGTGCAGCCGAGAAAGTCAAACCCGTCATCTACGTGCACGATGCTGGTCTTGGCAGAGGAGAGCTTTAGCCCCCGTTCCGCCAGAAACTCAGCGACCAGCGGAACCACTTCTTTCTCCAGCAACTCTTTCGAGATGCCAGTGATTATGAAGTCGTCCGCATAGCGCACCAGATTGACCTTGTGCCGACTGGCCTTAGCACTTGCTACGGCGCCGAAACGCTCTGCAAGCAGTAGCCCAAGACCGTCCAGAGCCAAGTTGGCCAACGTGGGTGAGATAATCCCACCCTGTGGCGTCCCGGACTCGGTCGTCTCGAACCGACCGAAGTCGATGACTCCGGCCTTCAGCCATTTACCCAGCATGACCTTGTCCATCGGGACATGATCAAGCAGCCATGCGTGACTCAGGTTGTCAAAGCATCCTTCGATGTCGGCGTCCAGTACCCACTTCGCGTTGTCTTCGCGTGCCAGTACGATGAAGCACTGCTGCAAAGCGTCCGCTGTGGATCGGCCGATCCGGAACCCGTAAGAGTGCCGGTCGCCCGTCGTTTCTGCCACCGGAGCCAGGGCCAGCAGGTACAATGCCTGCATCGCCCGGTCCCGCATCGTTGGAATGCCCAGACTGCGCATCTTTCCGTTCGCCTTCGGGATCCGCACCCGCCGCAAGGGCGATGGGCGGTATCCGTGCCGGCTCAGCGAATCGATCGCGTCACGCTTGGACTTTGGCGTCGTCCAGAGCTCGTTGTCCACTCCTGCGGTCAACTTGCCCCGGTTTTCGGTGACTCGTCTTACGGCCAACGCCTTGCCGCTAAACGATCGGGTCAGCATCCGTTGCAAGGCTTTCACCTCGCGCCATTTGCCTTCCCGTACAGCCTTCGCGATGCGAACCTGCATGCCCCTGACTGTCTTGCGAATCTGGCCCCAGTCAATCTGGTGCCACTCCGCCGGACAGCGTGAGGATGCAGACATCACGTTGTAATGCACTTTCATGCTATCCTCCTCTTGTTGGAGGACGGAACCCAGCCCGAAGGGCGGGGTTTTACCGACCTCCGGTTGGTTTGGACTTCCCGGTTCGGCAAAAGCCGTTCCGGGTTATCCAAGGGGTTTAGCCTGCCGTCTCGCGACGAAAGACCAGATGGAAGGGGGCACGTCTTTCGCCCCCGGACATGTCTCATCCCGGTACCCCCGCCATTACAGCAGGGCCTTCGCTTTCTCCATCCTCCTCTACCCGCTACCGCAACAGATTGCCTTGCGGCGCTCCTGCCCACAGGAACGAGTCCTGCGGGCGCGGTGACGGGCTTACCGAGTTCCGTCTGAACAACACGACGGGGTGTGGGTGCGGTCTCTTCGCCGGTCACGTGTAGGGCAGTGTGTCCCCAACTCATACAGGAACAACCCGTGACGCACCGTTTTGGTTCAGGCGTATCAGTTACGTTTCGCCTGTTCAGATTTACGACGTTTATCAACCGTTCACTTCCGTTCACCCTCCCCGTCAGCCTCGCATCTCCTTCGCCTGTAACTGGCGAAGTCCACCTCACCGCTTCACAGCAGTGACGTGCCCCGAAGGGGATTGCTTTGTCAAGGCGCTTCACACCCGGCCGTTGCCAGCCGCGCATTGCCCCTAGGCTGTTGGAAACTGCATTCCAAGTCATCTAACACTCCTTTAGGAATGACCTGACAATTGTTCAGACAGCTTTCGCATGCCTGTCGCTCAAAGCCCCGTGCCTTGGCAGACTCGTGTCTGCCTCGCTTGCACGGTTGTTCCACCCGATGTAACCGAAGTTCCACCGGTTCCTCCCTCGCTCACCACACCCCGAAACGGGACATGGATTACCAGAGAATCCAGCGCCCAAAAGGACGGGAACACGCCCTTAAGCGCAGGACCAGACTGGCGAGATCAGTCTGGCAGAAGCGAGACCTGACCCTCCCGAAGGAAGGTCCTATCCGCTTCCCTCCGATCCCTGCTTGCGCAGAGGACCGGTTTTCTGTGCGTCTCGTCGCACGTGAGTGTTTCTGACCCCCTGCAAGCCGGAGCTTTGATCAGACTTCACTTTTTCGGTGAATACGGTCCTAGGGGCACTACCCCCGGATGACTTGAATATGCCTAAGACCAGGCAGCAGATGGATAAGCACCCTACCAGGTGTTTATCTATCAGGAAAAGCCGGTCACTAAGGCCAACAACCATGCGTGGCGAAAGGCGCTGGTGAGGGCCGGCATTCAGGACTTTCGATGGTGCGATCTGCGGCTTACATGGGCCAGCTTGCATGTACAGCAGGGAACGCCATTGCAGGTGCTGCAGGAGTTGGGTGGCTGGTCGGACTACTCGATGGTCTTCCAGTATGCCCACTTGTCTGTTGAGCATCTGGCGAAGTATGCGGACAGCCTTTCTCAAAGCCGATCGGCTAGCACAAAACTGGCACAGTCGGCAGATGAGAACGAAGAGAAGCGACCCGATGTGCGTCTAACTGCTTGATTAATTGAGTGTAAATGGCGCGCCCGGAGAGATTCGAACTCCCGACCACCTGGTTCGAAGCCAGGTACTCTATCCAGCTGAGCTACGGGCGCATGATCAATCGATTGGGGATTGATAGAGGATTCGAATTAGAACACTATTCACTGATGGTTGCCACGCATGAACACTACCCGATGCTGCTGGCATTTCTGCAGCTGTTCTATCCTGCCCTGTATGAAAAACTCAGCCCTCACTCGGAAAGTGCCGACATCGTCGGGGCCAACCTCATCAGTTCCAACAACCTCAGTGCCTATCGGGCCGTCGTGTTCAGCGAAGGTGTCATGAGGGATGGCGAATCCTTTGAAATCTACGCCGGAAACGCGGCACTGACCGTGTACTCCTGGGACTGGCGCTGGGTGTTTGCCGTCAAGATCCTGTTTCGCGGGAATACCATATTCCCGGTCAGGTTTCAGCAAAAAGTCATTGCCCTGCCGACAGGAAAACGTCCGCTGACCGATATCTTTTTCAGAATCATACAGCGCGAGTTCGAAGTGGTGCTTGAGAACATTCTGAGATCCTCCATGGACGAACACACATCGATGCGGGAAAGCTATTCCAGGTACCTGGTATCGGTGCATCTGTAACCTCCTGATGCAGCCTGGGCAAGAAGACCCGGGCCGAAGCCCCTGTCCCTTGCCAGAACTGAACCCGGGATTCAGTTCGTTGGCAGTACCCTCCTCTTCAGGTAGAACGTCAACCTGAAGCCGAGCAATACGGCAAGGATGCCCGCATAGATGGCCGGCTCTCGCGTGTCGATCTTGACCATCCACCAGAAATGCAGCACGGCCAGCATCGCCACCACATAGACCAGTCGGTGCAGCTGAGTCCAGCGATGCTGCAGGATATCGACCATCCGGTTGGTCGAGGTCACCGCGAGTGGAATCAACAAGACAAAGGAGATGAACCCCACGGTAATAAAGAGTCGATCGATGACATCCTCAATGATCTCGGCAAGATCGAAAAACTTGTCCAGGGTGATGTACAACGACAGGTGTACGCACACGTAAAAGAAGGTAAACAGTCCCAGCATTCTCCGATACCGGGCAAGCCCGTGCCAGCCGGTCAGTTTTCGCAACGGTGAGATGGCCAACGTGATCAGCAAGAACCGCAATGCCCAATCCCCGGCCCTTCGGGTGATGGCCTCGATGGGGTTCGCACCCAGAGCATCCGTAAAAAACCAGTAGCCGTAGCAGACCAGGGGGATCAGGCAAGCAACAAAGATGAAGAGCTTGCCAAGGCGCATACCAAAGGTCTGCTCAGAAATGTTTTTTAAGATCCATACCTGCATACAGATCGGCCACCTGCTCCGCATAGCCGTTGAACGGCAGCGTCTTTCTCTTCAGGATCTCCCCGATCCTGCGCTCCCTTTTCTGGCTCCAGCGCGGATGGTTCACAGCAGGATTTACGTTTGAGTAAAAGCCGTACTCCCGCGGGGCTGACTGATTCCAGCTGGTCGCAGGCTCAGAGGCTGAAAAGCGTATGCGAACGATCGACTTGATACTCTTGAAGCCGTATTTCCATGGCACCACGAGACGTAACGGTGCACCGTTTTGATTCGGCAACTCTTTCCCATACAGTCCCACGGCCAGAATGGTCAGAGGGTGCATGGCCTCATCCATTCTCAGGCCCTCGCGGTACGGCCAATCCAGTACCGAGCGCCGTTGACCCGGAAGATTCTTCGGGTCGTGCAAAGTGAAGAACTGCACATACTTGGCCCTGGAGTTCGGCTCGAAACGCTTCAGCAGGGGTCCCAGTTCAACGCCTACCCATGGAATGACCATCGACCAGGCCTCCACGCAGCGCAAGCGATAAATCCGCTCTTCAAGTTTTGGGGAAGCAATGAAATCTTCCAGGTCATAGTCCCCTGGCTTGTCACACTCACCTTCCACCCGGATGCTCCACGGCTCGGTGATGAGGCGGTCGGCGTTGCGCTTTGGATCGCCTTTTTTCAGGCCAAGTTCATAGAAATTGTTGTAGCTCGTAATGTCCTCGAACGAGTTGAGTTCTTCTGTCGAAGAGAATCCACTTTTCCCGATGTTCTCAAGTTGGATCGCGGCACGTGCAGATCCTGGCCACAGATATGATGCCGGGAGCATGGAGGCGCCGGCCAGTGCAGCAGCACCCTGCATGAACTTTCGCCGGGCCAGGTAAAGTGATTCATCGGTGACCTCGGATTCATGGATATCGCAAGCTCGGGTGGTTTTAATCAGCATACTCAGCAAGGTCCTTTCAGAGTTTCAGATCAACGATGCAAAAGGGATACTCTTTGCGCACCTTTTGCTTCTACAGAGGATACAGGGCGATTGCAAGCAGGCCGGGATTACAATGCAAAATACCAGCAGAAGATCCCGGGTGCTCCATGTCCTATCAGACAGCAGACCGGCTTCCGGAGTTCAGTACAAATGATGATATTATTGGGCAAGTACAACTATCCGGGATGGTATGCAGCAACAAAGATCGCCGTTCATTGCATTTTTACTGGCAGTCCTGCTTGGCCCACTGGGGTTCACCTATACGAACCTGATCGGGGGACTGCTTGCGATCATCCTCGCCATTGCGACCTTGTGGACCATCTTCGTCCCGATCGTCATCTGGATACTCTGCGCCCTGTTTGCACCGCTGATCGTGATGTCCTATAACAAATCCGTGCGTACCCAGAAAAAGTACGTGGACAACAAGCACGAGGAAATCATCAAGGCCATCAAGTCGGTGAACCTGCGCACCGAAACCGAGGCTGATAAAAGCAAGCCCCTCTGAGCTCTTCGCTGCTGGCAAATAACGGACCGCCCCCAAGGCATCCCGTTCTGGAGGCCGGTGGCATACATGAAGTGATCAAGGGATACCGGGCTCGGGCAGGGACTCAATCCTTTGTATCCCAGTCTTGATTCATGGTGAGTGCAGTTCGGCTGCAGAGATACCTACCTGCACGATTCGCGGCTGGTCCACGCCGGCTACACCGACATACTTGAACAGTGCGCCATCGAGCTCACGCTTTTCCTGGGCCTGAATGACCACGGATTCGCTGCCCTGCAGCAGGGTTGCAAAGGGAGCGGCCTGCGTGCCGCTTTTCGGGTCTGTCGGAAAATGAAAGCTTGTGCCGGGAATATTGGTGAACGCGACCTGGCCGTGTTCGTCACTGATCCAGAATTCTGAAATCACCGAATGTTCTGCCACGTCTGCAAGTACCGCATTGATCTCCTGCGTACTCATGCCGGCCTTGATTGCTGCATGGATGAAGTGGGCCGTCAGCTTGGCCTCGGCCACCATGTGTTTTGAGGCTGCCTCATCATCGGATAATGTACTCTCGGCCAAGGCGGCCCCAGACAGTATGAAGCAAGTACAAAGGCTTATCGCAACCAGAAAATTTCGCATCGCTTGTTCTCCATATTTTCAGTTCACTGATCTCCTGCAACGAGGCGTTCTGAATGCCCCGATTGTTTCGAGGTCCCCAGGGACCACTCTATAAACATTAAAGTAGCCACACAGATTTGGGAATGATTTTTTGATACCTGTTGATTTATGAACAGCTTCCGGCTTCTCTTGAGCGAAGTGCGCCCTCAAGGCTGCATATGGCTTTGAATCGCTTGCCCCTTGAGGCGTACGACCAAAAAGGGATGGTGAACTTTGCCGAGATTAAACCGTCTATTTTCTGCAAAATATGCGGATTATATTTGTCATTGCGGAGAATATCCTTCGCAATATCCGCAAATTTTACGGAGATTATAAATGACCTACCTGTGGGAAAAGAAACAATGGCCAGATCTGAAATGGGATGAGGGGCACCATTCAAATCTGCTTGCGACGGTATCCCATGAGCAAGGACGCTTGCTGGGCAGGATGGAAGGTTTGGGCTATGAGCTGCAAAAGGAAGTTCATCTGCGAACCCTTACAGAAGAGGTCATCAAGTCGAGTGAGATTGAAGGCGAACACCTTGATGCAGACCAGGTCCGATCCTCCATCGCGCGCCGACTTGGAATGAACCTTACCGGACTTGTGCCAGCCGACAGGGACGTTGAAGGCATCGTTGAGATGATGCTTGATGCAACCGAGAATTTTGATGAGCCGTTGACTGAGGGGCGGTTGCACGACTGGCATGCCGCCCTCTTCCCGACAGGTCGCAGCGGTATGGTCAGGATCATTGCCGGTGCTTGGCGTGATGACCGTGACGGACCGATGCAAGTGGTATCGGGACCCATGGGCCGTGAGACAGTCCACTACGAGGCTACGCCGGCGGATCGCATCGCAGATGAGATGGCGCGATTCCTGGCGTGGTTTGCCGACCCTGGAGACGCACATCCGGTACTTGTTGCCGCAATGGCGCACTTGAGGTTTGTGACGATCCATCCGTTCGATGATGGCAATGGCCGCATCGCGCGTGCAATTGCGGAGTTGGGTCTTGCACGCTCACAGATGACTCCGCAACGCTACTACAGCATGTCTTCACAAATCAGGGCTGAGCGTGAGGACTACTACCATGTTCTCGAACGGACGCAGACGGGCGACATGGATGTTACACACTGGCTGGAGTGGTTCCTTGGATGCCTGCATCGGGCCATTGAATCAAGTGCACAAACCCTCGATGCCGTCATGGCGAAGGCCAGGTTCTGGGATCAGTTCGCGAAAGAGCCCCTCAATCGCCGGCAGATAAAAGTGTTGGACAAGTTACTTGATGGCTTTGAGGGCAAATTGACCAGTTCAAAATGGGCCAGGATCGCGAAATGCTCTCAAGACACGGCTTCGCGTGACATAAACGATCTGATTGAACGTGCCGTCCTCAAGAAGGACCCTGGCGGAGGACGCAGTACGAGTTACTCGATCATGGATCAATAGCTTCCATGGGCTGCCCTTCAAGCCCGCAGAGTCGGTGTAGGATCAGAAAGCGAGAGCTGTCCAGATAGAGCCGCAATTGAATAGATGCGATAAACGAGTACAACCTACATCGTCAGATTGACCCCCACATAGCCCTGGAGCGGCATGGCCGGAAAGTAGCGGTAGGTGCCGAAGGCATGGTCAGCACGGTCAGCATAGCGCTCATCGAGCAGATTGATTACCCGGGCAAACAGATCGATGTTCTCGGTCAGCCGGTAGCCGCTGCGCCAATGGAGTACGACATGGCCTTCATACTTGGCGGTGTTGGCGGCGTTGATGTAGTGCTCGCCCACCTGGTTCAGTTCGAACTCGGAATACCAGCGCTCACCCGGCTGGTAACGCCAGCGGGCATGGGTGAGCCAGCGGGGTGCCGAATCCATCATGTTGCCTTTCTCGATCACCTCGCCGTGTCCGGCTTCTCGGGTGAAATCGTACTTGTGCACGGCGTAACTCACGGCGAGGTTCAAGGCATGGGCGCCCAGATGCCAGTCGCCGGAGAACTCAAGCCCAAGGGAGCGGGT
>JAPOQE010000099.1 GCA_026710875.1 Gammaproteobacteria bacterium | reverse complement strand
CCCACAAGATCAACAACACCATCGGCCAGGCCCTGCTCGCCAAGCGCATGCACAAGACCCGCATCATTGCCGAGACCGGGGCCGGTCAGCATGGCGTGGCCAGTGCTACCGTTGCCGCACGCATGGGTCTTGAATGCGTCGTGTACATGGGCGAGGAGGACATCCAGCGCCAGGCACCCAATGTCTATCGCATGCGGCTTCTGGGGGCTGAGGTGGTACCGGTCAAATCCGGCTCGAAGACACTCAAGGATGCGCTCAATGAGGCATTGCGCGACTGGGTCACGCATGTCGATAACACGTTCTATATCATCGGCACGGTTGCCGGACCCCATCCCTATCCACTGCTGGTGCGTGACTTCCAGACGGTCATCGGCCGCGAGGCAAAAGCCCAGCTGCAGGCGCTGACGGGCGCGCTGCCAGACGCACTGGTGGCCTGTGTCGGCGGAGGCTCCAATGCAATCGGCTTGTTCCATCCGTTTCTGGATGACGCACAGGTCAAGATGTACGGGGTTGAAGCGGCCGGCCTGGGACTGGACACCTCCAGGCATTCAGCGCCGCTGAATACCGGAACTCCGGGGGTGCTGCATGGGAATCGCACCTACCTGATGGAGGACGAAAACGGCCAGATCATCGAAACCCACTCGATTTCTGCTGGCCTGGACTACCCGGGAGTCGGCCCGGAACACGCCTGGCTGAAGGATGTGGGGCGGGTACTTTATGAATCGGTCACGGACGAGCAGGCACTGGCGGCATTTCACAAGCTGACCCGAATCGAGGGAATCATTCCGGCGCTTGAGAGCAGCCATGCCCTGGCGTACGCATTGCAGCTGGGCGCCAAAATGGCTCCGGAGCAGACCCTCATCGTCAACCTGTCCGGGCGAGGAGACAAGGACATCAATACCGTGGCGCAAATTGAGGGTATCGAGCTGTGAGCCGTATCAAGGATCGCTTCGATGCCCTGGCAAAACGCGGGCGCAAGGCACTGATTCCCTACATTACCGCGGGCGACCCGCATCCGGGTCAAACGGTAGCACTCATGCATACCCTGGTGGATGCGGGTGCGGACATGATTGAAGTTGGTGTCCCGTTTTCCGATCCAATGGCGGATGGGCCCGTGATCCAGGCGGCGTGCGACCGTGCACTGGTCCACAATACCAGCCTGAGAGATGTCCTGGAGATGGTGAGCGACTTCCGCGAGCATGATTCACATACGCCGATTATCCTGATGGGCTACCAGAACCCGGTTGAAGTGCTGGGAATCGCGGAGTTTGCCCGCCGGGCAAGGCAAAGCCAGGTGGACGGTGTGCTGACCGTGGACCTGCCGCTGGAGCAGGCCGGACAGACGCTTGAAATTTATAGAAAACACGGTATCGATACGGTTTTCCTGATTGCTCCGACCACAAGTGAGGCGCGAATCAAAAAAATCTGTGAGGCGTCTTCCGGTCTTATATATTATGTCTCCCTGAAAGGAGTAACCGGCGCCGGACATTTGGATATCTCGCAAGTAAAGGGCAAGGTCCGTGAAATCAGGCAGTATTCGACGTTGCCTGTCGGGGTCGGATTTGGAGTCCGCGATGCCAAGAGTGCTAAAGAAATCGCATCCGTTGCCGATGCCGTGATTGTCGGCAGTGCCCTGATCCGCCAGATAGAGGCCCATCTCTCGGACTATGACACCATGAAGAAAAATGTAGCGACCCTGGTCAAGGACATGCGTGATGCGATGGACAGCAATGCCGTGGTGTCGGACCGGTCTGAAGTCACTTCCTGATTGCAGGTACCCATGAGCTGGCTGGAAAAATTGATGCCTTCCCGAATCCGTACCGAGGGTACGGGTAAACGCAAGATGCCCGAAGGGCTTTGGGACAAGTGCACGAACTGCGGTGCTGTCCTGTACCGTTCGGATCTGGAGCGCAACCTGCAGGTTTGCCCGAAATGCAACCACCACATGCGTATTGGTGCACGGGCACGGCTGCATGCATTTCTGGATGAGAGTCCTCTCGAGGAGATAGGACAGGAGATCGAACCGAAAGACTTCCTCAAGTTCAGGGACAGTAAGAAATATAAAGACCGTCTGGCGGCGGCCCAGAAAACCACCAAGGAAAGCGAAGCGCTGCTGGCCATGAAAGGCAGTCTGAAAAAGCTTCCCGTCGTCGCCGTGGCATTCGAGTTCAGTTTCATCGGTGGGTCCATGGGTTCGGTCGTGGGTGAGCGATTTTTCCAGGCGGCACGGCGGTCCCTGGAGGATTCAGTCCCGCTGGTCTGTTTTTCCACAAGCGGTGGAGCACGCATGCAAGAAGCACTGATGTCCCTGTTTCAGATGGCTAAAACGAGTGCCGTGCTGGACCGCATGCGCAGCCTGCGCATCCCTTTCGTCTCGGTCATGACGGACCCTACCATGGGAGGCGTGTCTGCCAGTCTGGCCATGCTGGGGGATATCAATATTGCCGAGCCCAAGGCATTGATCGGTTTCGCCGGTCCCCGGGTCATTGAGCAACCGGTTCGCCAGAACTT
>JAPOQE010000098.1 GCA_026710875.1 Gammaproteobacteria bacterium | reverse complement strand
GTCGGGCCTGCCCCTGCGGGTTCGGGAGGGGCTGGATGAGGATGAGAGCTTCGGCGGGGGGAGGTTGTCCAGCGGGTCCACCTGCAGGTCACGGATCGTTTCTCGGAAAAGGAAGACCACGTAGGCGCAGAGCTCATGCGCCGCCTCGAAAAGGACATCATGCTTAAAGTGCTGGACAACCGCTGGAAGGAACACCTCGCGGCCATGGATTACCTGCGCCAGGGCATCGGCCTTCGAAGCTACGCGCAAAAAAATCCCAAGCAGGAATACAAGCGAGAGGCCTTCAACATGTTCCAGCAAATGCTGGAACAGATCAAACACGAAACCATATCCTTGATTGCGAGAGCGCAACTGCCTACCCTCGAGGAAATCCGGGCACTGGAGGAGGCACAGCACGTACCGGAGGACATCGAGTACCAGCATGCGCAGGCAGACAATATATTGCAGCCCGAGGCGCCCCAGGCGCCAGCCGCACTGCCGGAAAAAACGGTCAAGCATCAACCCTTCAAACGCACGCAGAAAAAACTGGGCCGCAATGCGCCCTGTCACTGCGGTTCTGGCAAGAAGTTCAAGCACTGCCATGGCAAGCTTGCCTGACGGCCGGTAGCGGAAATTCGACCGGCATGGCAATCTCCCTGAATCCCCCCGAGCGGCTCATCCCCGTGTCCGGCATCCGTCTGGCGACGGCCGCGGCCGGCCTGCGCTATAAGGACCGTGACGACCTGGTGTTGATGGAGCTGAGCGAACCTGCCCGTACGGCTGCCCTTTTCACTACGAACCGGTTTTGTGCGGCTCCTGTCGTTGTGGCCCGCCAACACCTGGCTGCGGTACAGCCCCGATACCTGCTGATCAATGCCGGCAATGCCAATGCCGGCCTCGGTGCTCAGGGGCTGGCGGATGCACAACAATGCTGTGCGGCCCTCGCGCGTGCATGCGGCTGCCAGGAAAATGAAATCCTGCCGTTTTCCACCGGCGTCATCGGTGAACGGCTACCGGTTGAGAAAATCACGGCGCACTACACCCGGCTGGCCCAGGCACTTGGGGAAGACGCCTGGCTGGCGGCTGCGCAGGCAATCATGACGACGGACACCGTCTGCAAGGGGTTGTCTAGGCAAGTGGAACTGGACGGGCAGACCGTGACCATGACCGGGATCGCCAAAGGAGCAGGGATGATACGCCCGGACATGGCGACCATGCTGGCCTTCGTTGCAACGGACCTCGAAGCAGACCCCGAGGAACTCGAGCAGTTGTCCCGCCAGGCGGTTCGCCAGTCTTTTCACTGCATCACGGTCGATGGAGATACCTCCACCAACGACGCCTGTGTGCTGGTGGCCACTGCGCGATCCGGTGCCCGGTTCAGCGCCCTGTCACCCCAGGCCAGGGCGGATTTTTCCGAAGCCCTGAATTCCCTGTACCTGTCTCTTGCGCAGGCAATCGTCAGGGACGGGGAGGGTATTACCAAATTTGTCTGTGTCCGGATCGAGCAGGCTCGCAGCGAGGCAGAGGCACGCGAGATCGCCTTCAGCATTGCGCACTCGCCGCTGGTCAAGACCTCGGCTTTTGCAAGTGACCCCAACTGGGGACGTATCGTGGCTGCAGCGGCACGCACCCCGCATGGCGGACTGGAGATGGACCGCCTGTCCCTGCATATCAACACCGTGCCCGTGATCGAAAACGGTCAGCCGGCCCCGGGCTACACGGAGGCTGCAGGGGTCAGGGCCATGCAGGGCGATGAGCTCGAATATCGATTGCAGCTGGGTCTCGGGACCGCATCGGCGAGGATATGGACGACCGATCTTTCGCATGAGTACGTAAAAATCAACGCGGAGTACCGGACCTGAGCGCACCGTCGGCGAGATCGGGGGCAACCCCCCAGCATGTCGTGCTCGGCATCGTGAAAAACCCAAGCGGCGAGATTCTGGTGACCACGCGGCGCCCGGATACCCATTTGGGCGGTCAGACCGAGTTTCCCGGCGGCAGGCTGGAGGGCAGGGAAGCTCCGGAAGCGGGGCTGGCGCGTGAACTGAAAGAGGAGTTGGGCATCGAGCTGATCCGGTGCCGG
>JAPOQE010000097.1 GCA_026710875.1 Gammaproteobacteria bacterium | reverse complement strand
GTGCGATATCGACAATGCCCTCCAGGTCAAACAGTGCATGCCGGGCCTGCTCGGCCACGAGTGTTCCTACAGAGGTGAACGTCACACTGCGACTGGTGCGGTCTACCAGGGATACGTTGAGCTGTCTTTCAAGCTCCTTGATCGACACGCTGAACGCGGACTGGGTGACAAAGCATGCCTCCGCCGCCTTGCCGAAATGCAGGTGCTTTTCGAGAGCAACCAAGTACCGCAGTTGCTTGACAGTGGGCAAATTAATCATTCGTAAAATCGATCATTTAAAGGAAAACAATCAGATTTATATCAGGATCGGCCGACAATCGCCAGACGGACTTGAGTGGACCCCCAGGTCCCGGGGTGCGTTATTCGACCGTTACCGACTTGGCCAGGTTGCGCGGCTGGTCGACATCGGTCCCCTTGAGTACCGCGACGTGATACGCGAGAAGCTGCAGGGGAATGGCAAACAGGATCGGGGCCACCGCATTGTCGGGCGCATCCACTTCGATGCCGATCGTATCGACTGCGTATTCGAATCCCGAATTCACATCGGCAAATACGTGCAGCACCCCGCCCCTTGCACGAACTTCCTCCAGGTTGGATTTCAGTTTCTCCAGTAGCACATCGTTCGGCGCCACGGCGATCACCGGGACCTTGTTATCCACCAGCGCGATGGGGCCATGTTTGAGTTCACCGGCAGGATAGGCTTCGGCATGGATGTAGGACACTTCCTTGAGCTTCAACGCGCCTTCCTTGGCTATGGGGTAATGGATTCCGCGGCCCAGAAACAGGGCGTGCTGCTTGTCTCCGTACTGGCGGGAAAGTACCTCGATCTCGGCATCCAGCTCCAGTACATGGTTGATCCGTGCCGGCAGGTTGGCCAGCTGCTCGACCAGGATCTTGTCCATCTCGTCAGGCATGCCATGGCGTTTGCCTACGCAGATCACGAGCAACAGCAACGCGACCAGCTGTGTAGTAAAGGCCTTGGTGGAGGCAACACCGATTTCAGGCCCGGCATGCGTCATCAGTACCAGGTCCGACTCGCGCACCAGGGAACTCTCCGGAACATTGCAGATGGTCAGTGAGCCGGCATAGTGCTCGTGGCTCGCCTGGCGCTGGGCTGCCAGGGTGTCGGCCGTCTCACCGCACTGCGAGATCGTCACGAACAGGGTGCCTGGCTGCACCACATGCTTGCGGTAACGAAACTCGCTGGCAACCTCGACAAAGCATGGAATGCCCGCCAACTCCTCAAACCAGAACTGCGCGATCAGCCCGGCATGGTAACTGCTGCCACAGGCTATGATCTGAACGGCCCGGGTACGCTCGAGAATCTGCTCGGCCTGCGCGCCCAGGATTTGCTCGGCCACGCCCCCGTCGATCAACCTCCCCTCCAGGGTGTCGGCAATCGCCTGCGGCTGTTCGTGAATTTCCTTCAGCATGTAGTGCGGGTAGCCATCCTTCTCGACGGCTTCCATGGACAGAAGGCTGCGCTTGGCGTCACGCTCAACGGCTGCACCCGTCGCATCGAATACCTGGATGTGCTCCCTTGAGATCTCGACGATGTCCCCATCCTCGAGGAAGACGAATTCCTGGGTCTCTTTCAGCAGCGCGTGCACATCCGATGCGATGAAGTTCTCCTGCTCTCCGATTCCCACTACCAGCGGGCTGCCGCTACGCGCAGCGATCAGCCGTTCCGGCTCGGTATTGTCAATGACGCCCAGGGCATATGCGCCCTTGAGGTCGCCCACGGTCGCGCGCACCGCCGCGAACAGGTCCTTGCCGCCTTCCAGGTAGAACACAATCTGATGGGCGATGACTTCGGTGTCGGTATCCGAGGAAAAACTGAACCCCTGGCGAATCTGCTGGTCCTTGAGCGGTTTGAAATTCTCGATAATGCCGTTGTGCACGATGGCAATGCGGTCATTGCTGATGTGCGGGTGCGCATTGATCTCGGCAGGTACGCCGTGGGTAGCCCAGCGGGTATGGGCGATGCCGAGCTGGCCGGTGAGTGCGGATTCCTCCAAGGCACTGTCCAGTTCGCTGACCTTGCCCTGCCTTCGTACCCGCTCGATCGAGCCATTGGTGAGCATGGCAATGCCGGCCGAGTCATAGCCCCGGTATTCCAGGCGGCGCAGGCCTTCCAGCAGGACATGGGAAATGTCCCTGTTCGCAATACCACCGACGATTCCACACATGATCTAGCTCTTCTTCTCGGGCCGTTTCCAGTTTTCGACGGCCTCCTGCTTGCTGCGGGCAACCGCGAGGCTGCCTGCTGCAACATCCTTGGTGATGGTTGACCCGGCACCGATGGTCGCCCCCTTGCCAATGATCACCGGGGCCACAAACTGGGTGTCGGAACCTACGAATACATGATCGCCGATGATCGTGCGGTGCTTGCGGGCACCATCGTAATTGCAGGTGATCGTGCCCGCCCCTACATTGACCTGCTCGCCGAGCTGCGTATCACCGATATAGCTGAGATGATTGATCTTGCTGCCCGCCCCGATGTCGGATTTCTTGATCTCAACGAAATTACCCACCTGCGCGCCATCCCCGAGGCGGGCCTGCGGGCGTATCCGTGCAAAAGGGCCCAGGCGACACGCGCTGCCGATCTGCGCCTCCTCGATATGACTGTGGGCATGAATCTGCGTGCCATCGCCGACTGTCGTGTTGATCAGCACGGTGTTGGCGCCGATCCGCACGCCATCGCCGAGACGATTCTGTCCTTCGAACACGGCATTGACATCGATCACGACATCCCGGCCCACCTGCAGCTCTCCGCGGATATCGATGCGCTCCGGGTCCATCAGTGTGACGCCGCGCTCCATCAGGCGAGCGGCCGCCCGACGCTGGCAGATTCGTTCGGCCCGTGCAAGCTGGGACTTGTCATTGATGCCGAGCGTGGCTTCGCCATCCTCGCACACCAAAGCCTTCACCGTGTGCCCGCCCCCGGCTGCCAGTGCAATGCAATCGGTCAGGTAATATTCCTGCTGGGCATTGTCGTTGCCGACCTGTCCCAGCCAGTGCTTGAGCTGCCCCGCCCTGGCCGCCAGCACCCCGGTATTCATTTCACGCAGGGCAAGGGTTGCCGGGTCCGCATCGCGGCGCTCGACGATCCGCACCACCCGGCCTTGCGAATCACGAACGATGCGCCCCAGGTCCGCGGTCTCCTCGAAATTTGCAGTCAGCAGCATCAGGTCGCAGTCCGACAGTCCCTGCAGCATCGTTTGCAGCGTCTGCGGCTCCAGCAGGGGGACATCGCCGTACAAGACGAGCACCAGGTGCTCATCGGCGACCTCGGGCAACGCCTGCTGAACCGCATGGCCGGTGCCCTGCTGGTGTTGTTGCAAATGCCAGCAGATGTGCGCATCGTCCACGGCGGTACGCACCTGCTCGGTACCGTAGCCGGTGACCAGATGAATCTTTTGCGGAGAAAGTGCACGGGCGCACTCGATCACGTGCGCAAGCATGGGCTTGCCGGCAAGCGTGTGCAGGACTTTGGGCAAATCGCTGTGCATGCGTCTGCCTTGTCCGGCAGCAAGAATAACGATTTCCAGTTTCATGCGCCCTTCCCGATCGTGAAAACCTGCCTGACCTGATGAATACAGATACTCTTGGCCTGCACCATTGCAGACCCGCAGCCAATAATCAAATTGCAGGCTCGGTACAGTGCAGATTGTACAAGGGCCCGCCGGCCCTTGCGGGGATGTTTTATTTTCGCATCTTGCGCATGCGCTCGATCATGCGCAGCTGCTCGGCGGCTCGTACCAGCTCCGCCTGGGCCTTGGCGGCATCCAGGTCGCCTTTTTGATCGCGCAGCGCATCTTCGGCACGCTGTTTGGCCTCCAGGGCCTTGGCCTCATCCAGGTCTTCTGCACGAATCGCGGTATCCGAAAGGACCGTGACTACATGCGGCTGGACTTCGAGAATTCCTCCGGAGACATACAGGTACTGGTCTTCCTTGCCTTCTGCCTCAATCTTCAGTTCGCCGGGACGCAAGGTCGTCACCAGCGGGGTGTGGCGCGGATATATCCCGACGTCACCCATGCGCGCCGGGGCAAACACCGCCGATACCGTGCCCGAAAAGAGTTCCCTTTCGGCACTCACCACATCCAGGTGCAGGGTCATCGCCATACCGGCTTACAGTTCCTCGGCCTTTTGCATGACATCCTCGATGCCGCCCTGCATGTAAAACGCCTGCTCCGGCAGCTCGTCATACTCACCTTCGACAATCGCCTTGAAACTCGCAATCGTATCCGGCAGGGATACGATCTTCCCTGGCGAGCCTGTGAACACTTCGGCCACCGAGAACGGTTGTGACAGGAAGCGCTGGACCTTGCGTGCACGGGCCACCACCTGCTTGTCTTCCTCGGACAATTCATCCATGCCGAGGATGGCAATGATGTCCTTGAGTTCCTTGTAGCGCTGCAGCGTGTTCTGCACCGCACGGGCCGTATCGTAGTGCTCCTGCCCGATGACCAGCGGGTCGAGCTGGCGGCTGGTGGAATCCAGCGGATCCACTGCAGGATAAATGCCCAGCTCTGCGACCTGGCGCGACAGCACGACCGTCGCATCCAGGTGCGCGAACGTGGTGGCCGGTGACGGATCCGTCAGGTCATCGGCAGGCACATACACCGCCTGGATCGAGGTGATGGATCCATCGCTGGTCGATGTGATGCGCTCCTGCAAGGCGCCAATCTCCTCGGCCAGGGTTGGCTGATAGCCAACGGCCCACGGCATGCGTCCCAGCAAGGCGGAGACCTCGGTACCGGCCAGGGTGTAGCGGTAGATATTGTCGATGAACATCAGTACATCGCGGCCCTCGTCGCGGAAATGCTCCGCCATCGTCAAGCCGGTCAGGCCCACGCGCAGGCGGTTGCCCGGCGGCTCGTTCATCTGTCCGTAGACCATGGCTACCTTGTCCAGCACGCCGGCTTCCTTCATTTCATAATAAAAGTCATTGCCTTCACGGGTGCGCTCACCCACCCCGGCAAACACAGAAAGCCCGGAATGTTTTTTGGCAATGTTGTTGATCAGCTCCATCATGGCGACGGTCTTGCCGCAGCCGGCACCACCAAACAGGCCAATCTTGCCGCCCTTGGCAAACGGACACAGCAGGTCGATGACCTTGATGCCCGTCTCAAGCAGTTCATTGCCCCCAGCCTGCTCCTCGAACTTCGGCGGCGCACGGTGAATCGGCATACTGGATTCGGCGCCGATGTCCCCGGCATTGTCCACCGGGTTGCCGAGCACGTTCATGACGCGGCCCAGGGTCTTGGGACCGACCGGCACGGAGATCGGAGCCTTCGTGTTGGTCACGGACAGCCCGCGCTGCAGTCCATCCGATGCGCCCATGGCAATCGTGCGGGCAATCCCGCCGCCGAGCTGTTGCTGCACCTCAAGGGTGAGGTCGTGCTTGTCGACGATCAGGGCATCGTACACCTTCGGCACTTCCTCTCGCGCAAACTCCACGTCCACCACCGCGCCGATGATTTCAACTATTTGACCCGTACTCATGGTATGTCCTCTTGTGCTTGTATTGGTTGGTTGGCGCGATCACACTGCCGCCGCGCCACCGCCGATTTCTGATATTTCCTGGGTGATGGCCGCCTGGCGCGCCTTGTTGTACGCCAGCTGCAAGTCGGAAATGAGTTCCCCGGCATTGTCCGATGCACTTTTCATGGCAATCATCCGTGCGGCCATCTCGCAGGCCACGTTCTCCACCACGCTCTGGTAGACGATCGACTCCACGTAGCGGCGCAGCAGCTCGTCCAGCACGCCCTTGGCGTCCGGTTCGTAAATGTAGTCCCAGTAATGCTTGAGTTCCTCGTTATCCTCCGGCACCAGCGGCAATAACGTGCTGACCTTCGGGCGCTGCGTCATGGTATTGACGAACTCGTTCTCGACCAGGAACAGGCGATCGATCGTACCCTCCGTGTACGCATCCAGCATGGCCTTGATGGTGCCGATCAACTCGCCGATGTGCACCGTATCTCCAAGGTGGCTGACCTGGGAGATGATGTTGCCTGAAAAGCGTTTGAAGAAGGCCGTACCCTTGGCCCCGATCAGGCACAGGTCGATCTCCGCGCCCTGCTGCTGCCAGTCCTGCATGGCCTTCAGCGCCGCCTTGAAGGTATTGATATTGAGCCCACCGCACAGCCCTCGGTCGGTAGAGACAATGATGAACCCGACCCGCTTGACCTCGGCGTGCTCGATGAGAAAAGGGTGATGGTATTCGACGTTGGCGTTGGCCAGGTGGCCGATCACGTTGAGCATTTTCTGCGAGTAGGGGCGCGTCGCGCGCATGCGGTCCTGGGCCTTGCGCATCTTGCTGGCCGCCACCATTTCCATCGCCTTGGTGATCTTTTGAGTATTCTTGATGCTCGCAATCTGCGTGCGTATTTCTTTTTCGCCCGCCATAACCGTAACGTCCCCTACCAGCTTCCCTTGGTCTTGAAGTTCTCGACAGCACTGTGCAGCCCCGCCTCGGTGTCCTCATCAAAGGCACCGGTACTGTTGATCTGCTCGAGCAGCTTCGCATGCTGGGAGCGCATGAAATCATGCATGGCCTTCTCGAAGGCCACCACCTTGCCGACCTCGATGTCATCGATATAGCCGCGGTCCACCGCAAATAGCGACACCGCCATCTCTGCCACCGTCAGTGGCGTGTACTGGGGTTGCTTCATCAACTCCATGACGCGCTCGCCGCGCTCCAGCTGTTTGCGGGTCTGCTCGTCGAGATCCGATGCGAATTGCGAAAATGCCGCCAGCTCACGGTACTGGGCCAGCGCCAGGCGCACGCCGCCGCCGAGCTTCTTGATGATGGTCGTCTGTGCCGCACCGCCGACTCGCGAGACAGACAGGCCGGCATTGATGGCCGGTCGAAATCCCGAGTTGAACAGGTCGCTTTCCAGAAAGATCTGGCCGTCGGTAATCGAGATGACGTTGGTCGGCCCGACCGCCGACACGTCACCGGCCTGGGTTTCGATAATTGGCAGCGCCGTCAGCGAGCCGGTCTGGCCGCTCACCTCACCGTCGGTAAATTGTTCCACGTACGTGGCATTGACCCGTGATGCACGCTCGAGCAGGCGCGAATGCAGGTAGAACACATCGCCCGGATAGGCCTCGCGCCCGGGTGGGCGACGCAACAGCAGGGACACCTGGCGATAGGCCCAGGCCTGCTTGGTCAGGTCATCATAAATGATCAGGGCATCCTCACCGCGATCACGAAAATATTCGCCCATGGCACAGCCCGAGTACGGTGCAATGTACTGCATGGCGGCCGACTCCGAGGCGCTGGCTGCGACCACGATCGTATGCTCCATTGCATCGTGCTCTTCGAGTTTGCGCACCACGTTCGCAATCGAGGAGTTCTTCTGCCCGATGGCCACGTAGATGCATTTGATGCCGGTGCCCTTCTGGTTGATGATGGTGTCAATCGCAAGCGCGGTCTTGCCGGTCTGACGGTCTCCGATAATCAGCTCCCGCTGTCCGCGGCCGATGGGCACCATGGAGTCGATGGATTTCAACCCGGTCTGCACCGGCTCGCTCACCGACTGGCGCTCGATAACGCCGGGGGCAATCTTCTCGATCGCCGATGAGTGTGCGCAGTCCAGCGGGCCCTTGCCGTCGATTCCGTTGCCCAGAGAATCCACCACCCGGCCCAGCAACTCGGTGCCGACCGGTACCTCCAGGATTCTTCCGGTGCAGGCGACCTTGTCTCCCTCGGTAATGTGCTTGTATTCGCCCAGCACCACCGCACCCACCGAGTCACGCTCCAGGTTCAGGGCCATGCCGAAGGTATTTTTCGGAAACTCCAGCATTTCCCCTGCCATCACATCGGCCAGGCCGTGGATTCGGACAATGCCGTCGGTGACACCGACGACCGTACCTTCCGTACGTGCCTGCGCGACCGCCTCGAAATTCTCGATGCGTTTTTGGATCAGTTCGCTGATTTCAGTGGGGTTCAGTTGCATGTTCGAATCCTCGTGTTGGTCCGGGCTGCGTGCTTAGTGAGCCAGGGCCGTTGAAAGCTTGTCCAGACGCCCGCGCACGGACCCGTCAATGACCAGGTCTCCTGCGTGTATAACGGCCCCGCCGATCAGCGCCGGATCGATCCGTGAGACCAGGTGCACTTCTTTTCCAAGGCGCAGTTTCAGGGCTTCGCGAATGTGTGCCAGCTGGGCATCGTCGACGTCACTGGCCGATACCACCTCGGCATTGACAGTGCGCTCGGCCTCATCCCGGTAACGGCGGTACAGCGCCTCGATTTCAGGCAGCAGCCGGATGCGGTCATTCTCGGCCAGCAGGCGGATGAAGTTCTCCCCGCGTTCGTCGACCTGCTCCTTGCATACCGAAATGAAGAGCTCGGCGGCCTGCTGTTTGGACAGCGCCGGGCTGTCGAGCAGGGCACGCATGACGGGATCGCCGGCAACGGCGACCATGAAGGCCAGCATGTCGGTCCAGCGCTCCTGTTCCTGGTGGGCGCAGGCAACTTCAAAGGCGGCGCGCCCATAGGGTCTTGCTGCGGTAGTGAGATCTGACATCGGTGTGTGGGGGTGGAGTCGGGGAACCTAGATCTGGGTCGCCAGCTCCTCCAGGATGTCGCGGTGCGTGCCGGCATCAATTTCTTTTTTCAGGATGCGTTCGGCGCCTGCGACCGCGATCACCGACACCCGGGTCCTGAGTTCCTCGGTGGCGCGGTGCACTTCCTTTTCCACCTCGGCATGGGCCGCTTCCTTGATGCGATCGCCCTCTTCCACGGCATCCGTCTTGGCAATCTCGACGATTTCATTGGCGCGTTTTTGTGCCTGGCTCAGGATGTCGTTGGCTTGCTGTTTGGCTTGTGCAATCTTGTGTTCGGCGTCACGTTCGGCCAGCGCCTGCTGTTTGAAACCGCGTTCCGCCTCGGCCAGCCCGTCTGCAATTCTCTTTTTGCGTTCATCGAGCGCCACCATGATGGGTGGCCACACGTACTTCATGCAGAACATCACAAAGACGATGAAGGCGATGGTTTGACCGACTAGTGTTAGACCTATGTTCATTGTTCGGACTCTACTGGGTGATTGACGGGAAAACTCGTGGCCGCTCGCCTAGACGGCAAACAGTACATACAGCCCGATGGCAATGGCGATGACAGGAAGTGCATCCACCAGGCCCATGACGATGAAAAACTGTGTCCTCAGCATGGGGATCAACTCGGGCTGTCGGGCGGCGCCTTCAAGAAAACGGCCCCCCAGTACGCCGATACCCACGGCGGCACCGGCCGCACCTATGCCCAGCATGAGTGCGCCCGCTATGTACAGTACGGCTTGTGATAGTTCCATCGTAATTCTCCTGTTACCAGTTGCATGAAATGAGTTTGCAAAAACGTCTGTCTAGTGCTTTTGGTGCGCCATGTCGAGATAGACGATCGTCAGCACCATGAATATAAAGGCCTGCAGCAGGATGATCAGAATATGGAAGATCGCCCAGCCCAGTTGCAGGAACCCGCCCAAGGTGCCCCAGACGATTCCGCCACTGTAGAGCAGCGCAATCAGGATGAAGATCATTTCCCCCGCGTACAGGTTGCCGAACAGTCGCAGGGCCAGCGACACGGGCTTCGATATCAGCGAAATCCCTTCCAGCAGCAGGTTGGCCGGCAAGCCCCATTTGCCAAACGGCTGGAATGAAAGCTCGGCCAGGAAGCCACCGACCCCCTTGATCTTGACACTGTAGTAGAGCATCAGCACGAACACGGCGAGCGCCAGGCCAGCCGTCACGTTCAGATCGGTCGTTGGCACCACCTTGAAATACACGTGGTGCGGGTCCATGCCCAGCACCGTCTGGCCGAACTGTCCGGCCAGCCAGGGAATCCAGTCCACCGGCACCAGATCCATCAGGTTCATCAGCAGCACCCAGACGAAAACCGTCAGCGCCAGCGGCGCCACCACGTCGTTCTTGGCACTGAACGAGCCGCGCACGTTGTCGTTGATGAAGTCCACCACCCACTCGACGAAGTTCTGCAGGCTGCCGGGGGTGTCCGCCGTCATGGTGCGGGCAGCCCGGTGAAACACGAACAGGAACGCAGCACCGAGGGAAAACGACCACAGCCAGCTGTCCCCATGGATCGACCAGAAGCCCATGTCCGCAACCTCCTGGGCATTGTGGGCGAAGCCCCACTGGCCGTCCGGGTGCCGTCCATAGGTCCAGTTCGTCAGGTGATGCTGGATGTACTGCGATGGAGTGAGTGTGCTAGCCATGATTACGAAGTGTGCCGGGTGACCGGTTCCGGCATGAGCAGTGGCACCGCCCACTTGCAGGCGTGCGCCACGAAGTACGTGATTAACAATGCCAGGGGATGAACGCCCTCATAGTGTATAAAAACAATTGCAAACAACAGTATCGCCAGCGCCATCTTGACGAATTCCGCCCCGAAGGCGGACCACACCAGGCCCGGCATCTGCACGCCGTGTTTTCTCGTAAACAGCTGCCTGGCAAAGTACATGTTGGGCAGTACGCAGATCAGGCCGCCCAGCAACGCCGACAGGGCAAGCTCTTGCCTGACTGCCAGCAGGATGCCCGCGGCGCTCAGCGCGATCGTCCACTGCGCGATGAGTATACGGTTCCCCTGCACTGGTACGTTCAGTTTTCGAGCCACTGTCCTACTCGTGTCCGGGGCCGGCCTGCAGCCGATTTCGCGCCACCTCGTGCGACAGCCCCCACGCTCACCGTCAATGGGCCTGCAGCATCTATTTCAAGAGGCGCGCAGTATACGGTTTGATCAGTAAAATCTCAACCGCGCGGGCGGCGTTATTTGCGGCCTTGCCAGGGGATTTGCCGCTGCGCCGGCGGACCCGGATTTGAACGGGCGCCGGCGCGCAAAAGGGTGCACAAAGAGGATGTGTGCAGCGAGGTCCTAGAAACTGTAGCGTGCAGAAAGCAGCGCTTTCTTTTCGCGACTGTCTGTGAGGCGCGTGGTGTCCCAGCGGGCCGTGGCATCCGCATAATTGAGCCCGAGATTCAGCGACAGTCCGCGCGCGATGTCGTACTGGACGCCGAAGGCGCCAGACACTTCGTCCTCACCCTCGGTCTGCCCGTAATGTCCCTCAAGGGAAAGGGACACAACACCGGTCTTGATCCGCCCGCCTGCCGAAACATACCAGCGTTCCAGTTTGAGCCCCTCGCTCGAGAGGTGCTCGTAACCGGCACCGAGATCCCAGCGCGTGCTGCCAAAGATGATTTCTCCAACGCCGCTGAGTGCAGTGGAGTCGAAACTGCGCGCATCACCCGCGGCCGTGAAGGTGCTGTCGGTATAGCGGGCCGTCAGCCGGTAATCCCGGGTGCCGGTGGGGCGCTGGTACGTGGCCCCCAGGTCGAAATTCTCATCGTCGTCGGCCAGGCCGGCGAATACCCAGGGCCCGAAACGTACGAGATAGCCGCCGCCATCCTCCTGAAGTCTGCCGAGGGCCTCGTCAAAGGCGAGCGAGGCATTGCCCGCACCGCGCAGGCGGCGCGTTTGCTCACGGATCACGCCGGAAACTTCTCCGACCAGCACCGTGCCCCAGTAACTGCCCACGGAGAGCGCGACATTGTCCTGGTAGTCGTCCTCCATGTCGGCCACCAGCGATTGGTCCGAGGCATACTGGCCGAAGTAGGTCAGTGCGGCCAGCCAGCGGTTGGGCAGTTGCGTGCTGGCCTCGAACTGGAAATTGCCAATCGCCTCCATGCGGTCCGCATTGCCGTCCAGATCCAGCACCAGGGGAGTATCCACCAGGCCGTTCATGATGTAGGTGACATCGCCGAACTCGGCTGCGATGTGATCCTCCAGTGATGACAGGCGCTCGTAATTGAGTGAGACCTGCTGGGCGCTGAGCGGGCTCACGGCAACCAGCAGCAGGCTGCATAGAAGCAGTACAGTCTTGTGCGCGGTCACGGGCTCAGGCCTTTTTCAAAAACATGGAGTGGTACGCGTGGTGCGCAAGCTCCTGACCGGCCTCAAGGGCCGTCGTGTTGTCCACTGACCAGTGAACACCTCCGTACAGGCGGCTGATGCCGTTCTCCTCGGCCATGTGGCGCAGCCCGCGCCAGTGCCGGGTCACGCCCTTGAGCTGGGGCCAGAGCACCTCGTCCGGGGAGCGCCCGGAAAACGCCACGTCGTCACGCCCGTAAATCAGGCCAATCATCTCGGCAGCGGCGGCGCCGAAGGTGGAATGCCCGGACGTGTAGGCCGGGAATTCCGGGGTTGGAATATAGCTGAGCCAGCCGGGCTCGACCGCCACCCGCGGGTCGGGGTTTTGAAATGCCGGTGCGCGTACACGTATGGCGCTTTCCGGGCGTACGATGTCATAGTGGAACTTGTTGTCCCAGGCACTGATGGAAGCATCGCATTGCGTCATTCCGATCAGGGCAAAGGCATGCGCCAGCTCCATGAAGCTGAGCCCGCGGTCCTGCAACAGCTGCATGGCGATGTAGATGAAATGCCCGGGCGGGGTGATGCCCCAGGGGCCGTCTTCCCAGAACAGCGCAATC
>JAPOQE010000096.1 GCA_026710875.1 Gammaproteobacteria bacterium | reverse complement strand
GAGGTTTTCTCTTGGTACTCCACCTCGGTTTCGGCCAGTGCCGAAGCGTCCACCACGTTCCAGTAGACCGGCTTGAAGCCCCGGACGATATGACCTTTTGCATACAGCTTGCCAAGGGATCGTACGATGTCGGCCTCAAATTCGAAGTCCATGGTTCGGTAGGGCTTGCTCCACTCACCGAAAATTCCAAGCCGTTTGAAATCCTCACGCTGTTGGGTGATCTGCTTACTTGCAAACTCACGGCAGGCTGCACGGAATTCGCTCGGGGTCTTTCGCGTTCCGGCCTTGCCAATCTTTTTCTGGACCTGGTGTTCAATGGGCAGGCCATGGCAGTCCCAGCCCGGCACGTAGGGTGCGTCGTAGCCCGCCAGGGTTTTACTTTTTACAATGATATCTTTCAGGATCTTGTTGACTGCATGGCCGATGTGAATGTTGCCGTTGGCATAAGGCGGGCCGTCGTGCAAAATGAATTTTTCAGCTCCCCGGCGCGCTTTTCGGATCTGCTGATAAACGTCCCTGTGTTCCCATTCCTTCAGCATCTTGGGTTCTCGCTGGGCCAGGTTTCCCCTCATGGGAAACGCGGTCTTGGGCAGGTTCAGGGTATCTTTGTAGTTACTCATCAGCGGGATTCAGGCTGCGGCCTTGAAGTGTTCTTTTGCAGTTTCGGCATCCAGGTGGATCTGGTTCTTGAGTTCTTCAAGCGAATCAAATTTTCGCTCAGCCCTGATCTTCTTGCTGAATAATACCGTGAGATGTTTTCCGTAGAGTACTTGCGAGAAGTTGAACAGATGGACTTCGATCTGGGTTCGTGTGCCGGCTACCGTGGGGCGGTATCCCACGTTTGCCACCCCGAATGCCTCAGGTCCATTCTCGATCTTTACCTTGGTTGCAAATACGCCGCTGATCGGAGAGAACCTGCGTTTGATCGGGATGTTGGCCGTTGGAAAACCGATACTCTGACCTCGCCGATCCCCGTGGATGACGCGCCCGGACATGCTGTACGCGCGCCCAAGCAACTGCTCCGCGATATCCAGTTGGCCATTGGCAAGATAGTCCCGGATGGAGGAGCTGCTGACACGGTCTTCATTGACGATGAAGCTTTCAGTATCTTCAACGCTGAAGCCGAGATCGTTTCCCATGTGCTTGAGTAATCCGTAATCCCCCTTGCGGTCCTTTCCAAAACAAAAATTATCCCCTACCGCCAGGTGTTTGATTTTCAGGCCTGCATCCAGGATGTCCGTGACAAAAGTTTCAGGTGGCATGCTGGCAAGCGCACGATTGAACGAAAGGCATACGAAATGATCAATTCCAAGGTCTTTGATCAGTTCAAACTTTTCCCTGAAATTGGTGAGTCTCGCAGGTGCATGGCTGCCCAGGAAAAACTCCTTGGCCGATGGCTCAAACGTAATCACCATGGACGGAATTCCAAGTGCCCGGCTTTTTGAGAGTACTTTATCCAAAACGATCCGGTGGCCTCGATGCACGCCATCAAAGTTGCCTATAGTGGCCACGCTGGGTTCAGTGTGGCCTCCTCCAGTACCGGGGTATCTTGTTAGCTGCATAAATTCAATACCAGGCGCCCGTTCGTGAACACATGTCGACGCTTACTGTTGCAGTACGAAAATATTTTTGCGCACCCCGAGCAAGGCCAGCGCGCCAATATACAGCACTAGCCCCGATAGCATAAAGCCCAGCAAGGCAATAATGCGTTCTGCCCCATGCCAGTCCAGCCACTGCAGGCTGTCCGGTAATATCCACAGCAGTGCAATCCCCATGACGACTGTCGCGGTCATGACCTGGGTCAGATACTTTAGCCAGCCGTCGGGCAGCTGCAGGGCTGCTGATCCTCTCAACTTGTAGAACAGTAGTGCAGCATTGAGGTAGGCCGCCAGAGAAGTGGCCAGGGCCAAGGCGGCATGTGGAGCTGCAAGGTCCCATCGCAGCCAAATCCACACGAAGGCAAGATTTAAAACGATATTACACAACATGGCGATCACCCCGATTTTCACCGGAGTCTTGGTGTCCTGGCGTGAATAAAATCCGGGTGCGAGCACCTTGATGAGGATAAACGCCGGTAGCCCGAGCGCATAGGCTTTTAGACTGGCGGATGCCATCAGGGTGTCTGCGGCTGTAAACTCCCGGTACTGGATCAGGGATGTCAGGATCGGGCTGGCCAGCATGATCAGGCCGACCATGGCGGGGATGGAGATAAACACGGAAAGGCGCAATGCCCAGTCGAGCGTCCTGTTGAACTCCTGGGTGGAACGGTTCACGTATTGCCTGGACAGACGGGGCAGGATGATGGTGCCCATGGCGACGCCAAAAATTGCCAGCGGGAGCTCCACAAAACGGTCTGAAATGTACAGCCAGCTGATGCTGCCGACTGCCAGGAACGAGGCAATCAGTGTGTTGATCAGCAAATTGATCTGTACCACGGAAGAGCCGAAAATGGCGGGCAACATCAGGCGTATGATCTTGGACACGCCTTCCTTGGCGCCATGCAGTGAAACCTTTGGCAGCACGCCCAGTGCCGACAAGAACGGGATCTGGAAAGCCAGCTGCACGACGCCTGCAATGAAAACGCCCCACGCCAGCGCCACCACCGGTTGTTCCATTTCAGGTGCCAGCCACAGGGTGGCTGCAATCAATGAAAGGTTCAGGAATACAGGTGTGAACGCAGGAACCGCGAAACGGTTGTAGGTATTCAGGATACTGGCTGACAATGCCGTCAGCGAGATGAACAATATGTAAGGGAACGTAATGCGCAGCATCTGTGTAGCAAGATCAAAACGCGTGCTGTCGCCGATAAAGCCTGGTGCAAAAATGTAGATCAGAACAGGTGCCAGCACGACTCCCAGGATGCTGATCAGGAGCAGTATTATGCTCAGTGTTCCGGTCACATGGTTGATGAGCGCCTGCAGTTCGGTTTGTGAGCGCTGTTCCTTGTACTCGGACAAGACCGGGACGAATGCCTGGGAAAATGCACCCTCGGCAAAAAGACGCCGCAGGAAATTCGGGATACGGAAGGCCACAAAAAAGGCATCGGTACTGCCTGTGGCTCCCAGGAATATGAAGATCACAGCATCCCTGAGATATCCGAAGACTCTCGAGATGGCAGTAATGCCGCCGGTTACGGCCGTAGATTTGAACAAGCCTCGGTGCTCAGCCATTTTGTATTTTGGAATGCAGGGTTAGGGATGAGGGGTTGACATTTATTTATCTTACTACCATAGTTCGCAGCCCGAACGCAGAATCCGATAACGAAAGCGATTAGACATTGGCCAATACCTCCTCAGCAAGAAAGCGTGTGCGCCAAGCGGTCAAGCACCGCCAGCACAATGTAAGTCAACGTACAGAATTGCGCACCAGAATCAAGGCCGTGGTCAAATCGATTCACGCCGGGGATAAGGCATCCGCTGAAGCGACATTCAAGCTGGCCCAGCCCTGCATCGACTCGGCTGTCGGGAAAAAACTGATCCATGCCAACAAGGCTGCGCGCCATAAAAGTCGTTTGAACGCACGCATCAAGGCCATGTAGTCAGGCACTGTCGGCTGCATACCGTTCCTCAATTTAAAGTATCACCAGATTGTCCCGGTGTATCAGTTCCGGTGCATCCACGTAGCCCAGGATGGCTTCGATCTCTGTACTGAGCCTCCCCTTGAGTTTGCGCGCCTCCTCTGAGGAATAGTTTGCCAGACCTCGTGCAATTTCCTGTCCTTCACGATTGAGGCAGCTGACCACTTCTCCACGTTCGAAATCTCCCTTGACCTCTTCCACTCCGATCGCAAGCAAGCTTTTTCCGGACTTGCGAATAACCACGCTTGCCCCATCATCCAGGAACAGTTCTCCATGGGTGTACAGCTGATTGGCGATCCACTGCTTGCGGGCGACCAGGGGTTCGGCATCCGGCAGCAGCAATGAGCCGCATGGATCATTGTCTGCGATCCTGGCCAGTACATCCGGTGTGTTTCCCGAGGCGATGATTGTCGAGGCCCCTGCACGGGCTGCAATCCGCGCGGCAGAAACCTTGGTGAGCATGCCGCCTCGACCGGTCTCGCTGGCGCTGGGACCTGCTGCCTGATCCAGCAGCGGATCGTTGGCTGATATTTCATTGACCATGGGAGCGCTTGCCTGATCGCCGGGAGGCTTTTCATAAATGCCTTCCTGATCGGTCAGGATCACCAGCAGGCTGGCTTCGACAAGGTTGCTTACAAGGGCTGCCAGCGTATCGTTATCCCCGAACTTGATTTCGTCGGTGGCGACGGTGTCATTTTCGTTGACCACCGGAACGGTTTTCATCTCCAGCAGCTTGCGCAAGGTGGTGCGCGCATTCAGATAACGCTTTCGGTCCTGCAGGTCGGCATGCGTGAGCAGCACCTGGGCACTGTGCAGGTTGTGTTGCTGCAAACAGGACTCATAGGCCTGTATCAGTCCCATCTGGCCCACCGCGGCGGCTGCCTGCAATTCATAGATTGCACGCGGGCGTTTTTGCCAGGAAAGCCGATTCATGCCCTCTGCAATGGCACCAGAAGAGGTCAGAATGACTTCCTTGCCAGCATTCACCAAAGAGGCAATTTGTGATGCCAGCCCCGAGATGGCAGTTTGATTCAGGCCATGACCGTCTTGGGTCACCAGGGAACTCCCGACCTTGACTACCCAGCGGTTACCTGAGGTGGCTTGCTTGCGCTTGCTGTTCATGTAGATAAGTATAAATGCTTTTACTCAACTCTCGCGTTCCCGCCTTGCTCAGTGCAGATATGGCAAACACGGGTCCCTGCCACTTCAATCTTGATATGCAATTCTCGATCACCTGCTCGTAATCCTCCGTACTGAACAGGTCAACCTTGTTGAATACCAGCCACCGGTCCTTGGCAGCCAGCTCGGCATCGTACTGCTTTAATTCATTGGTTACAGAGAAATAATCCTGGCAGGGATCGCCTCCGGTATCCGCCGGATACAACTCAAGAATATGCAGTAACAGACCGGTACGCGAAAGATGTCGCAAGAACTGTGCACCCAGTCCGACACCTTCAGCCGCGCCCTCGATCAGTCCAGGGATGTCTGCAACGACGAAGCTTTTCTGAGGTGCAACGGACACAACACCCAGGTTGGGATAAAGCGTCGTAAACGGGTAGTCGGCAATTTTGGGCGAGGCAGAGGACAGGGCACGGAGCAAGGAGGACTTGCCGGCATTGGGGAGTCCCAGCAGACCCACATCTGCAAGCAGTTTGAGTTCCATGTACAGATTACGTTCCTCGCCGGCCTTGCCCGGTGTGGTTTCGCGTGGCGCCCGTCGTGTCGAACTTTTGAAGCGGGTATTTCCGAGTCCGTGAGTTCCTCCACGGGCAACCAGAAGACGTTCACCATGCTTTGTCAGATCACCGATGATCTCATTGGTTTGAGCATCTCGCACCAGGGTTCCCGTGGGCACGCGGATGATCTTGTCCTCGCCTGACTTACCGGTGCGATTCTTACCCATGCCGTCTTGCCCGCGCTCGGCCTTGAAAGAGCGAACATGGCGAAAATCAACAAGGGTATTCAGGCTTTCATCGGCGACCAGGTAGACATGGCCCCCATCTCCACCATCGCCGCCATCGGGTCCTCCCAGCGGTATCGAGCGTTCTCGCCGGAAACTGAGACAGCCATTTCCCCCATGGCCGGCCTGTACATGTATTGTCGTTTCGTCAACAAACTTCATGATGTGTCGTGCCCAGAGTCAAAAAAGCCCCGTCAATGCGGGGCTTTACGTTCAAACCGGCAATCTGGACAGATCAGTGTATGGCATCAATGCGTACAAACTTTCTGTTTTTGGGCCCCTTGGTTTCAAACACGACCTGGCCATTCTGTTTTGCATACAGGGTGTCGTCTTTGCCTCGTCCTACATTGTCACCTGCGTGGAAACGGGTACCCCGCTGGCGCACGATAATGCTCCCGGCAGGCACCTGTTGTCCGCCGTAACACTTGATTCCGAGACGCTTGGACTGGGAATCGCGTCCGTTGCGGGTGCTGCCGCCTGCTTTCTTGTGTGCCATCGTCGACCCCTATTTCGAAATATCCGTAATTTTAAGTTGCGTGTAGTGTTGCCTGTGGCCCATTCGTCTCATGTATTGCTTTCTGCGTTTGAACTTGATGATATCGATTTTCTTGGCCCTGGCATTGAGCTGGACCTCAGCGGTAACTTTACCACCATCGACATACGGCGTGCCAATGGAAACATCATCTCCATCCGCCAGTAAAAGTACCTGATCAAACTCGACTTTCTTGCCGGGATCCAGGTCCAGTGTTTCCACCTTGATCTGGTCACCTTTATGAACAAGATACTGTTTGCCACCAGTGGCAATCACGGCATACACCTGGAATTCTCCGGAAGTGGGTTGAAAAGAGGCGCAATTCTAGCGAGCGGACTGGCAAGGGTCAATCAAAACAGCGTTGTGGGGCGGGTTTTATCCTAAAACCCGCACCGTGCTAAGCGAGAACAGGTAAAATGCCGCATGGATTTCAAGCGGGTACAGAGTCTGGTAGCGGACGACATGGAGGGTGTGAATGCCGTGATTCGACGATACCTGCATTCCGACATCACTCTGATTTGCCAGATCATCAACTATATTCTTGAGAGTGGCGGCAAGCGAATCCGTCCGTTGCTTGCCTTGTTGAGTGCACGGGCCTGCAGCTATACAGGCGACAAGCATCACCTGGTCGCAGCCATCACTGAATTTATCCATACCGCAACCTTGCTACACGATGACGTGGTGGACAGCTCCAGCATGCGCCGTGGTCACGAAACGGCCAATCTTATCTGGGGTAATGAATCGAGTATCCTGGTAGGAGATTTCCTGTTCTCTCGTTCATTCGAGATGATGGTGGAGGTCGGTGAGATGCGTGTCATGGAGATTCTGGCGCGGGCATCCAACACGATAGCCGAGGGCGAAGTCATGCAGCTTCTCAATTCCAATGACCCGGACTCATCGGAAGACCATTACATGATTGTGATACAGTCCAAAACCGCAAAACTGTTTGAAGCCGCCTGCCAGCTTGGGGCCGTTCTGGCAGGGCAACCGCCAGAGATTGAAGAGGCCTGTGCAAATTACGGGGTACATATTGGCACTGCATTTCAACTCAAGGACGATGCACTTGATTACCAGTCCTCGCCTGAGGAGATGGGGAAAAATCTGGGAGATGATCTGACCGAGGGCAGGCCTACCTTACCGCTTATCCATGCGCTGAGAAACAGTGATGCCACCACTGCAGAGTTGATCCGGGAGGCTATCATTCAAGGGGGCAAGCAGCACATGCAGGAAGTCATGAAAGCGATTGAGGAGACCGGTGCGATCGAGCATACCTTGAATGCAGCCAAGGAGCAGGCCCTGATTGCGTGCCAACATATTGAAAAGCTGCCAGACAATAAGTACCGGTCGGCATTGACCGACTTGACCAGATTTGCTATTTCCCGCACATCCTAGGGAATGTCAATCTGGCACCGGCAATCACAGGGGATGAGGAGTGTGCTAACAGGATAGGAAGAACTTGCAGGAGTCGGGCACGATATGTACGGATAGCGGAGTGTAGCTCAGCTTGGTAGAGCACTGTCTTCGGGAGGCAGGGGTCGGAGGTTCAAATCCTCTCACTCCGACCATTATCGGGTCATGTCACGCGTTGGCCGAGTCCGGAAAAAAGACGCGTATGGAGGTACTGAACTCCGGATGCTTGTTTTTCAGCATTTTCAGAATCGAGTTGAAGCTTTTGGCTTCAAGGTTCAGATCTTCAATGTCATCACTTTTTACGGTCCATAGGTTCGCCTGCCTGTCCCAGTTAAAGGTAACCCGCTGATCTTCAAGTTTGTAGGTGATTGCCATTACTTCTCGCACATAATGAGTACGAGAATCAGGTTAGGGGAGCAGGGTTAAGATTATGTGAACCCTTGGCTAAGGTTTGATGAGGGATCGATTCGATTCTCCGCTCCCTTGCGAAGGCAGCCCGTCCATCGAGAGGCACCTGATTCCCTCGCTGTTGGCCGGGCGAGGTCAAACAGCATGTTTGACTACCCCGCTGTAAGGGTCATCCGCCTTCAATGCCACCCAATGCATCCGGGTTGCCCCGGAATACACAATGGCACGTATTAATCCAGGTGCGCCAGTACAGCGGACATACTATCCTTGGCATCACCGAACAGCATTTCTGTTGAGTCATGGAAGAACAGCGGGTTGTCGACTCCAGCATATCCGGAGGCCATGCTGCGCTTGAGGACCACACAGGTTTTTGCTTTCCATACTTCCAGCACCGGCATTCCTGCAATCGGGCTGTTCGGGTCGGTTTGTGCGCTGGGATTCACGATGTCATTTGCACCAATCACCAGGGATACATCCGTGTCAGGGAAGTCTTCATTGAGTTCATCCATCTCCAGCACGATGTCGTAGGGAACCTTGGCCTCTGCAAGGAGCACATTCATGTGGCCTGGCAGACGCCCTGCAACCGGATGGATGCCAAAGCGAACTTCAACGCCTTTCGAACGCAGTTTCTTGGTAATCTCACTGACGATTTGCTGGGCCTGCGCCACGGCCATTCCATAACCGGGTACGAAGATCACTCTGCTGGCATCCTTGAGAACCAATGCCACTTCCTCGGCACTGGTTGAGGTGACTTCTCCTTCTTCGGTTTCAACGGCGGTTCCAGAAGAAGTGCCAAAGCCCCCCAGGATGACGGCAAGGAACTTTCGGTTCATCGCGCGGCACATGATGTAGCTCAGGATTGCACCGCTGGAGCCGACCAGGGATCCGACAATGATCAAGGCCGTGTTACCCAGCATGAAGCCGGTGGCAGCCGCTGCCCACCCGGAATAACTGTTCAGCATGGAGACGACTACCGGCATATCGGCACCGCCAATCGCCATGATCAGGTGTACGCCGATGACAAATGCGATGACCGTCATCACCAGCAGGGGAACGAGCCCCGCCGTGTGTGATTCCGAACCCAGGAATACATAACCAAAATACACACAGGCCAGCAAGGCCACCAGATTCATCCAGTGCCGTCCCGGCAGCATCAGGGGCTTGCCGCTGATGATTCCTTTCAGTTTTCCGAAGGCGATCACCGATCCTGTAAAGGTGATGGCACCGATAAAGACACCGATAAAGACCTCGACTTCATGAATGACTTTTTCAGCCCCGATCAAGTGGGCATTGGGGTCCAGGTAGCTGGACACTCCGACCAGCACGGCCGCCAGTCCAACGAAACTGTGCAAAATCGCAACCAGCTCGGGCATTTGTGTCATCTCGACGCGCGATGCAATAAATGCGCCGATCAGCCCGCCGATGATCATGGCAGGGAACAGTTTTTCGAAGCCGCCGACCTGTCCGCTAAGAATGGTTGCCACGACGGCAATCGCCATGCCCAGCATGCCGAAGAGATTTCCGCGTCGTGCGGTCTCCTGGTGGCTCAAGCCGTTCAGGCTCAGGATAAAGAGAGCGCCAGCCGCGAGGTATGAGGCAGTTAATAGCTGTAGATTCATTGAATGGCTCTCCCTTACTCTTCTTTACGGAACATCTGCAGCATGCGCTGCGTGACAAAAAATCCGCCGCCGATGTTAATCGAGGCGATCAGCACGGAGATGGTCGCCAAGACCACGATCAGCCCGCTGCTGCTTCCGATCTGAAGCAGTGCACCGATGATGATCACGCTGCTGATGGCATTGGTTACACTCATCAGTGGTGTGTGCAGTGCAGGAGTCACGTTCCAGACCACCCAGTATCCGATGAAGCAGGACAGCACGAATACGGTGAAATGCTGCATGAATTCAGCAGGGGCATAATTGCCCAGTCCCCACAGGGTGAACGCTGCTGCTGCCAGGGTTAAGGCAAACTTGACGCCACTTTTCTTCTTCGCGGGTGGCTCGACAACCGGTTCGGCAGCCGGTGCTTTTGCGGGTGCAGCCGATACCGAGAGGGGGGGTGGTGGCCACGTAATCTCTCCCTGATGAATGACCGTTGTTCCACGGATCACATCATCCTCCATGTCAACCACCAGGTTGCCGTCCTTTTCCGGGGTCATGTCACTCAAGAGGTGACACAGGTTCGAGCCATACAGCTGGCTGGACTGGGTCGGCAGCCGGCTGGGCAAATCCATGTAGCCAATCAGTGTTACGCCATGTCTGACCACGACCTCACCCGGGCTGGTCAGTTCGCAGTTCCCGCCTTGCTCGGCCGCCAGGTCCACTACAACACTGCCTTCTTTCATCATCTCGACCATGTCTTCCAGTATCAGCTTCGGTGCAGGTTTGCCTGGAATCAGGGCCGTGGTGATGATGATGTCCACTTCTTTAGCCTGCTCTCTGAACAGGGCCATCTCGGCTTCGATGAACTCCTTGCTCATGACCTTGGCATAGCCGCCCGCCGTACCGCCGCTTTCTTCCTCTTCAAATTCGAGTTCGAGGAATTGCGCACCCATGCTTTCCACCTGCTGTTTCACTTCCGGGCGCGTATCAAATGCACGCACGATGGCGCCAAGTCCGTTTGCTGTACCGACGGCAGCGAGGCCCGCCACCCCTGCACCAATGACCATGACCTTGGCCGGTGGCACCTTGCCTGCCGCTGTAATCTGGCCTGTAAAAAATCGTCCAAAATGATTGGATGCCTCAATCACTGCTCGGTAGCCTGCAATATTGGCCATTGAAGACAGGGCATCCAGTTTTTGGGCCCTGGAAATTCTGGGTACGGAGTCCATGGCCAGGACGGTTGCCTTACGGGCCTTCAGTTGTTCCATCAGGGCTTCATTCTGTGCCGGCCAGATAAAGCTGATCAGTGTTCCGCCTTCACGCAGCAATTCGGTCTCATGGATGCCCAGTTCTTCGTTCTGTTCCGGCGCGCGTACCTTGAATATGATGTCCGACTCGGCCCACAGCTGCCTGGTATCCGAGACGATGGTGACCCCGGCATCCCGATAGGCATCGTCAGTGAATTTGGCACGTGCACCTGCGCCTGCCTCGATCGCACACTCATAGCCGAGTTTCTGCAGGCGGCCTGCAGTATCCGGCGTCAGAGCTACGCGATGTTCATCTTTGTGGATTTCATTAGGGACACCAATCTTCATTTTCTAAATTTCCTTGAGTGACTCGAGTAAGGTTAAGCTTTGAATCCCGACCGGTTGCGACTTTCAAGTGCAGCAATCGGGGTGCTGCCGACAGGTTGACTGGAAAAAGCAGGCTGAGGACTTCGTTGTGTTTCCATCATTAATAACGAGGGGGCGCTATCATATATAATTATTGCTGCGACGACCATAGGCCTTATCTAGATAGGAATGGCTATCCCCATGGGCCATTGTTACCGCCCCAAGCAAGGAAGATACTCGGCGCATGCGAACCCGCAAGCCTACAGCCATTGCAACGAAATTAGCAGTTCTGCGCGATCCAGCAGTCGGGCAGAATAAAAGCCAACCCTCCGAAATGCCAGCTTGGATGCATTCCATGGTGCCCTGAACGAGCGAGGCCCGATCCGAGCCGGGTGTTCATCGAATCAGCAAAGACCGCAGACCCTCTTCAGGCCCATTGCAATTCATGCACTCGGCACAAAAATTGTTGGGTCCAAGGGCATTCATTTGATACGCTAGGCGGTGTCTATGGAAGCGATTTCTCCCGTTTCGTATTCTGAGGATCCGTCGCCTGAAATTTCCTCTGTCATTGCTGCAGTGGATCTGGGCTCCAACAGCTTTCACATGGTGGTGGCCCATGATCATCATGGGCAGCTGAAAGTCATCGACCGGATTCGGGAAATGGTTCGCCTCGGTGCGGGCCTGGATGCCTCAGGCAAGATTTCCGAGGAAGCGCAGTCCCGCGCCATTCAATGTTTACAGAGGTTTGGTCAGCGTATGCAGGAAATGCATGCCGATTCGGTGCGCGTGGTGGGCACCAATACCTTTCGCCAGGCCAAGAACAGTCGTGAATTCATACAGCGTGCCGAAGAGGCGCTTGGGCACCCGATCCAGGTCATATCCGGAGTTGAAGAAGCCCGTCTGATTTATCACGGTACGGTACATTCCATTACCGGGCCGCCTGGGAAGTGGCTGGTGGTCGATATCGGCGGGGGCAGCACCGAGATCATCATCGGGGAGAAAAGTCGGCCCATCCTGATGGAGAGCGTCCAGATGGGCTGTGTCGGAATGAGCAAGAAGTATTTCGTGAATGGCAGCCTGGAGAAGAAAAAGTTCAAGAAAGCCCTCATCGAAGCCAAGCTGCAGTTACAGCCCATCATCGCATCTGTGAAAAATCTTGGCTGGGACTACGTGGTCGGCACCGCGGGAACAATCCGCACGATCGACCAGTTGATGCGTGAATGCGAGTTCAGTGATCGCGGCATCACGTACCGGGGGATCGGGGCACTGATCACCGACTTGCAGACAGCGAAAAATATGGAGCACGTCCACTTCGAATCACTGGCCAAGGAGCGCAAGCCGGTATTTGCCGGTGGCCTGGTGGTGCTGAAGGCGATATTTTCCGAGTTGGAAATTCAGGAAATGAACGCTTCGGAAGGCGGGCTTCGCGAGGGACTGCTGCATGACCTGGAAGGCCGTATTCATCACCATGATACGCGTGACCGGACCGTGCTGTCCCTGATGCGTCGTTATCATGTGGACGCCGAGCATTCGGCAAGAATCAAGACCACGGCATTACGGCTGCTGGATAAAGTATCCCGCGTCCTCAGGATCGACAAAGAGCTTGCCTACCCGTTTCTGATATGGGCTGCAGATTTGCATGAGATCGGCCTGGATATTTCTCATTCGCGCTACCATCGGCACGGGGCATATGTGCTCAACAATGGCGATCTGCCGGGTTTTTCGTGGAACGAACAGCGCCTGCTCGCCTGCCTGGTGGGCAACCACCGACGCAAGATCAGTATGGAACTTGTCGACCTGTTGCCAGGCCGCTGGCAGAATCAGGCCAGGTACATGATTGTCATCCTGCGATTGGCCGTGTTGATCAATCGTGACCGGGTGCCTAAAAAGATTCCTGCCATCAAGGTGCGCAAGAATGCAGGTTATGCAGAAATCGCACTGGCGAACAAATGGTTGCTCAAGAATCCCTTGACGGTTGCTGAACTCAAGCAGGAAGGGAGTTACCTTGAGACCCTGGGAGTCGACATGAAAATCGCCGAGCCTGAAAGCTAATAGCTGGATCGTGCCATCTGATTCAAAAGCATTTGTTGTGCGCTGCAAGCGTCCGCTTCGTGTCCTTGAAGAGGAGTATAGTTGCCGTCTGATTGCAGTATCCACGCTTGTTGGCTGTCTTTCAGATACACCTCGAGCTCGTCAGTGATACGTTTGCGCATGGTCGGGTCACGAATCGGCCAGCAGACTTCCACACGGCGGAAAAAGTTTCGATCCATCCAGTCGGCACTTGAGCAAAAGACCTTGGGGTCACCGTTGTTATGAAAGTAGCAGGCGCGCGTGTGCTCCAGAAATCGCCCCACGATGGAGCGTACTTCGATGTTCTCGGATATGCCCGCAAGCCCGGGTCTCAAGCAACACGTACCTCGCACGATCAGTTGTACTTTCACGCCGGCACTCGAGGCACGATACAGGGCCTGGATAATCTGGGGCTCAACCAGTGAATTGAATTTTGCAATGATACGGGCCGGTCGGCCCTCCTTGGCGTGTTCGATTTCGGCGTCGATCAGTTTGATGAGCATGTTGTAGAGCGTGAACGGCGCCTGCAAGACCGTGTTCAGGCTGGGAACCTTGGTGAAACTGGTCAGCTCAAGAAATATTTCATGGGCGTCCGCGGTCAGCTGTGTATCACAGGTGAACATGCCGTAGTCCGTATATAAACGGGTCGTCTTCTCATGATAGTTGCCCGTACCAAAATGGGCGTAGCGCCGCAGGCCATCCCTTTCCCGGCGAACAATCAGAATCATCTTGCCATGTGTTTTTTTACCCACAATTCCATAGACGACATGAGCCCCGGCTTTTTGCAGACGGTTTGCAAGGGAGATATTCGCGGCCTCATCAAAGCGCGCCATGAGTTCAATGACCACCGTGACTTCCTTGCCGGCCCGCGCAGCCTTTACCAGGTTGTCGACGATGGGTGAGTCCGGCCCCGTCCGGTACAGGGTCTGCTTGATGGCCAGAACCTTGGGATCTTTCGCGGCTTGACGCACAAAATCAATGACCGGCACAAAAGACTGGTACGGGTGGTGCAGCAGGATGTCGCCCTGCCTGATCTGGGTAAACAGATTGATGTTATGGCTGAACGTTTGCGGAAAGCCTGCCGTAAAAGGGGGATACTTCAGGTCCGAGCGTTCAACCAGGTCACAGGCCTGACTGAGGCGGTTCAGATTTACTGGCCCGTTTACACGGTACAAGTCGACTGCAGTCAGCGAAAACTGTTGTAGCAGATAAGTTACAAGTTCTTCCGGACAATTGTTGGCGACCTCAAGGCGAACGGCATCCCCGTAGCGGCGTGAAGCCAGCTCACCCTCCAGGGCACGCATCAGATCATCAATTTCCTCATCATCCAGAAACAGGTCACTGTTGCGTGTCAACCTGAACTGGTAACTGCCTTTGACATCCAGGCCTTCGAACAACTCATTGACGAAGGCGTGCATGACCGAGGACAGGAAAACATAATTTTCACCCTCTTCCTCATTGATTTTATCCGGCAGGCGAATCAGTCGAGGCAGGGATCGCGGCGCCTGTACAATGGCATATTCTCCCTTGCGTCCAAACGCATCCAGACCTTCCAGCTGAACAATGAAATTAAGTGCCTTGTTGATGATGCGTGGGAAAGGATGGGCCGGATCGAGGCCAAGTGGGCTCAATACCGGTTCGACTTCGTACAGGAAATACTGTCGCAGCCAGAGGCTTTGTTCCGGTGTCCACTGCTCGCGTGCGACAAATCGTATTTTCTGCTCATCAAGTTCGGGCTTGAGCTCTTCATTGAAAACCCGGTACTGCTCGTCCACGAGTTCGGAAGCTTCCGTGTGGATCTGCTTTAGAAGTTCGCGCGGAGCAATCCCGTCTGCGGCAATATGCGCGATATCCAGGTCAATCTGCTGCTTGACGCCCCCCACGCGGATTTCAAAGAACTCGTCCAGATTGGTACAGGATATGCACAGGAACTTGAGCCGCTCAAGCAGCGGAGCCGAAGGGTCGCGCGCCTGCTGCAGCACACGCGAATTGAACTTCAGCAGGCTGAGTTCACGGTTGATGTAATTATTGGCAAGTCCGAAATTCTGCTCGTCCACGTCTTATTACCGTAGTGTCATACGTTACCATGAAGTATACGCGAAGCCTCTTTTCGGGTGCAGTCTGACATACCATGACGACCTATCAAGCAACATTGATCGATGGCATGTTGGAGAGGAATTTTTTTAGAGGCTTTCTCCGAGGTATATTCCAAGGCCTGTTGCCGGTACTTGCTCCTGCTGAGCTTCAAAGCACTCAGGGCAGCTAGGCACAGATCATGGTACAGGCAGCCCGTGATGTTGTTTCTCACGAAATCCAGCAGCAGTTCGGCTTGGCATCCACGAAATCCAAGGTGCGTATCCGAGATCCAGATGCTTTGCACTGAATGCGGGGTGATCGAGGATATGTCCATCAACTGCGCAATCTCTTAGCACAGCATTGTGAGTGTAGTTTGTTACAAAGTCATGCAATGCTTATTTCAAATCAGTTAAATGAAAACAGGTAGCCTTCTGTTTTGAACGGTAAAATTTAGTACTGCTGGTGCACTGATTGCAACGGTGAGTCTGCAAGTCACCTTTGTGTATACGGCATGAATGGTCTACTCGAAGAACTTTGCGTACGCAATCAAGCTCCATACCACAAGTAAGGTAGCCAGACTGACGCCGACGGCCGCAGAACCGATGTCCTTGGCCCGTTTTGAAAGTTCATGATATTCATGGCCAATGCGGTCGATGGTCGCTTCGACACAGGTGTTGAGTAGTTCAACAATCAAAACGAGCAAAACGGATACTAGCAGCAAAACAATCTGCACACTGTTTTCACCAAGCCAGAAGGCGGCGGGAAACAGCACGATGGCAAGAAACACTTCCTGCCTGAAGGCCTCTTCGTTTTTCCATGCTGCATGAAGACCAGCCCTACTGTTGGAGATTGCACTGAGTAGGCGCTTGAGTCCTGTGTGGGGTGAACCTGCCATGTTAGTGAACCGAGTGAGTGTCAGAGATATATTTTTGCATCAACATACATGCCCTATGGTAAAATTGGTACCTGCTTTTCAGCAGGCAATGGATGCCAGTGTGACTAAATTGAAACTTGTTTTATTTCTGACATGTCTGGCTGCAGGCCTGGTCTTGGCAGACGAGCAGCGCGTCATCTACGATTTCGAGTACGGGATATTCTCGCGTGGCATGGAGGAGTTCAAGGAAGGTGATCGTGCGGTGACTAGCGAAGGGCCGCTGGAGCCCGTGACCATGATTCCAGCCCGGCTGGGAACCAAATTCGGGGTTCGTTACTGGCTGTCCAGAGGGGGGTTTGTCGGTAAGCCTACACTGCATCTGATCTACCACGTGCCGACCATGGTCAATCCCAGCACCGGTGAGTACATCGACAAGATTGAAATACTGCAAAAGGAATCCACGCTGGACTACACCCATACCATGGCCTTTGAGTTTGTCGAACAGTATGAACTGGTCCCGGGCGAGTACCGGTTTTATGTTTTCTTTGAAAACCAGAAGCTGCTGGAGCAGGTTTTCCAGGTGGTATTGCAGTAAGTCCCTAATTACTGCTCAGAAGTCCTGATTTGCATCACGGTCAGGGTGCCACTTTTCTCATTGGCGCTGTAAATGTAATGCTGGCCATCCTGCTCATAATGAGCCAATCCCTCCGGCGCGTACTGGGTCCCTGAACCAGCTTCCGGTCCAACTGGCTCCACACTTAGCACTTCGGGATGTTCGGGTTCAGCCAGGGCGACCAGGGCGATCGCATTTGCGCGCTCTAGGGCTACGGCGGCATACAAATCACCCGCGATCTCAAAACCGACCACACTTTCCGGCTCCGAGCCCTTGTTATCGCTGCGCCCATCCGGATATAGCCCTGCAGCATGGGCCATCTGGTCCAGCTGATTGCCGGTGTCCGAAACCAACGTACCGGTCGTCGCATCAAATACACTGAGTGTCCGCCCTCCGCCGGCAGGTTTCCTGCCCAGCACCTTGGAAGCCTTGGGGTCCGTATCCCCTTCGTCTGCAGTCAGCACAAACTTCCCATCAGGACTGACCGCAATCCCGTCAGGCTCTCGTAGTGCCCGGAGCTTTTTGTTGAATTTAACCTGCCCATCGTCACGGTTATCAGCCAGATGTTCTGTCATCCCAAGACCGAACACTTTCTCGATTGTTGCAGTTGTCATATCAATTACCAAAATACCGTTGTTTTCCTGCAACGAAACAAATGCCCTGGAACTGTCCGGGGCAAAGGCCACGTACTCCGGCTCCGTGTTGGCCGGGGTGTTGTCCTTAATTGGTACTTCGGATTCTTCATCGCTGTTTCCGCCTATCACGTTTCTTGGAAATGTGCGGGCATGCGATCGGTGCAGCATTCCCTCGATTTGTGTGTAGTCCTGTAGCTGAATCTGGGTAACGATGGGATTTTGTAGATCGTCTTCAAAGGATACATGGGTCACACTACCCTCGGGGGATTCGTAATATCTGCCTGCATAACGGTAGGCTTCGCCCTCGTTGGCTACTACCAGGTACATACCGTTTGGACTGAATACCAGGCTGTCCGGGTGTATGCCAGCCGCCAAGGTTGTCAGGAGTTCCCCGGTATCAGCATTATGAATCTGTACAGAACCTGCAGAAAATGGATCCGAGTGAATGACGGCTACTGCAAAAATGTTTTCCGTCGGATGGAAGGCGACTGAACTGATCTCCCTGTCATCCGTGACCCTGAATCGATGCAGAAAATGGGGTTTGGAAGGAGTAGTAATGGAGAGGATATCGACGATGCCTTTCGAGCTGCAGGACACCGCCATTCGTTGGGTTGATTTCTGGATACTGATGATTTCCGTTTTCTTGCTCAGATCCTGGAAGTTATAGATGCCAACCGTCTCGAGAATTACACTTTGTGCTGCAAGGATCAGCGTGGGATGAAACAAGAATAGTGCGGAGATCGTGAAAAATAGTCGTAGAGATTTCATAGGCAATCAACTTGAAAACAAAAAGGCCGTCTGCAAGAGACGGCCTTTTCCACACATCAGAGTAACGTCAAGTGTCATTCAGAACACGTACTGGGCTCGGAAAGACATCGCCTGTCCGCCGTCTTCATCACCAGCTTTGTTCGCATGATCCGTATCTGCATCTAGGTAGTTCAGCATGAACTTGACGTTCTTGTTGGCGTACCAGTTGAGACCCAGGGTCAGCAACTCGTACTCGGTTTCTTCTGCTTCTGTTTGAATATCAAGCTCGCCGTCCTCGTACTTGGCCACCAGTTCCCAGGCACCCATAGGACCCTTGGGCTTAACCTTGTCGAACTTGCCAGCCTTGCCCTTGTAACCACGGGATTCACCAGTAAGGATGTAACTCGCTTGGATATAAGAGCCCTCTACGTCAACATCAGAAGGAGTACCTCCATCACCGGCATCAAAGTCCGCCTGTCGGTACTCGCCCTGTAACGAAAGTGGTCCCATCACAATGGCACCCTCCAGACCGAACTGGTCGGCATCATCGACGCCAATGTCTTTTACATCAATTGGTCTTGAGCTAATGGTATGTACGCCAAGACGTGTTCGGAAACGCTGCGTAGCACCATCACCGTAATCGCGGGAGGCAAACGATCCGGCGAGATGCATGAAGCTGCCTTCACCAATGGGCATGTGTGCCCCAACCCTTGCGGCCATGCTGTAGGCATCACTGCCATCATCATCCTCTTGGTCCTCATCGATGACTGCCAGCTGCCAGAACAACGGGCCTCCATGGCCGTGGAGTGCAACCTGAAAAGGAGGTTTCCCGCTCAGGAAGCCAAGTTCCGGCGTTGGAGAACGTTCAATGGTGCTGATCCACTTGGAACTGGTCAGCTCTTCAAGTCCGAAAGGTGCCTTGAAACGGCCGACCATGAGCTTTCCGAGCCCCAGGCCCTTGTAGGCGATGTACCCGGTGTCTACTTCGGCTTCACCCTCGTCGATGTCAATTGTCATCTTGTAGGCCCAGCTCTTGCCGGAGGTGCCTTTCAGGGTGACACGTGTACGGCGAAACTCGGATTCAGATGCCGTGTCGTCATCGCCACTGTCTGCATAGTTCCACAGACCGTCGAAACTGTCATAGTCGTACATGATGCGCCCGCCGATGGCGAAGCTGTTGCCATTGTTCGACTTGATTTTGATCCCACCGCCTGTGGTGCTGATTTTGATTTCTTCCTTGGAAGTAACGGCGCCTGCAAATGCTGCTGAACTCCAGCAGAATGCGGCGACCAGGCTAACCAGGCCAAGAAAACGTACTGTGTGTCTCACGATATAGCCTCCCTATTTTTCATGAGTAATACCAATTGGTCTAATTCGAATTTGAGAGTCGCTCAATCGTATGTATTTGGTATGAAAAGAATGTGAAAATATTGTTATAGTTTTGTTACGTATTGACAGGCATCCTGCACACTGATTTCTTGTAACCCCACAAATTTGGATGGGCCACAAATGCTTCGGGGCCGTACTCAGCACCCTCGTCTGGTTTGGTCATAAATTTTGCAAATTAAGCAAATTTCCTGTGCCGGTGTAATAGCCGTGTAACAAAATTTAAAAATAATGAGGCGTTACTTTTGAAATCAGGTCGATTTTTATGCAAAACCAAAGTACGCTCGAGGCCTCGCCAAACTACCAGATCGAGAGCCAGCCAATGAACGGCAAGAGGATTCTGCTGGTGGAAGATGAGCCTGCCATCCGTGAGATGGTCACCTTTGCCCTGAGTCAGGGAGGCTATGTAATTGATGAGGCCGAGGACAGCAGTGCTGCCGAGGCCAGAATGGCCGAGCACTTGCCTGATCTGATCCTGCTTGACTGGATGCTGCCCAACGTCAGCGGGCTGGAGTTGCTGCGCCGCTGGAAGCGCAGTGAGTCCACGCAGGAAATCCCCGTGATCATGCTGACTGCAAAAGTTGAGGAACGGGACCGGGTGGATGGTCTGGATTCAGGAGCAGACGACTACATTCTCAAGCCGTTTTCGGTGAAGGAATTGTCCGCCCGAATCCGCGCCGTACTGCGAAGGAGTTCGGGTGCCATCGAGGACCAGGTCAACATTGGCCCTATCAGGCTGGATTCGAAGGCCCATCGGGTCTATGTGCATGAAGAGACGATCAATTTGGGTCCGACGGAGTTTCGCTTGCTTGAGTTTTTCATGACTCACCCTGAACGGGTCTATTCCCGTGCCCAGTTGCTGGACTACGTATGGGGCCGTAACATGTACGTGGAGGAGCGAACCGTGGATGTGCACATTGTGCGCTTGAGAAAATTGCTTAAACCTCTGGACTGTGCCCACATGATCCAGACCGTGCGCGGCTACGGATACCGGCTCTCAGCCAATAAATAATGTCCCCCAGTGCATGGCTGTCAGAACTTAACCGCGCACTGATCGTATTTATACCGTGCACTGTCGCGGGCATGGTCAGTGGCTACATGGTGATGTTTTTCATCATTGGCCTCATTGCATATGGCCTGTGGACAGCAGGCCAGATGATCACTCTGAAAAAATGGTTTGATAGCGGCGCCCCTGCCGACAATGCTCCGGAATTCATTGGGATCGCCGACCAGCTGGTGTCTGCAGTCGCAGACCTGCAAAGACAAAACAGCACCCGGCAAAATTCACTGGAAAAGCTAGTCAGTCAGTTTAACGAGATGGCTGATGCACTTCCGGATGCCGTGATTGTGCTCAAGCCCTCCGGTGAAATCCAGTCCTCCAACGAGGCAGCCGACAATCTTTTACATATCAATCCAGACAGCGATACCCACTCAAGGATTACGCAGCTATTCAGGGATCCCTCGTTCACCGAATACTTCTCTACTGGCAAGTTCGACGAGCCGCTTGAGGTTCAGGCAACGACCATCGGTGACAAGGAATTAAGTATTCGCATCATTCCTTTTGGTGAAGACCGGCTGGTGCTAATTGCACAGGATATGTCGCATTCTGCGCGGATTCATGAAATGCGGCGCAGTTTCATCTCCAACGCATCGCATGAATTACGTACTCCTTTGACGGTAATACTCGGTTACCTGGAAACGCTATCGGGGCATCCAAAGCTTCCTGGGGAATGCAAGACCGCAACTCATTCTGCAGAGCTTCAGGCCCAGCGCATGAAGCAACTGGTGGAGGATCTGTTGGCACTTTCACGCATCGAGTCCACTGCCTTGGTAACCAAGGAATCTGAAGTCATACCGGTAGCTTCCATCATCATGGAGGTGGTCAAGGAGGCGGGGCTGTCCACCACCATCAATCAGCACGGCATCCAGACACAAATTGAGACGGGCGTGAGTTTGAAAGGTGACCTGCAGGAAATTCACAGCGTGATCTCCAATCTGGTCAACAATGCCATCAAGCATACCGAGTCAGGCACATCGGTACAGGTCAGCTGGAAAATGGCGGATCAGGATTCGGCCGAATTGAGCGTGACTGATACGGGACAAGGGATTGCTCCGGAACACATTGAACGGCTGACAGAAAGGTTCTACCGGGTGGATGCCGGTCGTTCACGCGAGAAAGGCGGGACGGGTTTGGGACTGTCGATTGTCAAGCATGTGGTTGAACGGCATGAGGGCCGCCTGATGATCAGTAGCGAGCTAGGCCAGGGTTCGTGCTTCACTTGCAGTTTTCCCGCTCACCGACTGCTTCTGGAAGATCAATAAACCAGTGGCCTGGTAAGGGCTAGAAGGGTTCACAAAACTGTAATAATTTGCCCATATGCTTGTAACACGGGCATTCCAAGATTGTGCAGGTATAACCATCACGATTCTATAACCGAAGGAGTTATTAATGTACACATTCATTGGTAAGTGTAATGCACTGCTGATAGCCTTCTTGCTTTTGCTGACCATGTCTGTATCAGCAGAAGTCAATGTTGATCCCAAGCTAGGGAAGTATGCTGCTACCAGCGGTGTCTCTGGAAATTTGTCGAGTGTTGGATCGGATACTCTGGCAAATTTAATGACGCTCTGGGCGGAAGAATACAAGCGTTTTTATCCTAACGTGAATATCCAGATCCAGGCAGCAGGTTCTTCAACAGCCCCACCTGCGCTGACTGAAGGCACGTCAAACCTTGGCCCAATGAGTCGCAAGATGAAGGACAAGGAACTTGCAGCATTCGAGAAAAAGTTTGGCTACAAGCCGACCCCAGTACCGGTTGCAATCGATGCCTTGGCGGTCTATGTCCACAAGGATAATCCGATCAAGGGCATGTCCATTGCCGATGTGGATGCAATTTTTTCCAGTACCCGCAAGTGTGGCGGCAGTGCCGATCTGACTACTTGGGGTGATCTTGGCCTGCAAGGTGGCTGGACCAAGCGTGACATTCAACTGTTTGGCCGCAATTCCGTTTCAGGTACCTACGGCTACTTCAAAAAGAAAGCCCTTTGCAAAGGTGACTACAAATCCACGGTGAACGAGCAGCCGGGATCCGCTTCTGTGGTTCAGTCCGTGTCATCCTCGCTGAATGGTGTGGGTTACTCCGGAATCGGATACAAGACCTCCGGAGTCCGTGCAGTACCGCTTTCGAAAACTGCTGAACCGGAAAAGGTTGAAGCTACGCCGGATAATGCCATCTCCGGCAAGTACCCGCTGGCACGTTTCCTCTATGTCTATGTGAATAAGGCACCCGGCAAGGCGCTAACACCTCTTGAGAGTGAGTTCATCAAGATGGTACTGGCAACCCAGGGTCAGAAAGTGGTGGTCAAGGACGGGTATATCCCGTTGCCATCCAAGGTCGCAAGCAAGGCGCTGTCCTCTCTTGGGCTCTGACTATGGACTTGCTTTTGGATAATAATAAGCCTGGGGTGACCTAGGCGCAGGACTGGAACTCAGGCCTGCAATCGGAATAGAGGCCCTGTTACAGCAGGGCCTTTTTTTAATTTTTACTGACCAGCATCCATAACGAACCCGGCGAGCCAGATTCATGCCACAGGACAAAAGTTCCACCAATTCACTGCTTCCTGAGGCGCTTGAATTCAACCAGTTGCTGTGGAAACGTCGATCCGTACGGGACTTCCTTGCCCGCCACATGGTGGGCGCAGGAGGCATTGCTGTTATCGGTTCGATCATTCTTATATTCGTATTTTTGTTTGCGGTGGTCTTTCCGCTGTTCAAGGGTGCTGCCGTGTATCCGGTCTCAAATTATTCTCTGGCGGATAAGGCAGGTGGTGACACCTTGCTTTACTCGACAGAAGAGCAGGCCGAGATTTCAATGCGCCTGGATACGAGCGGTATCGCGCATTTCTTTTTTACGGACACCGGCTCCACGGTCCAAAAATATGATCTTTTGGGGGGGCTCAACG
>JAPOQE010000095.1 GCA_026710875.1 Gammaproteobacteria bacterium | reverse complement strand
GAAAGCAAAGTCCTTCAAACCAGAAGAATATTTCGTCGAGAAAGAACCCTATTACGAACCGATAGGGAAAGAAATTGAAGTGTTTGAAGCGGCTTACAACAACCAGCTCCCTGTCCTGCTCAAGGGCCCCACGGGGTGCGGGAAAACCCGTTTCATGGAGTATATGAGCTGGAAAATCAAGGTCCCGCTGATTACCGTCTCATGCCATGATGACCTGACCGCATCCGACCTCGTGGGCCGCTATCTTGTCACTGGGGGAGAAACGGTCTGGGTGGACGGCCCGCTCGCGCGTGCAGTGCGTGCAGGCAGCATCTGTTACCTCGATGAGATCGTGGAGGCACGCAAGGACACGACTGTGGTAATCCACCCCTTGTGCGATGACCGTCGCGTCTTGCCCATGGAGAAACTGGGAGAACTTCTGGAAGCGCCTCCCGAGTTCAGTATCGCCATTTCATACAATCCGGGCTACCAGAGCGTGCTCAAAGACCTGAAGCAAAGCACACGTCAGCGGTTTATAGCGCTTGAGTTTGATTACCCGGAAGCTGCCGTTGAACAGAAAATTGTCGAAAAAGAAACCGGCGTGGACAGTGCGACGGCCAAGCAGCTGATTAAATTTGCCCAAATGACACGCAATCTCAAGGGGGCGGGTCTGGACGAAGGTGCCAGCACGCGCTTGCTTGTCCATGCTGCAAAGCTCATGGCAGCAGGAGTCGCTCCAGTCACGGCCTGTGCCAGTTCCATATCCCAGGCACTTACTGACGACACGGAAATGCTGGTCGCAGTAAACGAATTAAGCTCTTCTGTATTCTGAATAGCCGATCATCCCCGGGCTTGTGATACGCCACGGCTCACTGCCCGTGCAAGACTGCCCGGATCCTGCGGCGTAATTGTGGAACCGTTTCTTGCTCAAACCAGCTGTTCTTTTTCAGCCAACCGATATTTCGCGGTGAAGGATGGGGGAGTGGGAAATACCGTGGGTTATATTTCTCTCTCTGCCGGACAGTTTCTGCAAGCGTGGGGCGAAGGTCCGTCAGGTAGTGTTTTTGTGCATACTGACCGATAAGCAGTACGAGTTGTAACTTCGGCAACAAGGACAGGAGCCGCGGATGCCATAATGGTGCACATTCCTTGCGCGGCGGCAAATCACCCGAGCGACCGGTTCCTGGATAACAAAAGCCCATCGGGATGATTGCAATTCTTTTCTCATCGTAGAACACGCTCTCATCCAGGCCCATCCACTCGCGCAAACGTTTACCACTTGCATCATTCCAGGGAATTCCTGTCTTGTGCACCTTGATTCCGGGTGCCTGGCCAACCACCAGTATCCGGGCACTGCGCCTGGCCCGTAAGACCGGATTCGGGCCAAGGGGCAACTCCTGTGCGCAAACACGGCATGCCCTGATCTCTGTCAACAGCTGGTCGAGTCTCGTGATCCGTGCCATCCGCGAAATATCAAGCCTACCTGTCTTTGCGTGTGCGGGATTTTTGACGGCGTGGGCGAACTTGGTACGCGATGATCGCCTGCATGAGTTGTGAGTACGGAAAACCGTTCATCCCGTCGAACTGTTTCTCCGCCCGGTGAACCAGTGAATCAATGTCGTTCACCGTTCGCAAATCCTCCTGGTCGACCTGCTGCTGCAGTCCCAGCATGCCCCCATTCTGGATCTTGATTTCTTCGGTATGGGCCAGGGTCTGGCTTACCTGCATGCGTTTTAATGCAAACCTTGCCTTGGTGCGCAGTTCAACAAGCAGGCGGTTGCAGCGCTCCAGTCGAGGTGGTGAACTGCAGGCAACCCCTTCACGATCAGCCAGGTTAAAGCGGTGAGACCTGCTGCAACTGCATATACGAGAGTTGATTGCCTTTTCAAAAACGCATCGGTGAGGGTTAATGGATTGATACGTGGATTTGTACTGGTGTTCATCCATCGCGCAGGCACTCTTGCCTTCTGTCAGGTCGTCGTTGCAGGATCGTAATCATGCAACGGCTATTTTTCCCATTCCCTCAGTATGGGCGCACTGCGCGGCTCACGCAGCCTTTGTTCCGCCTCAAGCTCGTCTTTGGCGAAAATCATCTTGATTGCGGTTCTGCTGTCCTGGCCAACTACGGCCCTTTGTTCCCGTGCGAAATTCCTTGCCGACCTGTATTCCTCAAACCTGTCAATGAGCTCAAGATCCTTGAGTGCTCCGGTTGAACCCGATGTGATTTTGTAAACAAAGTACGGCATGATTCGTATATCTAGTGTAACAGTTCGTTTCAACTCTCTAGTTCATGGATTCACAGGCCAAGTACACCGATGTCGCATCACTTGCCCAGGTCTTGCCTGGTCAAACCCTCAAGGTGACGACCAGCAACGGTGACATTTTACTTGCCAATGTCGAGGGCAAAATATATGCCGTTGATGATATGTGCACGCACGAAGACTCCTCGCTTGCCCTGGGTTGCCTGAAGGGCGCACTGGTCAGTTGCACTTTGCACGGCAGCCGCTTTAATGTTCGCACGGGCGAGCCCACCGAGGAACCGGCCACGGAAGCACTGCAATGTTACCCCGTGCGAATCAACTGCGACCGTATTGAAATTTGCCTGGAAAGCAGCCGGGATGCATAAGTTGATTTTTTTGTATCCAGCCCCTATGTTACGCCCACAAATCAACTCGACCCCCGGATTACATGAGCAACTGGATTGAAGGCAAGGTTGTCAAAACCAAGCATTGGACGGATGTACTTTATTCGCTGCGAATAGAAGCTGATATTGATCCCTTCATTGCCGGCCAGTATGGTCGACTTGGCCTGAATATCGACGAGCAGATCGTGGGGCGGCCCTACTCCTTCGTGAATGCACCGCATGAAAATATCCACGAGTTCTACTCCATCACGGTCCAGCACGGCCCTTTATCATCCAAGCTCTCCACCCTGCAGGAATCCGATTCCGTCTGGATAGACAGGCGTGCAAACGGCTTCTTCACCCTGAACGAAGTTCCAAACGGCAGGGACATCTGGATGTTTGCCACCGGTACAGGGCTTGGACCGTTCCTGTCCATATTGAAATCCGACGAGGTCTGGCAGCGGTTTGAGAGAATTGTGCTGGTGCATGCGGTTCGCTATGCCAAGGAACTGACCTACCAGGAAACCATCCAGGAATTCAGCGAAAATTATGATGGTTGCTTTCAGATGATCCCCTTTGTAAGTCGTGAGAAAACTGATTTCGCATTGCCCGGGCGTATCCCTGCAGCCATTGAAAGCTGCATGCTTGAGGAGAAGGTGGGATTCGAGCTTGACCCGATCTATTCACAGACCATGCTTTGCGGGAATCCTGACATGCTCGTGGACACGCGCAATGCATTGAAAAAGAAGGGACTGGCGAAAAATCTACGTCGCAGCCCTGGCCATATCACGACTGAAAGTTACTGGTAAGCCGTGTTTGTACCCGGTGCCCTAGTTGCTCAGTGTACGCCCGCCATCCACCGGGATGATTTGACCGGTAACATAGTCTGCATGCTCGATCAGATACCGGGCAGTTTGTGCGATATCTTTCGGCTCGCCTTCACGCTTCAGCGCAGTACGTGAAATGATTTCCTGGTGCAGCGATGCGTAATGCTCCTGCTCCGGCCACAGGATGGCCCCCGGTGCGATGCCGTTTACACGGACGTGAGGCGCAAGTTCCCGCGCCATGGCCTTCGTAAGCATTGCAAGGCCCGCCTTGGAGACCGAATACACGGGATATCCCTTGAGCGGGCGATCCGCATGAATATCAACAATGTTGATGATGCAACCACGTACCACTTTCAGGTGGGGAGCAGCCGCCTGGGTCAAGTACAGCGGTGCCTTGAGATTAATTCCAACCAGTTGCTCCCAGATATCCTCATCCACCTCATCGAGATGGGTCGGGAAAAAACACGAAGCGTTGTTGATCAGAACATCCAGACGGTCAAAGAATGCCTTTGCCCGGGTCACCAGGCCCGGTATATTTGTGTACTCTGTCAGGTCGCCCTGCAGGATGTGCACGGATCCGGCGCGCTTGGCATTGAGCTCTTCGGCCAACGACTGTGCATCTCCTTCTGAATGGCAATAATGTAGAATGACGCGCATACCGGACTGGTGCAAATGCCGCACGATTTCCGCACCTATGCGTCGTGCACCTCCTGTTATCATGACCACCCTGGAACTATCCATCGCCATCCTACTTGCACGTGTTTGATCGGCAGACTCTAGCACACCTCAACTGGACAGACTGAATGACGCGTTCGACCTTTCTTGAACTGACTGCCGAACAACAACAGCACGCCGAGCACTGCACGAAGTGCATTGCCCGGGAAATCCGGGAACGCGGGGGGAGCATCGGCTTCGACGAATATATGCAGCTGATCCTGCATGATCATTCCGTCGGCTACTACCACACGCAACAGCCTGTTTTTGGCGAGCAAGGAGACTTTGTAACCGTACCGGAAACATCGGTGCACCTTGCCTATTGCATCGCCCATGCATGCGCCGGACTGATCCGTGATGATGCACAGCGCTGTATCCTGGAAATTGGCGCAGGCCGCGGACAGCTTGTCCTGGACGTGATCCGCTGTTTGCACGCGTGGGGGATCACTCCCAGAAAGTACTATATTTTCGAGCCCAGCAAGGTGTTGAGAGCCACTCAACGGGAGCTGCTTGAGAAACAAATGCCGGAGGCCATGTCCGTGGTTGAATGGTTGCCGGATTTACAAGCGGCACTGGGAAGTGTCCTCGTGATAGCCAATGAAGTACTGGATGCGCTGCCCGTCAAATGCTTCGTGGCCGACTCACAGCAAATCAAGGAAAGGTGTGTTGTATCAAGCGAGCAAGGAGGGCTGGGCTGGCAGGTGCAGGATCCGTCCTATGCACTGGATGCGGCACTTGATTACCTCACGGTCATGCTCGACAGTCCACCCACCACCGACGTCTACTGCAGTGAAATCAACCTTGAACTGGAAACCACACTGGATACCTGGTCGAACTGCTGCGAGCAATGCATCATGTTTTTGATCGATTACGGTTATCCGCAAAGCGAGTATTACCACCCGCAACGTAACATGGGCACCCTGCGCAGTTATTTCAGGCACCAGGTATCCGAGAATCCATTTGTCTATCCCGGGCTCCAGGACATCACCGCGGATGTTAATTTTTCTGCGTTGGCCAAGGCGGCAACGCGTTTGAACATGGGAGTCCTTTCCTTTGGCTCACAACGCAACTTCATGTTGGCCAATAGTCTGCTTGACTGGCGGCCAACAGGAAAAACCGAGGCCGAGCAGGTCGCACAAGTTGCACAACTGAAACAACTCACCCTGGGCTCGGCAGTCGGCGAGCGTTTTCAGGTCATGGTGCTGGGCAAGGGAATCGAGTATGGGCCGGACCGGTTTACCTTGCGCGACATGCGTGCACGACTCTGAGTAGCAGGTAGAAGATCAATGAACGCACTGCACGCTTTTTTACTTGCCGTTGTACAGGGCATCACCGAATTCCTTCCCATTTCGAGTTCTGCCCATCTGGTCTTGCTGCCCATCATCATGGACTGGCAGGACCAGGGACTTTTGATCGACGTTGCGGCACATCTCGGCAGCCTGCTTGCCGTGTTGTTTTATTTTCGCAGCGACCTGGGTAAATTGCTTGCTCACGTGCTGACCCCAGGCGGCTCGCCCGGCGAGAACAGCGAGGGCAAGAACCTGGCCTGGCTGCTCCTGTGGGCCACCGTTCCGATATTGATCGTCGCACTGTTTGCCCATACCTATGTCGTTCAGCACAGCCGCAATGCAATCGTAATCGCGCTGGCCTCCATATTTTTTGGCTTGCTGCTGTGGCTGGCCGACTGGCGCGGCAGCCATTCCCGGGTGACAAGACAGCTAACGACCCGGGATGCCCTGCTGATCGGCCTTGCACAGGCCTGTGCCCTGGTTCCGGGTGCCTCCCGCGCAGGCGTGACCATGACTGCGGCCATGTGGCTGGGCCTGACCCGGGTAGAAGCTGCCCGCTTTTCTTTCCTGCTGGCCATTCCGACAATATTCGCGGCCTCTGCATTCAGTGCCTATCAGGCAGTACTCGAGGCTGCAACGATTCAATGGGAATTCGGATTGGGCGTCCTGGCATGCTCGGGTGCAGTGACCTACCTGTGCATACACGGGTTCATCACTTTCGTGGAGCGGATCGGCATGCTGCCGTTCGTGCTGTACCGGGTGGTGCTTGGCGGGGTGCTGCTGTTCGCTTATTGGTAAGAGCGCGTCTGAATCACGGCGAACCTCTCGCATCCATCATTTCTTCCAGCAATTGCAACTGGGCGCGCTTCAGCCTGGCTGCAATCTCTTCGCTCGCACCTCCGTCGCCGACCCACTGGCGAATATCGACCTCTTCAATCCGTCTTGATGCGAGCTGTATCCAGTCTGCCTGGGGATACTCGTTTGCCTTCTTCAGGCTTTTGTAAATCACTGAAAAAATGAGCAGCAGGTCCAGAAAACGCTCCGGCTTCCTTCGCGCGTCCAGCCTGCGAAGCAGGGCAAGCAAGGCCTGTGCATCCAGCTTGAAGACATCATGGCTTGCCTGCTGCAGTTCCACGGTGAGTTCCAGCAGTTCCCTGCACGAACTTGGCAACCCGGGCTGGCGGGCCAGGTGCGAAACCTCCAGTGTGTCCTCTTCCTGGCGATGGAAGTACAGACTCCCGACCAGTACCGAGAACCGCACACATGGCTGGTCCGTCTGTGATGCAACCTGTTCCAGTGCCGACAATGCCGGCTCGCGTGCAGAGACATCCGAAAACACGGCCTCGATTTCTCCATAGACCTGTTCGATCGCCTGCAAGCGCTGCAGGATGGAAAAAAACACAGCCGGCGAGTCGGTCGCCAGCGCATCCAGGGTTTCTTGCCAGATGCGTTCGGCAGAAATTTCCTGCAGTTCCCTGCTCCTGATCATGCGGTGCATCAGTTGCATCGTCTCTTCCGAGACGCCAAATCCCTGTCTTGCAAACCGGGCAGCAAAACGGGCCGTGCGCAGTATGCGAAGCGGATCTTCAACAAATGCCGCTGAAACATGGCGCAGGGTGCGGGCCGCCAGGTCCTGTTGTCCGTCGTTGGGATCGATGAGTTCACCCGACTGGCTTTTGGCCATGGCATTGATTGTCAGGTCACGGCGAAGCAGGTCATCCTCCAGGCTGACATCCGGTGAGGCATGCACCTCGAACCCGTAGTACCCCCGGCCTTTTTTCCGTTCAGTGCGGGCCAGGGCATACTCCTCACCGGTTTGCGGATGCAGGAATACCGGGAAGTCCTTTCCGACCCGGCGATACCCCAGGGCCAGCATTTCCTCGACACTGGAGCCGACCACGACCCAGTCCCGCTCCCTGACGGGCAGTCCCAGCAACTCGTCACGCACGGCGCCGCCGACCAGATACACCTCCATCAGTACATCCGTTGCCTGTGATCACGTGTATGCACGATGAACGGGTTCACCCGTGTGCTGACACTGGATTTGCGGGTCAATTTTTGCATAGGCTGCAGTACGCTCGATGATTGGCTTCGGTCCATGGGCAGCCCTCAGGCATTGAATTACAATCGCTCACCCATCGCCGGTATCGTAAGCGATTCTACACGCGACAAAACATTAATCGAACCATTCATCCTGGCCCGGGAGTAGTACACATCTGCAGACACGGACCCTGAGGTGTCCGGGAATGAACGTGAACCGGTATCCGGTGCGCCACTGGAGTGCCGGTCAGTGCCTGGTGTGAAACCGTTGATCAGGCATCGCTCTGGACGGTTTTGGCAGGTAGCCCGGGGCAATGGTCTCCAGCGGCGTAGGGCAGTGCGTTGTGCCCGGGCAGATGCTATCGGTCTGCAGCGAGCGGTAGTTGTCCACGGAAAATGGCTTGCCGGGGACAAACTCGAAAAAATGTGCCTGCAGCCAGGACAGCCCATTAGGCAAGCCCAGTACGATTCTCTTGTAGCCACGCAGTGCCGCCGTATAGTCCACCAACTCCTTGAGGGTATACTCTTTCGGCCCACACAGGTCGATGCGAGACCCGTAGGTTGCAGGGTCATCCAGCGCATCGGCCATTGCCCTGGCGACATCACCTGCATACACGGGCGCCATCTTTGCCTGCGCACATGCGAGCGGGAAGATTCCAGGGACCCAGCGAAGCAGCGTTGCGAAACGGTTCAGGAAATTGTCACGCGGACCAAATATCACGGAGGGCCTGAAGCTGGTTACCGCAATTCTTTTACCGATGGCATGCACATCGTTTTCGGCTTGCCCCTTGGTGCGCAGGTAAAAGCTGCTTCCTTCAGGGCTCGCATTGAGTGCGCTCATATGAAGCAGCCTTGGAATCCTGCTCTCGCGGCACACCGCGATGACCTTGTGCGCCAACTCCACATGCGCCTTGTGAAAGCCATCACCCCGATGGCCTCGCTCATTGAGGATACCGACCAGGTTGACCACGGCACCGCAACCCTGAAAGCAGGTACTCAACTGGGACGCATCGTGCACATCGCACTCAATGATCCGTGTGCCGGGCAACACCAGCAATTCCCGGGACCGCTCGCGTCGTCGGGACAGTACCCTGATTTGATGACCCCGTTTCACCAACTCAGCACACAGATGGCGCCCCACGAAACCGGTTCCGCCCAACACACAAACGGTCAATGTCCGCATAAAAACCTACCCGTAGCTGTCACTGATGCGCATACACAGTGCGCAATGCATCCAGTACACTCATCTTACATGGTACTGCGTGCGTCTTCGCACCGGCAATGGATTACATCAACTGAGATTTTGTGAGACGGATGGCAGCATCGCCTTCATGAGAGCCCACTGCCACCGCGAGCTTCCTGCCCGGTACACGCAGCGCCCGGCTAGCGGTGATCGTCGATCGCGCGGTAGCCGATGTCCGTACGGTAAAACATCTGCGGCCAGGAGATCTTCTTTACCAGATCATAGGCGTGCTGCTGGGCCTCGCGTACCGTATCGCCCAATGCAGTGGCGCATAAAACGCGCCCGCCGTTGGTCACTACCTCGCCATTGCCTTCACGGGTTCCGGCGTGAAAGACTTTCCGGGTGGGCGTCTCAAGGGAGCGGGACAAGCCTTGGATCGGCGCTCCTTTTTCACAGGCATCCAGCGGATAGCCGCCTGCTGCCAATACCACCCCCAGCGCCGTTCGTGTATCCCATTGTATGGTGTGCTGATCGAGCTGGCGATCCAGTGCTGCAAGGCAAAGCTCTGCCAGGTCCGACTGCATGCGCATCAGGATCGGCTGCGCCTCCGGGTCTCCAAAGCGGCAGTTGAACTCCAACACATGCGGATCGGCCTGCGCATCGATCATTACACCGGCATAGAGAAACCCGATATAGGGGGATCCCTGTTCAGCAAACCCGTGGACCGTGGGGTAGATGATTTTTTCCAGTATGCGCTGGTGCAACGCCTCATCCACGATGGGTGCAGGTGAGTAGGCGCCCATACCGCCAGTATTCGGCCCTGCGTCCCCGACATCGCGTTTTTTGTGATCCTGGGAGGTGGCCATCGACAACACATTTTGCCCGTCCACCATGCAAATGAAGCTGGCTTCTTCACCCTCGATGAAATCCTCGACAACAATGCTCCTGCCCGCATCTCCAAAGCGCTCTCCGCTTAGCATTTGCTGCGCGGTGTCGATCGCCTGGGCGTGGTCCTGGGCAATGATGACCCCTTTACCCGCCGCCAGTCCGTCGGCCTTGACCACCATGGGGGCCGGCCTGGATTCGATATAGTCCCGGGCCTCGGTGTAATCGGAAAACACCCCATAGCCTGCCGTAGGAATCCCGTGTTTTTGCATGAACTGCTTGGCGAAGGCCTTGGAGCCTTCCAGCCGGGCGGTCGCCGCAACCGGGCCAAATATGGGTAACCGTTGATCGTCGAACTGATCGACAATGCCTGCCACCAGCGCGGCCTCCGGCCCGACCAGCGTGAGGTCGATCTTTTCCTGCTTCGCAAATTCGAGCAGCTTCGCGATATCTTCGGCGCCAATCTCGATATTACTTGCTTTGGGTTCAGCGGCCGTGCCCGCATTCCCCGGAGCGACGAACACCTGGGAGACGCGAGCCGACTGGCATAATTTCCAGGTCAGCGCATGTTCGCGCCCGCCTCCGCCAACGACCAGAACTCGCATCATGACACCTGATTTCTATCCTGAATCACGTGCTGGGGGCTCCGTTACAGCGGTCGTGGCCGGAAATCCAGGGCAGACCTGTTGTGGGCTAGTGACTAAAATGG
>JAPOQE010000094.1 GCA_026710875.1 Gammaproteobacteria bacterium | reverse complement strand
TCTTGCTTTTCGCAGTTGCACATCCAGCAACGCCCGGGAGCCCGCTTCAGACTCCCAACCGGGAATAAACGGTGAGCGTAGCAGTCGGCCTACAGTTTCAAGGCTCACCACCGGCCTTTGTAATTCCAGCAGCTGCAGGGCGGTGCCCACCACCGGGTACTCGCTCAGCGGCAATCCAAGCGAGAGGTTATAGGGGCGCGACACCGACGCTTGACCGGGGCACGCTGCCCCGGGTGTCAGGATCTCATCCAGTACCTGGACCACGATATCGCGTTGTGCAACAAATTCCGGAACCACAACCCCGATTCTCGCAACCGGGTTGGCCTCAAGCTGTGCGCGAACCCAGCGGGCCATACCCTCGGCCTCCTCGCGTGCATCCGGATATGCCGCACGGCTTGCACGCCCTGCCCTGGACGGATGCACAATCCAGCGTACCCGGCAGCCGTGGTCGGCCAACGTGCTTAATAGTAAATCCTGCTGGGGGGTCAGTTCCTCGAAACCGATCAGGACAAGCTCACCAGGTACCTCAAGCTTTCCCGCTTGCAGACTTTGCTGCAGCCTCTCGGCAAGGTCGATGTCGGGCAACCAGTGCTGATTCGCGCAGCGCGCCTTAAAGCGGGTAGCCCAGGTAAAGAAGGCGGTGCTGTCGCGGTTGTAAAGGAACCGGTCCCTGTTCAATGGGATCTGCCAGGACCGAATCAGCTGCCAGGCTTGCTGTACCTCATGCGCCATCCCGCTCAGCTGTTGTACGGGCTCACGGCCCATGCTCTCGGTGATGATGTCTTCCCAGATGCGCAGCTCCTGCTGGGAAGTCAGCAGAAACTCGGATGCGGGTACGCTGCCTGCGACGACGGCCTGCTCCCAGACATCCTGCAACCAGTCGGACCACGTCCAGATTCTTGGGGTTGGCCAGACTTGATGGCCTTCATCCACCATCGCCTGCTCAAAGGTTTGAAAAGTGACCGTGGCCAGACGCTTGTATCCGGTCACCACCGGAATGCCTTGACGCAAGGCATTGAATACTTCTGCAGGGGAAGCGATCTGCTGCTCGATCACCTGCCTTTTTTTATCCTCTTTGACGTCCTTCATGCCACCTGCAGGGTCCCTGCCACCTGGGTTTAGCAGCAAGTATACACGCGCACCCTGAAGGCGAGCGTGAAGCTTCAGGATGTCCTGAAGGAGTGGACTGAAAGGGTTTGAAAGAGGTCAGATACCGGCATTTCAAGGCAATGCAGACAGCCCGGACCTTACCGGGCTGGTGCATGAAAAACGGATTTGCTTCGCTTCGTGCGAAGCGTTATGAATGCATCTGCTTCTGGAGGTAATTCTCGAGGCCGACCTTGCTGATAAGTTCAAGCTGGGTCTCCAGCCAGTCGACATGCTCCTCTTCGGATTCGAGAATGTCCTCAAAAAGCTCACGACTCACGAAATCACTGATGGATTCTGCGTAGGCAATGGCTTCACGCAGGATGGGGATGGCGTCCATTTCAAGCTTCAGGTCGCATTCAAGCATTTCCTTCGTGTTTTCACCGATATGAAGCTTGCCCAGTTCCTGCAGATTGGGCAGGCCTTCAAGGAACAATATCCGCTCAATGAGACTGTCCGCATGCTTCATCTCGTCCACCGACTCGGAGTATTCATGCTCCCCGAGATGGTGCAGTCCCCAGTCCTTGAACATCCTGGCATGCAGGAAGTACTGGTTGATGGCCGTCAACTCGTTTTTCAGCACCTGGTTGAGGTAGCTGATGATTTCTGAATGTTGTGGTTGCATGATGCTCTCTATGGTTCTATACGTTGAATATACATCATGCATTCAATGATGTATAGCTTGTAAATATCTGTTATAAATGATAATTACTATCGTTACTGTTACGGGTTGTAATTAAAAATCATTCGTGTTTATAATCTCACTATCATGTACGTTTGTGTGTGTCATGCGGTCAAAGAAGCCGAAATCAAGGCAGCTGTCGAGAGTGGCTGCGGGGACCTCTCTGCCCTGGGCAAATCCCTAGGTGTAGGCACCCGCTGCGGGCTCTGTCGCTGCGAGGCTCAGTCTATCATTGATCACATGAACCGGCACGGCTTTGAAAACATGAGCGTGCTGGAGTATGGGGCCAAGGAAGTTTCCGCACCCATGCCTGCCTGACCCTCCGCCAAATCCATCATCACTGACCAGAAGATACGCAGGGGCTGAGACTTCCTGCTCTGAAACACGTCTGCCATTGCTGGAGTATAGACCTTGGCGCAGTCGATGATCTTCCTTGCTGTATTGCCAGCGAAGCCCTGTCACGACCCGTGTCGGAAGGGAGCGATACCCTGCAGGTGAATCCGGATTGAATCCCAATACAAAATTCAAATATTCCTCAGCACGGAGTGCAGGTCAGGCGATGCACAACCCTCTTGAGTGCCGGACTGGCATGACGGCGACGGCGCTCGCGGAGACGCTGTTTCCCTACCTCACCACCGTCGAGGGGTTGAAACTCGCAGCGTTGGGATTCAATACCGACGTAGCCAGACTCTCCTCCTGCGCAGGGTAGGATCGTCAGCGCGGATGCTGTACGTCGTGATACGAAACCTCAGAATTGACGGCCCACGCTCCGAGGATCTGTATCGGAATCTCGACAAGGTTTGACGCTGTCTTTTGATCAGAGGTCGAGGACTTTTCGCAGTCGACTGATCGCTGTTTTGTGCCTGCGATCGCTCATCAATTGAATGTTGTGCAGCTTCCATTGAATGGCCGGCCACCGGTCCAGCCCTTCGAACGGTAACAACGACCAATCCGGTTTACCTTGCTTGATGGACAGGAGAAACCGGCGCTCGTTATCGGTGAGAGCACTCGTGACCCACTCGAACAGCTGCGTCCGCGCGGTCTCGAGTTCCTCCAGTTCAACCGGCTCCTCGGTCATGCCGGCAAAATGATTGGCGAAGAGATCCTCGATCGGTTTGCGGTTCGGTTGCAGCAGCTCTGCAATCGGGCGCCGGTGACCGGCGAGGTAGGCGACAAACGCTTGGCGTATGGAATCCGGGATGGGTCCTGCAGCCTGAAGGTGCATCACATCGAAGAAATCCCGCGGATGCTGTCGGTCCAGGGCTGCACAAAGCTTGCCGGCATAGAGGTCCGCGGAGTCAAGGTGCTGGATCTCGACAAAGAGCTCGTAGGCTTCTTGCGCGGCTGAACATAGCTCGCTTGTGACCGGCGGCACCAGGCTGCCTCGGATGACGGCGCTCGGCTCCACCTTGATACGCGCGCCCGACTTGTCCACAAGCAACTTGGGCGCATCGCCTTCCACACGTTGGACTTTTGCGCCTGGCACGCTGCGTTCAATCGCTCCAGCGATTGTGGCGAGTTGGGCGCGGATGTCAGTCAGCGCCGCGTCGCGATCGGACACCGGGAGGTAGGTCAGGTCGATGTCAACCGAGAGTCTCGGCATGTCCCGAAGAAACAGGTTGATGGCGGTGCCGCCCTTGAGCGCGAAGTCCGGCTCACTGGCAACTGCCGGCAAACAGCGAATCAGGAGTTCGACCTGAGCTCTGTAACTGTCGCGCGCCGCCATGGGTGGTCCTACTCCTGCTAGGGGTCAGCGACGACCAGATCGTATTTCTTGTCGAGGCGTCCTCCAGCGTGGATGGTGCGTCGGCCCGACCCAAACTCGACTTTCGAAAGGTCGAGGCGCTTCAACCACGAATGATTCGCTCGCTCGGCGGCATGCATGAACAGCCGCTTGGTCTTCACGGAAGTGCAGCCCTCGAGCAGCTGTTGTACGACCTGCGGGCGCAGTGATGTCAGCGATTCCATCATCTGGCAGGCCTCTTCGTAAGACTGCCGTTTCGGCACGAGGTACATCATCTCGAAAGCCGTGCGCTCGAGTGTCGAGACCTTGAGGTCGACTCCGTCGACCGGAAGTTTGGACGTGGTCTTTTCGGTGCCCGCGAAGACGCCGGTCGTCACGAGTGTCACCGGTCTGGACCAGGCGTGAGCTTCGAACCAGGCGGGCAGTTTCGTGCCGGGATTTCCGAACAGGACGACCTCGCGTGCTCCTAACGACAGGTATTGTGTGTAGCCGCGCAGCTCGATGGCAGTGATCCCGCCAGGATGGACGTCAAGGGTAAGCTGCGTCTGCAGTGCATAGACTGCACCGACCCAGTCGATCGTCGAGCCAGCGCGCTTGTAGGCGCCGCGACCCAAACGTTCCAGCCAGCCTGACTGGACGTACTTGTCCGCAAGCCGGCGGTCAACACCTCGGCGATTGAGCCAACGTAGCGTGGCGACCGTTCCGGCTGGCCACTGCTGCAACAGCTGGTTTATTTTAGATCCCATTCGACCACCAACGCGCGACACAAGCGCATCAAATTAAACTGCCGGACAAGGCTAGCACCTAGTTTACGAATGCGTCAAATTGTCGCCTATAAAGAGACAAGTCGGCAGGAATCCGAACTGGACCCGCACATTGAGACCGTCGACAGAGGCTGTCGGCCGCCTTGCGCCGACTGACTCACACAAAACAGTCTCCGATAAACCCGGGACGATTCACAATTTCATGATGGACATGTCGTTATACATCCCTCCATGTGTTTATCATGATTATATAGCTGATCAATGTAGAGCTATAAAACGCATCAGTTATTTGAAAGTCAGACTAGCATCCAGCATCGTGAAGATTTTGTAGGATCGAAGATCTTTGCTTAATTCACAGAATTCTCGAGCACTTTGCACAAGATAATATTGGCTATCCGGCTGAAATCTCACCATATAGATTGCAGGACTGGCATGATCTGTATATTCTTACCAGTAAGATATACTCAGGGGAGTGCATCATGGCTAATCCTGCAACCACCGTTTCTACAACAAAAATGTCCTCGAAGGGCCAGGTCGTGATTCCCGAACAGATCCGGGAACAACTGTCGCTTG
>JAPOQE010000093.1 GCA_026710875.1 Gammaproteobacteria bacterium | reverse complement strand
GCCATGCAGGAGGCACTTGAAACTGCCTGGAATGCCCGGGCTCAGGGCTTGCCACTGGAATCGCCTTATGAGCTCCTGACTTTGGCTTCCATCATTGAAAAGGAAACTACAGTGGGTCATGAACGTGCAATGATAGCCGCCGTGTTCACTACCCGGCTCAATCGCGGCATGCGGTTACAGGCGGACCCCACGGTCATTTATGGAATGGGGGAGGAGTATCAGGGCAATATACGGCGCAAGGACCTTAAAGCGGATACACCCTACAACACCTATCTGCACAAGGGTCTCCCTCCGACACCGATCGCATTGCCAGGACGTGCATCCATTGCCGCGGCCCTGAACCCGGCGGACAGTGAAATGGTGTACTTTGTCGCAAAACGGGATGGCACCCACCATTTTTCTGCGACCTACAAGGAACATCGTAAAGCCGTGATCCGTTATCAGCTCAAGGGGTGCAAGAACTGTTACGGTAGCAATGGCGGGAACTGACAGGCCCGGGACACAGCAACATGGAGACTACCCGTAACGCACGCCAGGGCAGATTCATCACTTTTGAAGGGACCGAAGGTGCCGGCAAGACGACCCAGATCCGGCTGCTGAAGGAATACCTGGATTCGCTAAATATCGACGCTCTGGTGACGCGCGAGCCGGGCGGCACCGAGGTTGGAGAACAGGTCAGAAGCCTGCTGCTCCAGCACACTTCACTCGCCATGGACGCGAGCTCCGAGCTCCTGCTCATGTTTGCTGCGCGTGCACAGCACCTTGCACAAATCATTTTCCCGGCATTGCGCGCAGGTGCCTGGGTGATATGCGACCGGTTTACGGATGCAAGCTATGCCTACCAGGGCGGTGGGCGAGGGATACCCGAAGCACAGATCCGGGCGATCGAGTGCGCAGTGCATGAGAATTTCCAGCCGGACCTGACCGTCTTGCTGACCTGTGCTCCCGAAACAGCTATGCGGCGCGTCGGTGACCGGGATGAGGAGAAAGATCGCTTCGAAAGCGAGTCAGCGGAATTTTTCAGGCGTGTGCATGCCGCTTACCTCAAGCGTGTCGAGCAGGACCGGGAACGCTTTGCGGTTATCGATACGGAGGCGAAGATTGAAGACGTTGCAGCAGCTGTTCGCCAGGCCGTAGCTTCAAGGTTCTCCCTGTAGGCCCGGGTGGGATCATGATCTATTCCTGGCACAAGGAGGCATGGCAGCAGTACGAGCAGTACCTGACTGGTGAGCGCCTGAGCCATGCCCTTCTGGTATCGGGTCCTTCTGCAATCGGCAAGCTGGCGTTTTGCCAGGCCTTTATCCAGCGTATGAACTGCACGAACCCGGCACCACAGGGACATCCGTGCGGGACGTGTGGGAATTGCCACCTGATCCAGGTGGGTACGCATCCCGATGTACGCTTCGTGCATACGGAGGAGGAGGAAGGCAACCGGCCTGAGCAGATCAAGGTCGATGACATACGCGAGATCAACCGGTTCATGGCGCTGAGCCGCCAACAGGGGCAGTTCAAGGTCGTGTGTATCAATCGCGCGCACAGGATGAACATCAATGCCGCCAATGCGCTGTTGAAGACGCTCGAAGAGCCCCCACCGGGCTCGGTGCTGTTCCTGGTCACCCACCGACCGGAAGCACTACCTGCAACGATCAGAAGTCGTTGCCAGGTGTGGAGGTTCGGTGTGCCCGATCCCAAGGTGGCTCTTTCGTGGCTGGGGCAAGAGACCGATGAGCCGATCGGGCAGGACCTGCTTGACGTGTGCAGGGGTCGCCCCTTGCTTGCCCTGAAACTGCACGCCAGCGGCCTTGGCAAGCTTCGTGCTTCATTCTATGAGCAACTGCGTGCGCTGATGCGAGGCGAAGCGTCCGTTACCGCAGTTTCTTCAAGACTCAAGAATGAAGACCCGGAAAGAATCATCGACTGGATGCAGGCCTGGTGCGCTGACCTGATCCGCTGCTGTTTTGAAAAAGACCCGCAGACCATCGAGAACCCGGATGCGCTGGAGGCCCTTCAGGAACTCGTGCCGCGCTCGGACCCGCATGCACTGTTTGACTGCCTGGACCGGCTTGCCGAATCAAGGCGTATAGCCAGCGCTTCCATGAACCAGCGCCTGCTGGTGGAGGACATGCTGGTTCAGTGCCAGCAATCGATGCACCCGCAATCCACCTGAAGGGCAACAAGGATTTCCGCACCAGGCCGCCAGCCCGGCACGCGCAAGCATACAGAACTCCCCGGTGGGCAAGGCAGTTGCAGCATCCTTCATACCCCACAATTGTGTAATGTGTACTGTGTAGTGTGTAATGCCGGGCCTTGTTCTTCTATATAATAGAATCGGGAATACACCTGGTACCTCTTGAGCCAAATGAAAAAAGACAGGCCTTTGTTGTCGGGCGGTGAACAGCTCAGCAGTGGAAGCGTTGCATACCTAGAAGCCCTTTTTGAAGATTATCTGACCCATCCGGATTCAGTTCCTGCCTCTTGGCAACACTATTTCAGCACGCTCGCATCGGGTGAGACGCCGGATGCCTCCGCTTCTGAACCCCGTGAGCAGACGGATGAAGATCTTGTGCGGGAGCTGACACCGGATACCTTTGAGCAATCGGTCGATGTGTTTGGCCTGATCGATGCGGTCGAGCGCATGGCAAAAATCGGGGAAGACCAGAATCGCAAACAGGTCAACGTGATTCGCCTGATCAGCGCGTACAGGTACCTCGGGCATCGACAGGCCGACATCGACCCGCTGAATGCGTCGGTTCGCCCGGATATTCCGGAACTCAACCCGGAGTTTCATGGCCTGAGTCACAAGGACATGGATACGATCTTTGAAACGGGCGGACTCGGAGAGGTCAAGCATGCGCCCTTGAGAGATATTCTCAGCATGCTGTCGGTGACCTACTGCGGCACCATTGGTTCGGAATTCAAGCACATTTCCTCCCTGGAGCAGAAGGAGTGGATCCAGCAGCGCCTGGAACAGTTTCATTTTGCCCCCGAGCTGTCGGACAAGCGCAAAAGAAGAATACTGGAGATCCTGATTTCAGCGAAGTCACTTGAAGTGTACCTGCACAAAAAGTATGTCGGTCAGAAACGGTTCTCCCTGGAAGGCGGGCTCAGCCTGATTCCGATCATCGATGAGCTGATCAAGTGCAGTGGCCGCCATCAGGTAAAGGAAGTGGTCCTGGGGATGGCGCACCGGGGCCGGCTGAATGTACTGGTGAACATCCTTGGCAAAAACCCGGAAACGCTGTTCCAGGAATTCGAAGACACGATTACGCCTGAGCATGGTTCAGGGGATGTGAAGTACCACAAGGGATTTTCTTCAGACCTTGCAACCGAGCGTGGACCCGTTCACGTGGTACTGGCGTTCAACCCCTCGCATCTGGAAGCCATCAACCCCGTGGTTGCAGGTTCGGTGCGTGCCCGCCAGCAGCGCCGCGACGACCTCAAGCGTGAACAGGTCATTCCCGTCCTCATTCACGGGGACGCGGCATTTGCCGGTCAGGGGGTCGTGATGGAGACCCTGAACCTGTCCGAGACACGGGGCTACAGCACAGGCGGCACCATCCATGTGGTGGTCAACAACCAGATCGGCTTCACGACCAGCGACCCGCTGGATTCAAGATCCACGCTGTATTGTTCGGACGTTGCTAAAGTCGTACAGGCCCCGGTATTTCATGTCAATGGAGATGATCCGGAAGCGGCGGTGTTTGCTGCCCAGCTTGCCGTTGATTACCGAATGAAATTCCATGGAGACGTGGTCATTGACATGGTCTGTTATCGACAGCACGGCCATAACGAGGCGGATGAGCCTTCCGTGACCCAGCCGCTCATGTACCAGAGTATCCGTAACCAGCAGGGCGTAACCCGGATCTATGCAAACCAGCTGGTTGAAAATGCAACGATCACACCTTCCAGGGTCAAGGCGCTTGAAACCAAGTACCTGAACAGGCTGCAGAAGGGCTTACGCGTGTGCGGGCCGATTGCCAAGAGAACGGACGAACAGTACCTGGCCAACTACCAGCCCTATTCGGACAAAAGCTGGCGCGAGAAGGCGGTCACCCGCATCAGTGAAAAGCGCATCAGGGACCTTACCCGGAAACTGGTCGCCGTTCCCGAAGGGTTTACGCTGCACCGCATCGTGCAAAAGATCGTCCAGGCACGGGCGAAGATGGGTGCAGGTGAATTGCCTGCGGACTGGGGATTTGGAGAGAACCTGGCCTATGCATCGTTGCTGGAGGACGGCTACCCGGTACGCCTGTCCGGACAGGACTGTGTGCGTGGCACGTTCTTCCACAGGCATGTCGGCTTTCATGACCAGGTCACGGGTGAGGTGTATATCCCCCTGCAGCATATTGGACAAGACCAGCCCCAGTTCCTGCCCATCAATTCCCTGCTTTCCGAAGAAGCCGTGTTGGGATTTGAAGTGGGCTACAGTACGACGGACCCGGAAGGGCTAGTGATCTGGGAAGCCCAGTTCGGTGATTTCGCCAATAATGCGCAGGTCTACGTGGATCAGTTCCTGAGCTCCTCGGAGGCCAAGTGGCAACGCTACTGTGGACTGGTCATGCTGCTTCCCCACGGCTATGATGGCCAGGGTCCTGAACATTCCTCTGCAAGACTGGAGCGCTATTTGCAGTTGTGTGCGGAAGAGAATATACAGGTCTGCATGCCGAGCACGCCGGCCCAGATGTTCCATCTTTTACGCCGGCAGATGATACGGCCTCAGCGCAAGCCCCTGATCGTGATGACTCCGAAGAACATCCTGCGGGATGTGGATGCATCCTCACAATTGAGTGAATTCAGCAGCAGTGGATTCGAGGTAGTGATTGACGATGTGGATAACCAGAATGCACAAAGTATCCGGAAAATCATCCTTTGTGCGGGCAAATTGTATTATGAGCTTTTACGCGCGCATCGTGAACACAAGATCACTGATGCTGCCATTGTTCGAATAGAACAGCTCTACCCCTTTCCGCAGCGAGAAGTGAAACGGATTGTCAAAAAATACTCGGGTGCCCGCGAGGTCGTCTGGACCCAGGAAGAGCCACGCAACCAGGGCGCCTGGTATTACATGCAGTCAAGACGCAACCTGAAGTCGTGTGTAAAGGAAAACCAGCAGTTGTGTTATGCAGGAAGACCGTACTCTGCCTCTCCGGCAGCCGGTTCCCTGCAGGTGCACCGCAGGCAGCAACAGGCGTTGATTAGCGATGCACTGGGAATTTCAAAACAGACTTCAAAGAAACCCTCGTTAAGGGCCGTATGAGGTTCAGGACGTGCAGGTCATCGAGGTGAGGGAATGAAGGTAGACGTTACAGTTCCGGAGTTGGCTGAATCGATTACCGAGGCGGTGGTAGGGACTTGGCTCAAGGCGCAGGGTGACCAGGTTGAGGAAGGCGAGCAGCTCGTTGATGTGGAAACGGACAAGGTCATTCTGGAAATCACGGCGCCCCAGAGCGGGCAACTTGAGTCGATAAAAAAACACACCAGTGACGAGGTGCAAAGCAACGAAGTCCTGGCCGTGATTGACACGGGCAAGCGCGGGTCTAAATCCTCCACTGCATCAGCCAAACAGCCACAAGCCGCAACGCAATCGCCTGCCACGGAAGAGGCAGCCGCCACTGTCAGTGCCGCGGCTACTGTTGCATCCGCGCCCGAGGCGCGCCCAGAGCCCGAGGATCCTCCAGCGCCTGCATCCACACCTGCAGCGCCTCCAAAAACAAGCCCGGCCGTCAGGAAACTTGCTGCGGAGCAGGGTGTTGATCTGCAGGACGTTGCGAGCACCGGAAAGCGCGGTCGCGTGACCCGGGAAGACGTCAAGGCCCATATCGAGTCTGCACAAGGTGAGGCGGTACAAGCGCCGCCGGATACACCGCAATCCCGGGCCGTCCCGGCGGGTCAGGAGGAGCGGCGTATCCGACGGGTACCGATGACGGCATTGCGCAGAAGTATCGCAAAACGCCTGGTCGCCTCCCAGCACCAAAGTGCGATGCTGACAACATTCAATGAAGTCAATATGACCAACATCATGGACTTGAGAAAAAGGTACAAGGAGAGTTTCGAAAAATCCCATGGCGTCAAGCTGGGCTTCATGTCTTTTTTCATCAAGGCCGTCATCGATGCACTGAAAGCCTATCCTGTGATCAACGCTTCGGTTGACGGGGATGACATCGTGTACCACGACTATTTTGATATTGGCGTCGCCGTCAGCACCGAGCGCGGTGTCATCGTTCCTGTGGTGCGTGATGCGGGCCGGCTTTCATTCTCCGAGATTGAAGGCCGAATCGTGGATTTTGCCTCACGGGCACGTGAAAACAGGATCACCATAGAAGAGCTTACCGGCGGTACCTTCACAATCACCAATGGCGGTGTATTCGGTTCGATGATGTCGACACCCATCATTAACCCGCCACAAAGTGCAATCCTGGGGATGCATGCCATACAGAACCGGCCGGTCGTGCACGAGGGCGAAATCCGCAGTGCACCCATGATGTACCTGGCGCTGAGCTACGACCATCGTATTATTGACGGCAAGGAAGCCGTGCAGTTTCTGAACCAGGCCAAAAATACCATTGAAGACCCCGTGCGACTTTTACTGCAGGCCTGATCGGCACATCCACCATGCAGCAATTTGATGTCATCGTCATTGGCGCCGGCCCGGCAGGGTATGTATGCGCGATACGCTGTGCCCAGCTTGGATTTCAGGTGGCGTGCATTGACAAGTGGGTCAATGCAAAAGGCAAGCCGACGCTTGGCGGGACGTGCCTGAACGTAGGTTGTATTCCATCCAAGGCACTGCTTGACTCGACCCACCACGTTCATTTTCTGCGTGAACAGGCAGCTCAACACGGTTTGAAGATCTCCGGGCTCGAAGTCGATATCCCCACGATGCAAAAGCGCAAGGACAAGGTCGTACAGATCCTGACCCGGGGCGTGGCCAGCCTGCTTAAGAAAAACAAGGTCGAGGTGTTTGCCGGTTCTGCCCGGTTGGGGGGAGAACAGCGCGTGCATGTGGACCAGCACGATGGCTCGACTGTAGAGATGCAAGGTCGGCACATCGTGATTGCGAGTGGCTCGCAACCGACTTCCATACCGGATGTCGGGATCGACAATGAAAATATACTGGACTCAACGGGCGCCCTGGGCCTGCAGGAAGCCCCTGAGCGGCTCGGTATCATTGGTGCCGGGGTCATCGGCCTTGAAATGGGCAGCGTATGGCAGCGTCTCGGATCGGAAGTGATCATACTGGAAGCACTGCCTGATTTTTTACCTGCAGCTGATCAGACCGTGAGCAAGGAAGCAATGAAACTCCTGGCCAAGCAGGGGCTTGATATCCGTATGAACTGCAGGGTGCAGGAGGTGCAGGCCAGCACTGGCAAGGTTTCGGTGACCTATCACCTGAACGGAGCGGAGCAGCGGCTTGAGGTCAACAAGCTGATCGTCGCCGTGGGCCGCATGGCCAACACTGAAGGGCTGGGCCTGGATGGCGTTCATGTAGCTACGGATCAAAAAGGTTTTATCAAAGTGGATGCGCACTGGCGCACCTCGAGTGAAGGTATCTATGCGATTGGTGATGTTGCGGGGGGCGCGATGCTGGCTCACAAAGGTTCCGAGGAAGGCATGGCGCTTGCCGAGCACCTGGCGGATCAGTACGCCCACGTAAACTATGACGCCATACCCTGGGTGATCTATACATGGCCTGAAATTGCCTGGGTCGGTCAAACCGAGCAGCAATGCAAGGCCTCGGGAATTTCATACCGAACAGGAGAATTCCCGTTCAGGGCATTGGGTCGTGCCCATGCCATGGATGACACCGCGGGACTGTTCAAGATTGTTTGCGATAAGGAAAGCGACCGGATTCTGGGAGCGCACATTCTGGGTCCCTCGGCTTCGGAACTTATATGTGAAGCGGTTGTAGCAATAGAGTCAGAACTGTGTGCAGAAGATCTTGCACGCATGGTGCATGCACATCCGAGCCTGGCTGAAGGGATGCATGAGGCTGCCCTTGCCGCCGATCAACGTGCCATACATTTCTAGGCAGAGATCATCGGGTTACTGACTTTGCAAATCGGGATTGAGGGGCGGAAAAGACGTCATCGTAAATGTATAGACACCTAGGCGCTTTTCGTGCATTATTGGCCCGTGCTCAGTTCCTGTCCACGATCTATTGAGGCAGGCGGAAGCATTGATTGTATGGTTCTCAGTTCTCATGAAGGTAATGCGGCAGATCTGATCTAGTATCGGGTTTGCTCATCCTGTTCGTATTCACATCTAAAGCACTTTCCTTGAGTCATTGTTCTCCAAAGTTTTTGTACTTTAGTGCGTCGTGCGATTTCCACATGCAGGCAGTATAACCAGATAAATTTTTGATCATCATCGATGAATTCGTGTGCTGGTTTTTCGATGGTGCGACACTAACGGTGCACATGTTTAGGAGAAAAAATGAATATTTATATAGGAAATTTGCCTTACACCATCTCTGAAGATGAGTTGCGTGACTTGTTTGCCGCACACGGCGAAGTGAAAAATGCAAGCATCATTATGGACAGGGATTCTGGCCGCTCCAAAGGATTTGGATTTGTTGAAATGCCCGACAAGGCGCAAGGTGATAGTGCAATCAACGCATTGAATGAAACCAATGTGCAGGGTCGTAATGTCCGAGTGAACGAGGCACGTCCCCGTCCCGAAAGAGCCGCCCGACGCTAACGTTGTATGCGAGACAGGGACATCACCCTGGCGTTACTGTCTCCATATCCACTTCGTGCCAGCCACTATCCGGTTGAAAACGGTCGCCAAACTGTTTTTGTAATGAACCGAGAGTAGCCAGCACCTCGGCAGCACCTCTGGAATCGATATACTGCATCACCCCCCCGCGAAACGGGGCAAACCCTGTACCAAACACTATGCCGGCATCGAGTGAGTCCCTGTCCGGGACAATCTCTTCGCGAAGGCAGGCAACCGCCTCGTTGACAATCCTGGATATGAGGCGGTTCTGAATGGTTTCGGTGTGTTTGGGTGATGGCCTGCGGCGGCTGGAAACTTTCTTTCCCCGTTTCCATTTATAGAATCCCTGTCCGGATTTTCTGCCCAGGTTGCCTGCCTGTACCATCGTCCTGAATGATTCCGGGACGCCAAACCCGTAGGCCGCATCGAGGCATTCGGCCACGTGCAGGCCGATGTCGAGCCCGACGGTGTCCGCCAGCTCCAGGGGCCCCATCGGCATACCGAACCTGATAGCTGCCTGGTCAATTTCAGCAGCTGAAATACCTGCCTCTCTGAGCAGTCCGGCTTCCACCATGTAAGGGGTCAGTATTCGGTTGACCAGGAATCCGGGCGAGCTCTTTACCGGCAGGGGCAGCTTGTCGATCTGTCTGGAAAAATCGATGGCTTGCTGCAGGATTTCATGGCGTGTCTGTACACCATTGACAATTTCTACCAGGGGCATCTTGGTGACCGGATTGAAAAAATGCATCCCGACCAGGCGTGCAGGTTCGGTCAGTGCATCGCAAAGCTTTTCAATCTCTATGCTGGAGGTGTTCGTGGCCAACAGCGCATCCTTTCTTACTTTCGGTTCAATCGAAGCCAGCAGGTCCTGCTTGGTATCCCTGTCTTCAAATACGGCCTCGATAATGATGTCTGCCTTGCTGAGCCCGTGACCCCGTACGTCGGGGATAAAGCGATCCAGGGTGCGTTTTACCAGGCGCGGGTTTTTCAACTGTCTTTTGAAATACTGCGAGGCCCGCATTTTGGCCTTGGCCAGGCTCTCCTCACGGAGATCCTGCAGCGTAACCGTGAGACCCTTGTTCGCACACCATGCAGCGATGTCGCCACCCATCACTCCGGCACCGATGACATGGACATGAGCTGCAGGGGCACTTCCGTGGCGGGCAAATCCTTTCAGTTTCTTCGACAGCATGAACGTGCGCACCAGATTTCTTGCCGTTGCAGTCATGCTCAGTTCTGCAACCGAGCTCGCCTCGTGTTGCAGCATCTGCTCCTCGTCGCCGTAATGCTCGCACCAGTGATCGACCAGGGCATACGGGGCAGGGTAGTGCTCGGGTAATGCCTTTTTGGAGATTTGCCTGCGCATCTGGTGGGCCAGGAGTCGGCGTGCAGGACGGGTGTTGAGTAGCGCGATGTGTTTGGCAACCTTGTGCTTGGCTGGGCGGTGCGCCAGGATATGGCGCGCGGCATTTTCCATCTGACGTGCAGGTACGATCTGATCGACTAACCCGATTTTTTTCGCACGCCTCGCATCGATGCTGCGCCCTGTCAGCATCAGGTCCATGGCCGCGAGAGGATTGACGTGGCGCAGGGTGCGCACGGTACCTCCATAGCCGGGATAGATACCCAGCTTGACTTCAGGGAAAGAGAAACGCAGGCCTGCATCGTCCTGCGCAATTCGATAATCACAGGCCAGTGCAAGCTCCAGGCCGCCGCCGAGACAAAAGCCGTTGATGACTGCGATCGTGGGGCAGAGCAGCCCGTCCAGTTGGGCCAGCACGGCGTGTCCTGTCTGGATTTTCTCGAGGGCCTGCTGAGCATTGGCAATCTCGGTGAACTCGGTGATATCGGCCCCGGCAATGAAGCCCTTGGACTTGCCCGAGGCGATGGCCACCCCCGCAGGCAAATCCTCGTCCAGCAGACCGAGGATCTGGCTGAATTCATCAAGAACCGATCGCGACAGGATGTTCATGCGGCTGTCCGCAACATCCAGTACCAGCCAGACCAGGTCCTGAGCGTCACGCTCGATCCTCCAGTGTATGTACGGGGTAGACATCGGACCCGCCTACTGGATGTTTTCCACGAGTACTGCACCGCCCTGGCCGCCGCCGATACACAGGGTCGCGATGCCGAACCGCGCGTGATTGCGCTGCAGTACGTTTAGGAGATGATGCGCAATTCGTGTCCCGCTTGCCCCGACAGGGTGCCCCACGCTGATGGCGCCTCCATCGACATTCAGGCGCTCGTGGGGAATCTCGCCCAGGGCCTTGTCCAGTCCGAGTTCGCTCTTGCAGTAGTCATCGCTTTGGCATGCGGTAACACAGGCGAGCACCTGGCCGGCAAAGGCTTCATTGATCTCCCAGTAGTCAATGTCTGCTAACTCGAGCTGTTGTTCGCTCAGCAGGGCAGCACTTGCATGCACCGGTCCGAGTCCCATCTGGGCCGGGTCCAACGCCGCCCAGTGGATGGCCTTGATGATACCAACGGGGGAAAGGTTGTATCGCTTGACCGCGGTTTCGCTGGCCAGGACCATCCACGCCGCTCCATCGGTAATCTGCGCACTGTTACCCGCGGTGACCGTTCCGTACGGGCGGTCAAACACGGGCGCCAGTTTTGCCAGTTTCTGCGCATCTGAATCCGGTCTGACCCCGTTGTCATGGTCCCAGAAGCGGCCTTCATTGTCGAAAATCGTCTCGATCTCTTCCAGGTATCCGTTTTCCTGTGCATGGTGCAGCCGCTGGTGGCTTTGCACCGCGTAATGGTCCATGTGATCTCTTGGAATACGGAACCTGTGCACCAGGTTCTCGGCCGTCTGTCCCATGGACAACCCGACTACCGGATCGCGCAGTCCTTTTTTAAGGGCGATCACCGGCACAAAAAAGCCGGGCCTGATCCTTGTGAAGGCCTTCACTTTTTGCCACGCGGACCTGGAACGGTACAACTCGCCCAGCCAGTTCACCATCGGGCGGTTGTACAGTACGGGTGAATGGCTCATGGCTTCCGTACCGCCGGCCAGAACCAGTTCTGAATTCCCAAGCGCAAGGTTCTTGCAGGCGGAGTCGATGGCCTGCATACCGGAGGCACAGTTGCGCTGTACGGTCCAGGCAGGGACCTGGTGTCCACAGCCCAGCCGCAAGGCAATCACGCGTGCGATGTTTGCCTCGTCCGGCCCAGGTGAGACCGAGCCGACGATGACATCGTCGAGTTCTTCCGGGTCGAAAGGCTGGCGCAAGAGCAGGGGCTTTGCGCAGGCGACCGCCAGGTCAGAGGCCTGAAATGGGCCCGGGCGGCCCTGTGCCTTGAGAAACGGGGTTCGACTCCCGTCGATAATATAGACTGCGGGCTGGCTCATTCAGCAGTGGCCTCGGAAGTATTAGGGAGTGAAATCGATTATACATATTCACGCACCAGCCGGAGTGCATGGTCCAGGTCATCCCGGTCAGCATAGAAATGCGGCGAGAACCGTATACCCTGGCACCGATAGGCACACAGGACACCGGATTGCAGCAGGAACCGGAACAGGCCGTGATTGTCGATGTCCGGGCGTTGCACGGTAAGGATGCCGGAGTGCCTTCCCGGATCCATTGGGCTGACGATGTCCAGTCCATATTCATCTGATTTTTCATGCAGATAGGAGATATTTGAAGATACCATCTTATAGACATTTCCTATTCCGATCTCAAGCAGCATGCGCAGGCTTTCATGCAGGGCATGGATTCCAACGTGGTTCATGCTCCCGCACTCGAAGCGCCGGGCATCGTCCACGGTCTGCCACTGCTGTGCCTCGAAATTGCTGGTATCTTGCATCATGTGCCAGCCGAACTGGTTGAGCAGCAGGCGCTCGCGCACGTCGGGGTTACAGTAAAACAGGCCGATACCTTCCGGTCCGAGCAGCCACTTGTGACCGTCGGCGATCACGAAATCGGCCGGAGTCTCGCCCAGGTCAAACGGGATCACTCCCAGCATCTGGATCGCATCCACGCAAAGCAGGATGCCGCGGGTCCGGCAGAACTCACTGATGCGTGCCAGGTCCATACGCAGGCCGGTGTCATACTGGACGGCACTGACGGCAATCAGGCGTGTATCTTTATCCACCTGGCTGAACAGGGCGTCCTCCGGTGACGGACCCTGGTACAGGTCCACACCCCGTGCCTCGATACCGAAACGCGGGGGCAGCGACTGCCAGAGGATGCGGTTGGACGGAAACTCCTGGGTTGCAAAAACGACGTTCTCGTGGGCTTCCCAGGGAATTCCGTAGGCTACGAAGGAAAGGCCCTCGGAAGTATTCTTGACCAGTGCAATATCACTGGCCTGTTCTGCGCCGATCAGTTCCCGGCAGGCTTCTCGCAGTGCCGACTCTTTGTGTTTCCATTGCTGTACTTTTTCGGTACTGTGGCGGGTGTTTTCTGTGGCAAATGCAGCGAGCGCCTTCGCAGTTCGCTCGGGCCAGGGTGCGACGCCTGCATGGTTCAGGTGGACGAGGCCGGCTCGGTGCGGGAATTCATGTGCCCAATCACGACGCATGCTTTAGAGTAGCATGATTTGAAAGACGAGCTAACAGCAGCCATGACCAAACTCTTCTCCAATCTTGCACAAAGGGATCTCGCATCCGTGTGGCATCCATGCACGCAAATGAAGGACCATGAATCCTTGCCCATGCTGCTTGTGAAAAAGGCGAAGGGCGCCTGGCTGGAGGATTTTGACGGCAACCGCTACCTGGATGGCATCAGTTCGTGGTGGGTGAACATCTTTGGTCACTGCAACGAGAAAATCAATCAGGCGATTGCACAGCAGTTGGGACAGCTGGAGCATGTGCTGCTTGCCGGTTGCTCGCATGAGCCCGTGATTGATCTGTCGGAACAGTTGATCAAGATCACGCCCGGGCCCCTGTCGCGCTGCTTTTATGCCGACAACGGTTCCTCAGCCATCGAGGCGGCAATCAAGATGAGTTTTCACTACTGGAGAAACCAGGGCCAGCTGCAGAAAACCCGCTTTGTAAATCTCGCCAACTCCTACCATGGTGAAACGATCGGCGCACTTTCCATGGGGGACGTGGCCCTGTTCCGGGAAGTCTACCAGCCGCTGTTGCTGGACCCGATCACGGTTCCGAGCCCGGACGGTTATCACCGCGAGCCTGGAGAGACCGCACTCGAGTATGCCCGGCGCATGTTCTTGCACATGGAGGAGGTGTTGCGAAATCACCACGAAGAGGTGTGTGCAGTCATCGTTGAACCGCTCGTTCAATGTGCCGGCGGAATGCGAATGTACGACCCTGAATACCTGCGCCTGCTGCGTGCGGCCTGCGATGCCTACGGGGTTCACCTGATTGCCGATGAGATTGCCGTGGGTTTCGGGCGCACAGGCACCCTGTTTGCCTGTGAGCAGGCCGACATCGCCCCGGACTTCATGTGCCTGTCGAAGGCATTGACCGGCGGATATTTGCCCATGTCCGCTGTGCTGACGACCGACCCGGTGTATGAAGCCTTCTACGATGAGTACGAGAATCTCAATGCATTCATGCACTCCCACAGCTACACGGGCAACCCGCTGGGCTGCGCGGCAGCACTGGCTACGCTGGACATCTTCAAAGAAGAGAACGTCATTGCAGCGAACAAGGTGCTGAGCCGGGAATTTGCAACGCAGTGCAAGCGGTTTGAAGATCATCCAAACGTGAGTGATGTCCGCCAGTGCGGCATGATCATGGCCATCGAGCTGGTTCAGGACAAGGCCACACGGGAACCGTTCCCGTGGCAGCAAAGACGTAGCCTGCAGATCTACCGGTACGGCCTGGAGCATGGAGTTCTGCTCAGGCCCATGAGCAATGTCGTCTATTTCATGCCGCCGTACGTGATCACCACAGAGGAGATCCGGATGCTGGTGGATGTTGCAGAACGTGGTATCGAGCTTGCCGTGAGAGATCAGTAACAGGGCCGTTGATGACCTTTCGCCAATTACGTCCCGAACCCTGTACAATGCGCGTGAACCTGGTTGCGGTAGACACGAGACCATGAAAAAACTGACTTCCCTGATCCTCGCATACCTCGTACTGGTCATGCCCGTGCATGCCGAGCGCTACGCGCTTGCTTCCGGGGAAAGTCCGATCATCGGCCAATTGACGATCACCAGCACCCGGTTTGATGATACGTTCATCAAGCTTGCGCACGAGTTTGGCGTCGGCTACCAGGAACTGATCATTGCCAACCCGAACGTGGACCCCTGGCTGCCGGGTGAAGGCACACAGGTCGTCATGCCGACACAGTACATCCTGCCGGACGCAAAGCGTGATGGACTGGTCCTCAATCTTGCCGAGATGCGCCTGTACTATTACCCGAAAAGTTCGCAGGGCTCACCGCAATACGTGCATACCTACCCGATCAGTATCGGCAGGCAAGGCTGGGATACACCCCTTGGCGAGACACGAATCATCCGGAAAAAGAAATTACCCACCTGGTACCCGCCCAAATCCATCCGCGAGGAGTACCGACAAAAGGGCAAGACGCTGGAGGCGGCCGTGCCGCCGGGACCGGATAACCCGCTCGGCAAGTATGCCTTGTACCTGGGCCTGCCCAGTTATGTCATCCACGGCACCAACGAACCCCGGGGGATCGGCATGAGGGTGACACACGGCTGTATCCGCTTGCACCCCGATGACATCAAGGACCTGTTTAGCCGGATTTCCATCGATACTCCGGTGACCATCGTCAACCAGCCCTACAAGACGGCCAGGTACCGCAACAGGCTGTATGCGGAAATGCACCCCGATCAAGGAGAGGGCAGCCGGCCCGGTTCAAACCTGCACCAACTCGTACAGGCGGTCTCCGGTGTGAAGGATCCCGAGCATGGGTTTGATGTGGACTGGCAGCTGGCAACGCGCCTCGCCAAGGCGAAGACCGGCTTGCCGACCGTTGTCGGCATCATGCAGTCGAACGAGCACACAGGCGTTGAGAACTGAAGGGCCTGAAAACAAGAAGGGCCCGCCGATCGGCGAGCCCTTCCTCAGCAATCCGTGAAAGGATCGGGATTACTTGGACTTCATCATGGAGTCACCGAACATGCGGTCCATGCGTTCAGTGTTTGCCTCACAACAGGCTTTGGCGGAATGGGCCATTTCCTTGGCGGCAGCTGCATCTTGTGCCGCAGCTTTAGCAGTGTGCAGGGCCTCTTCGGCCAAGGCATGTACTTCTGCGACCTGCTCCGCAGTCGGTGAGGATTGGCACCCTGCGATGAAACCGATCGCCACTGCAAAGGCTACAGAATAAAGAAGTTTCTTAGCTAGCATATTCTTGACTCCAGTATAAAAAATTGATTACTACGATTCGTTGATTCACGTATGCCGCAACACACAGCTTCTCTCAGTCGGAGGGTCCAAAACGCATTCAAATTCCCTGCTGCTGCAAGACAGACGACGGTATTGTAAGAAAAAACGCTACAATTACCAAGTATATTGTGGGCCCGGCTAAGAAGGTGGATGGAGTGGTTTACGGATTTAACAGAACTGCAAGGAATGCCTTAGGAGCATCGGGTTGTAACCTGACATGAATGATACTTCCCGATTGGTCGGCCTGCCGACACTGATTTCCCTGGCTGCATTTGTCATCGTGGTCGCCGGCGTGCGGGCGGCTGAGGCCGTGGTGGTTCCATTCCTGCTGTCGGTATTTATTGCAATCATCAGTGCACCCGCACTGCTTTGGCTGGAAAAAAAACATGTGCCCCGCTGGCTGGCAATGCTCGCCGTGCTGGGTACGATCATCACGAGTGCCGTCCTGCTGTCGGTGCTGATCGGCTCCTCCGTGAAAAGTTTTTCACAGGACCTGCCGCACTATCAGCAGCGACTTTCGGGCTTGCTTGAACAGTTCACGGTCTGGATGAGCCAGCACGGCAGTTACCTGACCGCGGACGCGGTGGCCAGCTACGTGAATCCCGGGGCGGCCATGCAACTCGTTGCCGAACTCCTGAACGGCCTGGGGTCGGTCTTCGGAAACATGTTTCTCATCATCCTGACGGTGGTGTTCATCCTGTTTGAAGCCTCTTCCATGCCCGGCAAGCTGCAGGCAGGGTTTCCCAATGCGGACAAGTCGCTGCGTGTTTTTGCAGCCATCGCAAACAATGTCAATCGATACCTGGCGATCAAGACGCTGACCAGCCTGTTTACCGGGGCTGCGGTTGCAACGGTACTGGCCTTGATCGGAGTGGACTATCCGCTGCTGTGGGGAATCATCGCTTTCCTGTTCAATTACATCCCCACCATCGGATCCGTGATTGCGGCCGTACCGGCAATACTGCTGGCATTCATCCAGCTGGGTACGGGCCCCGCCCTGGTCTCCACCGCATTTTACGTGGTCATCAATGTGCTGGTCAGCAATGTGCTCGAGCCCAAATTGATGGGTCGGCAGGTCGGTTTGTCGACGCTGGTTGTATTCCTGTCGCTGGTCTTCTGGGGCTGGGTATTCGGACCCGTGGGCATGTTTTTATCGGTGCCGTTGACGGTGACGGCGAAGCTTGCCCTTGAAAGCGGGCCAAGGACGCGGTGGGTCGCCGTGTTGCTCGGCAATAACGTAGAGTTTCAAAAATAGAAAGGAGATTGTCTTGAGTTACGGCAACGATATGTTTCACGCCATCGATTCACCCTACCTGGCGGCAGTGGATGGAAGCTTCGCGATGGAGTCGGCCCCGACGGCGCCTCCCGAGAACTCGCACACCTCCAAGGACTATAAAAGAAAGCTGAACAAGATAATCAAGGAGCTGCAGGTGTTGCAGCCGGTGCTGTATGCCAGCGGGGTACATGCCGTACTCTTGATTTTCCAGGCTATGGATGCGGCCGGCAAGGACTCCACCATCCGTGCTGTCATGACCGGGATTAACCCGGCAGGCTGCCAGGTGTATTCATTCAAAAAACCCTCCGAACGGGAACTGGCCCATGATTTTCTGTGGCGCACGTACCGGTGCCTGCCTGAAAAGGGGAGGATCGGTATTTTCAACCGCAGCTATTACGAGGAGGTGCTGGTCGTTCGTGTGCACCCGGAAATGCTTGCCGGCCAGAAGCTTCCACGGGACACCGACCTGAAGACGATCTGGCGGGAGCGGTACGAATCCATCTGCGACATGGAAAGGCACCTGGCAAGGAACAGCACTGTCATTTTGAAATTCTGGCTGAACGTGTCGCAGGAAGAACAGAAGCGAAGGTTTTTGCGCAGGCTCGATAAAAAGGCCAAGCACTGGAAGTGGTCGCCTGCGGATTTACAGGAAAGGGAGTACTGGCAGGATTACATGGCGGCGTACGAGCACATGATTCGCATGACGTCCAGGCCCTGGGCTCCCTGGTATACGATCCCGGCAGATGACAAGCCGTTCATACATTACACTGTGGCCAGCATCGTCAAGGAGACCTTGCAGAACCTGGAACTGGAATATCCCAAGCCGGATGCCGGCGCTCACCGGCACCTCGCCGATGCGCGCAAGCAACTGCAGTCCGATTGATTGCTAACCGGGTGGCCAGCTGAAGGGCCGGCCCGCCAGCAGATGCAGGTGCAGATGGAATACCGTCTGCCCCGCATTCTCACCGTTATTGATGACGACCCGGTAGGCATCACCAAGCCCCAGGTCATTCGCAATTTCCCGGGTCTTTAAGAGGAGATGCCCAAGCAGGGCCTGGTCATCGTCATCCGCTTCGCCAAGTTTCGCGATCGGTTTTTTGGGGATGATGAGAATGTGGGTGGGCGCCTGCGGGTTGACATCCCTGAATGCCAGGCACAGATCATCCTCGAATACGATATCGGCGGGGATGTCCCTGTCGATGATTTTGGAAAAGATCGTCTCACTCATGGCAGGACTTTAGCAGATCATTATTATTTCCGTCAGTGGGCCAGGCCGGGTCAGGCTCAAATGATGAGTGGCGGCTTATCGGCCTTGGCCCGGATCCAGTTCAGCGAACTCAGTACCTTGGGCCTGGATACCAGCGAGCGCTCAAGCTTGTATTTTCCGGGAAAGTTCATGAGAAACAGGCCAATGACAATCGTGAGTATGCCCTGGCCCGGGAGTACCAGCATGATCAGCCCCAGCACGATCAGCACGCAGCCCAACAGGTTCTTGAATACCACGAGCAGTTGAATCGCCAGGGAGCTGTCATCAGATAAACTCAGCCTGCGATATTCTTCATGAAAATAATCCGCAGGAATTTTTGTCACCAGCCAGGGAATCACGGCCAGGCTGACTACGAAAAGCGTCAATGAACCCCAGGCCAGTCCAACAAATATAAATTTGAATTCGAGTAAGGATTCCAGCATATCAATAGTTAATCCTGAAATAATCTGACGCTTGGACCGGAAAGGGATGCAAGTGTCGGCCTGTTCTTATTTAGCAAAACGAATGTCAGGTGCCATGCTCAGTGTAGAGCAAAGGCGATAGGCACAGACAATTCCAGCTGGTCCTGGCCGATATTGGCGGGTACGGCAGGGAAGGGCGTCGCACGCCGGATAAGCTTCTTGACCTCGATGTCGAGGACCTTGTGCCCGGAGCTTTGCGTGATCTTGTAATCTTCAAGGCTGCCGTCCCGATTCAGGGTGAAGGCCAGAACGACGGTGCCTTCAAGGCCTCGGCTCCTTGCACGCGCAGGATATCGCTTCAGTCTATCCAGCCGGTCCAGGATCAACTGGTAATAGCTGTAATCCACTTTCTTGGAAAGCGCCCCGGGTGCCGCTGCAGTCGTTTGTGGCTGGGCTTCCTGAACCTTGGGAATTTCTTCTGGAACCGGAGGCGGCTCTTCCGGTGTACTTTCTGTCTTCTGGACAGGCAGCTCCTGCTGGGGCACGACCACCTTTTGCGGCTTCGGCGGTGGTTCGGGGGGCTTGGGTTTTGGCGGTTCCGGTTTGGGTTTTGGTGGAGGCGGCTTGGGAGGCGGCGGTGCCTGTGGTTGTGGCGGAGGAGGTGCCAGTGTCGTCAGGTCGACCACATACTGGGTGAAAGGATGCATTGATTCCGCCGAGATACCGGTCAGGTTGACATTCATCACTGCAAAAATGTGCAGCAGTAGCGCCAGGCTGAATGTGCTAAACCAGTGCTTGATGCCAATGTCCATGTTTGTATCGTGTCGCGCTAGATTTTCAGGGTAAGCAGCTGGAAATTCGCATAACCATTTTCCCTGACGATATCCATGAGCTCGAAGACCTTCTGCATGCTGACTTTCTGGTCTGCCTTGATTTCGATGGCTGCGTCCGGGTTGTCAGCAATGGCCAGTTGTGCCAATTGGCGAAATTGATTCATCGAGATGACCCGGTCGTCGTGAGCCAGCTCGCCTTGCTGGTTGACCAGGATCTGTATGGGTTCATTCTGGCTCTCGCGCTCACTGATGGATTCCGGTGGATGCACGTTTAGCAGTTCGGCTTCGGTGAAGATGCCACCCAGTATCAGGAAGATGAGCAGCAAAAATATAACGTTTATCAGCGGCAGCACGCTCTCGAATTCCTGGGGCTTTCTGGAATTGGAGAGGATCATGACGGGCCCTTGCCCTGCTCACGCAAAAACGAGACATTGTCCGGTGCCAGGGTGATCAGCTCATCCAGTACAAAAACCGTATCCTGCAACAAGGTGTCGTCTTCGGGGTGAATGAAGAACACATGCTTTTCATTGGCTGCGAGTTTATTCCTTGCCAGCGCGGTGAGTTCGGAGAAGTTGATTTCTCTTCCATCAAAGTGAAGTTCGCCGTTACTGGAAATTCGCACGATAGAACTGGTCTGCTCGATCGCGGTAACGGTGTCCTGGTCTGCAATGCCCAGGCTGACCACGGAGAACTTTGCGAATTCCGTGACCAGCATGAAGAACACCAGCAGGATGAACACCACATCGATCAGTGGTGTAAGGCTAATCAGGGTGCGTTTTTTCTGATCAGCGGTGATCTGCATGGTCAGGTCGTTGCGCTGCCGGTAAATACCTGGGTGGCCGTATCTTCCATTCGATGCCGGGTCCGGTCGATCACCCGGTCAAAGTAGTTGACCATCAGTACGGCGGGGATCGCGATGCTCAGGCCGAGGGCGGTAGTCAGCAGGGCCTCCCAGATTCCACCTGAAAGGATCGAGGGGTCCACCTTGCTTCCGGCAAGTTCCAGTTCGCGAAATACCTTGATCATGCCGAGGACGGTGCCCAGCAACCCGAGCAGGGGACTGAGTGCGGCGATCACCTCCAGCATGCGCAGGTGGCTTCTGAGCTTCTCCAGTTGTTCGCGTGCTACACGCAGGGTTTCCTCACGCGCATTTTCAATAGACACCCCGAGCCGCGACTGGCTCTGTACAAAGGCCGTGTGCAGGACTCTTGCAACCGGGTGGATATTGCCCTCAACCATGTCAATGGCCGCACCCTGGCTGTTTCCCTGCCATGTCTGCAAGGCGCTGTCCACAAATTTGGAGGATCCCAGGCGCAGTGCGAAAAACTGCCAGAATTTTAGAAAGATGATTGCAGTTCCGACCACTGAAAATATCAAAAGTACTACTACGACCGGTCCCCCAAGGTTCAATAGCAGCTCAAATGAGCCTTGCAGCTTGTTCATTATATGATTTCCCCTATCTGAGTGAGTTGGATGCAAAGGACAGCCTGTCATGCAGGCATCGAACAATCTTTTGTCAGTACCTGCCCGGCTGTTTGCAAAATCCCCCTGTCTGTCTTGTCGTGCGTTTGCCGATGATGGTCAACTGCATCATGTCGGCAGCGATGTCAGCGGGTCATAGTATACCTGCT
>JAPOQE010000092.1 GCA_026710875.1 Gammaproteobacteria bacterium | reverse complement strand
ATACTGTAGCAGAGGCAGGGTGCACCATTTTCATCATTCATGCACGCAAGGCCTTCTTGTCCGGATTAAGCCCGAAACAAAATCGAACCGTGCCTCCTTTGCGCTATGATTACGTATACCGCCTGAAGCAGGACTTTCCGGACCTCAAGATCGTTTTGAACGGCGGGCTGGCCGATGAAATAAAAATAATGGAGCATCTTCAGCATGTGGATGGCGTCATGGTAGGAAGGGAGGCTTACGAAAATCCGTACTTTCTGGCAGGCATCGATGCGATGCTGTTTCACACGGAGAATCCCTCACGGCATGAAGCGCTGGAAATGTACAAAGCGTATGTCCAGCAGCAACTGGACGCAGGGGTCCCGCTGGCAAAGCTGGCAAGACATCTGTCCGGCCTGTTTCATAGCCTTCCGGGCGCCAAGGCCTGGCGCAAACACCTAAATGAAAGCTCGGGAAAAAGCGGTGCTGGACTGGAGACCATCTGCACGGCAGAACAATTTGTTACCGAGGCCATGAATGGTTAAAAACAGGCAGAGCATCGTCAAGTTTGACCATGTCCAGAAAAGCTACGATGGCAAGACACTGGTCATCAAAGACCTGAACCTGAGTATTGAGACGGGTGAATTCCTGACCATGCTGGGGCCGTCCGGATCCGGTAAAACCACCTGCCTGATGATGCTTGCCGGATTCGAGCCGGCCACCTACGGAGAGATCTATCTGAACAACCAGCCGATCAATCGTGTGGCCCCGCATCGGCGTGGCATTGGCATGGTGTTTCAAAATTATGCCCTGTTTCCTCACATGACCGTAGCGGAGAACCTTGCGTTCCCCTTGCGCGTCCGCAAGCTTTCAAACTCGGAAACCGAGGCCAGGGTCGAGCGGGTTCTGGACATGGTGCAATTGTCGGGCTTCGGCAGCCGACGCCCCGCACAGCTCTCCGGAGGGCAGCGACAGCGGGTTGCCGTCGCAAGGGCGCTGGTCTTTGAGCCGGTCCTGGTATTGATGGATGAACCTCTTGGCGCCCTCGACAAGAACCTCCGCGAGGAGATGCAATTTGAGATCAAGCGCATACACGAAGATCTCGGGGTGACGGTGGTGTATGTCACGCATGACCAGTCAGAAGCTCTGACCATGTCCAATCGAATTGCGGTATTCAATGACGGGGTTATCCAGCAGCTTGCCACACCGGATGTCCTGTATGAGCAGCCCGAAAATGCCTTTGTGGCCCGGTTCATCGGTGAGAATAATTGCCTAGAAGGACAGGTTGAGTCCGTGGATGGTGCCTATTGCCAAGTACGCCTCGAGACCGGTGAGAGCATCCGGGCCCTGAAGGTCAAGGTGGACAGCGAGGGTGAACCCACAACCCTGTCACTTCGCCCAGAACGCGTCACGGTCGCACCGGCGGAAACGACCGGAGACAACCTTGTCAGTGGGCGGGTCGAAGAGCTGATTTATCTGGGTGATCACATACGCGTGCGACTGACCGTTGCCGGAAACAGGGAGTTTGTCGTCAAGGTATCGAATACCCAGCATCGTACTTCCCTCAGCAAAGGGAACCAGGTACAGCTCGCCTGGGCTGCGGATGACTGCCGGGCCCTGGATACCCTACAGGACACATCGATCCCGGCATAGACATACAAGCTAGAATCCAGATACCTGATATCCGGCTGAATCATCTCAGGATGCAATTGAGCAGGGGACGAAAGGGAAGAGTGTCCCCGGGCACGGAACTGTAAAGCAGAACTTTGCGCTCGGGCAAATTTGCTCAGCTATTTATACAGATTGAAGTAGTAGCGCGCGTTGATGTTAAAGCGCCTGTTCCAACGATCATTTCCGTTGGCGCCCACATCACCAATACCATCGAATCTGCCGTAGTCGTCTCCCTTGCCACCCACAAAATTGTTGCCATCGGAAATTCCAAGCTCGGCGTAGACATACACGCCACCCCAGTCCAGCAATGCCCCAAGACTCCACAGGTTGCTGTCGTTATAGTCGCTTTCTTCCTTGATGATCGTGCTCCACTCGATATAGGGCATGACGCTGTTTATCCACGGAAGACCTGACGTGTCGACGCCATGGTAGCGAAGGGATACGGCAGGAATCCATCCTTCCGAAGCCACCAGCCAGGCAAAGTCATACGCGCCCATCGGGATCAGGTCCCCGGTGCCCCAGGGAGTGTCATCAGTGATATCGAATTCGTAGTAGGAGAGTTGCGAAAGGAGCGTGAAGTCTCCAAATGAATTTGTTGCATGTGCAGAAACCGCATAATGGTCCGCACCGTGGTCATCCACATTCTTGCCTTTCAGCCAGCCATACTGGAACGATGCGCCCAGGTCGCCAAAGCTCTCCGTTGAGTAGATCATGCGAAGATTGATCTGGCCATCTTCTTCAAAACCGTTTTCGCCCGCACCGTACATGATGTTGCCATCAGCATCGACTTGCTCATCCCAGGTGACCAGGTCGTAGCTGTACCGGGAACTGTCCCGACTGGCACCATCCCATTCCCCTTCATCCTGGAAGTAGTAGGCAAGATCAACTTCAAGGTCACCGTAGGATTTTGTCCACCGGATTCCAAGGTCCATGTCATCCGACAGGCCGATGTAAAAATGTTGATCAAAGAACCAGCTGGTGGATACCCCCCAAGGTCCGGGGCCGAAAGGTACGCGAACAATGCCCGCCTTGATTGTGCCGTAGTGATCCGACTGGTATCCGAGCCACGCCGTGTGCATCATGCTATAGGTGTCATACCATCGGTACTCGACTCGGCCGATGAAATTGTTTAAATCGAGATCGGCATTCACCCGGAAGATATCCAGATCAACATCTCCGAGGTCCTCGTTTCTGCGGTGGCCTGAGTTATAGTCACCATAGGCGTAGTTAAATCCCAGGGCGCCACCGATTTTCACAGGGCTGTGTTTGGGTTGCACTGCAGGTGCTTCGCTGGCCGCTGCGTGTGCGGCATTTTGAGCCTCTGCCTCGGCAAGTTTTTTGCGGACCTCGGCGAGTTCTTGCTCAAGGTGTCCGACCTTCTGGCGCAAAACCTCTGTTTCATCATCAACAGCGCCGCCTGCAAACGCGGTCAAAGGCGCCACCAGGGCAAGAATCACAATGCATTTAAGGGGGTGTATATATGATTTCATGGCATAACATCACACTACTGTAGGTATGAAAAGTCAATAGCTGTATGGTACAATCTTTATTAATATATTTTCACCGATGTTCTATAAGTAGTTGTTTAATAACATATTATAGCATTTCATAGTGGACTTTTCCGGTAACTGTAGCAAGGTGGGGAGCAGCAATGATCACAGGCATCCCTTGCTGAACATCCGGTTTATCCAGCAACAAATCATATAGGGGGTATTTCATGAAACAGTTCTTGCGGGCTGCTGTAGTTTCAGTAGGAGCGGCACTACTTGCCGGGAATTCTCTTGCAACCGAACTGACAATCGTATCCTGGGGCGGTGCATACACCGCGAGCCAGCAAAAGGCCTACCATGATCCGTATGTGGCCAATAATCCAGGCATTCGCATTATCAATGATGATTCGGGAGCAGAAGGGCTGGCAAAAATTCGTGCTCAGGTTGAAGCAGACAATGTGACCTGGGACCTGGTTGACATGGTGGCTTCCGATGCAATTATCGCCTGTGATGAAGGCCTGGTTGAGGAAATTGACCCCGACACCTGGCTGGCCCCGGCACCGGACGGTACACCGGCATCGCAAGACTTCTTTGCAGGCACGCTCAACCCCGGCGGCACCAACTGCTTCATTCCGTCTATCGTCTACTCGACGACCTTTGGATATCGAACCGATGCATTCCAGGACAAGCAACCCGCCACCATTGCGGATGTTTTCGATCTCGAGACTTTTCCGGGCAAGCGGGCACTGCAGAAAAGACCGATCAACAACCTGGAATGGGCACTGATTGCAGATGGCGTTGCGGGCGACAAGGTGTATGAAGTCTTGAGTACACCGGAGGGCGTGGCTCGAGCATTTGCCAAGCTTGATACCATCAAGGACCATGTCATCTGGTGGGCAGAAGGTGCCCAGCCACCGCAGCTTCTGGCGGATGGCGAAGTGGTGATGGCCTCGGCATACAACGGACGGCTGTTCTCTGCAATCGCGGAGAAGAACCAGCCAATAGCCATGATGTGGGACTGGCAGGCATTTGACCTGGATGGCTGGGTCGTACCCAAAGGTGTGAAGGATCTGGGTGCGGTGAAGGCCTACCTGAAATTTGCTACGGACACACAGCGGTTAGCGGACCAGGCCAAGTATATTTCCTATGGGCCCGCACGCCATTCTTCAGGACCGCTGGTAGGCAATCATGCAGAGCTTGGCATCGACATGAAACCGCATATGCCAACCAACAAGAATAATGTCACGTCTGTCCTGAATTTTGACTATGTTTGGTGGGCCGATCACCGGGCTGAACTTGATGAGCGATTCAATGCCTGGCTCGCCAAGTGATGAACTGACAAAAAAAGTAGGTACTTAATCCCATTCGACAGCAGCAATTTAATTCCTGACAGGTGTCGTGCCGGGTAGCTGATCTGCATGACACAGGTACCCAGTGATGTAATACGCACTGCCGATGGCACGCCGCTCAGGCTCAGCCTTCAGCGCACGCAGTTTCAAAGCCGACTGCGCGCACTGATGCTGGTTCTGCCGCTACTGGCCTTCCTGACAGTAACCTTCATTCTGCCGATCCTGGATATGCTGTACCGCAGCATTGACAACCGGATCGTGGCATCGATTCTTCCGCAAACTACCGTCACCATTCAGGCCTGGGATGCACAGGGTGGCGAATTACCCGACGAAGCCGTGTTTGAAGCCCTGGTACGGGATATGCAGGCCGCGTTCAAGGATAAAACCCTTGGGCGGGTAGGGCGACGCTTGAACTATGAAAAGCCGGGCATGTCGAGTCTGTTCAGGAAATCAGGCCGCAATACCAGAAAAATTACTGAGGCCCCCTTTAAAGAACAGCTTCTGGCAATCGATAAACGCTGGCATGATGTCAGTGTCTGGCGATTGATCTACCGGGAGTCCGGAGCAACCACCAGCAGCTATTTTCTGGCCTCTTCTGATTTGCGCCTGAATGACCAGGGTGAGATCGCACGACAACCCGAGCCACGCCGGATCTACGTGACGTTGTTCTACAGAACCCTGTGGATGAGCCTGCTGATAACGGCGTTGTGCCTGCTATTGGGGTACCCGGTGTCCTATCTCCTGGCGACCTTGCCTTTGCGCACAAGCAACCTTTTAATGATCCTTGTTCTATTGCCGTTCTGGACCTCACTACTGGTGCGCACAACTTCCTGGATCGCCCTGCTTCAAACGCAAGGGGTGCTGAATGATTTGCTGGTATTCATCGGTCTCGTTCCTGAGGATGCCCGCCTGCAAATGATATACAACAAGACCGGAACCCTGGTGGCCATGACGCATATCCTGCTGCCGTTCATGATCTTGCCGCTTTACTCTGTCATGAAAACAATTCCTGCCTCGTACATGCAGGCCGCTCGCTCACTCGGGGCAAGCCCGTTTACTGCATTCATTCGGGTGTATGTACCCAACACGGTGCCTGGAATCGGTGCCGGCTGCATTCTGGTATTCATACTGTCGATCGGCTACTACATTACCCCGGCGCTTGTGGGGGGTCGAACAGGGACCTTTATTTCGAACTTCATCGCTGTTCATATCAGTGAATCCCTGAACTGGGGACTGGCTGCAGCACTGGGAGCCATATTGCTTGCCGTAGTGCTGGTCCTTTATTTGCTGTATGACAAGATCGTCGGTGTCAGCAACATGAGGCTGGGTTAAGCGCCATGGCCTTGCCCGTTCACTTCTCTTCGCTGGAAAAAGGGTGGTACTACGTCTATCGCGGAATCTGTGCAGCGATCTTTGTGTTTCTTGTGGCCCCGATCTTCGTGATCGTGCCGCTGAGCTTCAACGCACTCCCGTACTTCACCTTCTCACCGGAAATGCTGTCGTTCGATCCGGCGGGTTACAGCACGCAATGGTACCGGGAGTTTTTCACCGAGGACTCCTGGCAACGCGCGGTACAGAACAGTTTCGTAATTGCTGTCTTTGCAACACTGATATCAACCTTCCTTGGGACATTGGCTGCGCTTGGCTTGAGCCGCTCGCAAATGCCATTCAAAGCGGCTTTCATGGCGTTGTTGATCTCACCGATGATCGTGCCATTGATCATCTCGGCTGCAGGGATGTATTTCTTTTATACGCGTATCGGGCTCACGTCTACCCATCTGGGTGTGATTTTGGCCCATGCAGCACTTGGAACACCGTTCGTGGTGATCACGGTAACGGCGACCCTGACAAATTTTGACCATTCACTCACACGAGCGGCGGCCAGCCTAGGAGCAAGTCCTGTCCAGACCTTCTTCAAGGTGACCGTCCCGTTGATACTGCCGGGAGTAGTTTCCGGCGCTTTGTTTGCCTTCATCACTTCATTTGATGAAGTGGTTGTCGTTCTGTTTGTTGGGTCCGTGGAACAAAGAACCATTCCCTGGAAGATGTTCTCGGGGATTCGGGAAGAAATTCGCCCCACGATCCTGGCTGTCGCGACATTGCTGGTCGTCATATCTATCTTGTTATTGACTGTGCTGGAATTGTTGCGCCGCCGCAATGAACGCCTGCATGGGCTCAGCGCGCAATGAGTTGCCTCCAGGTGAACTGCTATTTCGGCTCAGGCGGGTAGGGCGGAAATTTGCAAACCTGTCTGGCTCACGGGTCATGGCTTCCGTGTGCTACCTAGGCCCTTGATGGCATAGGTGCAGCTCATGGTAATCGCCATTTCCATTTCTTGCCGAGCTTTCTTGGAGATTAGCTTGCGAATAGCTGTCTGTAGTTCTCATGCGCTAAATAGTAGCGATAATCTGCAAAGGTATCGATGTCCCGTACCGGGGGCAAACAGGCATAATCCCAACGTAGTGTTTTGATCCTGGCCAGGGTCTGCTGCAGTACATCGCAGGTGCCCCAAGGAATGTCCTGGAATAACAATCCATCAATCCGGTTTGCACCGATCAGTGCATAGCCACCGTCAGTGGCAGGCCCAAGGATAACATCCTTGCCTGTGCTCAGCATGTGGAATGCCTTGTTGATGTAGCCCGTGCCCAGTTCGGGGCAATCGGAGCCTATCAGGACAACCGGGTGACCATTGCCTAGATGGGTATCCATCGCGTGGAACATCCGCTCGCCTAAATTCTTCCCTTCCTGTCGATACAGGGGGGCATGGTACCGGTCGCTGCAATGCTCAAAAAACGCATGCTGTGTATCCGGGAAACAATACAGCGCATATTCATGCTCACTCGAAGACAGTGCTTGCACGGTGTGTTCAGCCATCGTTTTATACACCGTGGCAGCAAGCTCTTGACCCAGGTCAGCTGCCAAACGCGATTTCACCATGCCGGGCTCTGGTTGCTTGCAAAAGCACAGTATGATCTCTCCGGGCCGCATTTTATTTATACAGCCTGGCCAGCTTTTCAGGTGAGCGGCCAAAGAAAAACAACAGTCGAAGTGCCCACATGGTGATGACCGTTTTCAAGATACCACTGTGTTCCCATCTTCGACTGGAAGTAACAACTTCCTCAGACAAACAGACCGGAGAGGCATTTTTTTTCAGCCGGCGACAAAACTCCACATCTTCCATGATTGGAATATCCATGAACCCCCCGCAACTGAAATAAAACTCTCGCTTGATGAACAGGGCATGATCACCCGTCACGATACCGCTCAGACAACTGCGTTTGTTCATGAACCAGGCAATTACGCGAAACATCCAGCGCGGGTTGGTAAATCGTACGTTAAACCGGCCCCAATGTGCCTGAGACTTGGCAAGTACCTGTGCGATCACCTGCACGGCATCTGGGGGCAGAAGAGTGTCCGCATGGAGAAACAGGAGAATGTCATTATTGCTGTGTTTTGCACCCTGATGCAATTGATGACCACGTGAGGCCCGGGTAGAGAACACCTTGCAACCGAGCGCATCCGCTGAATGCATGGATTCATCCTGGCTGCCGCCATCGACGACAAGTATTTCATGACCATCCTCCAGTAACGAGACAAGCTGCTTCCTGTTTGTGTTCAGATAGCTCTCTTCATTCAGTACCGGGATGATGATTGACAAGCTGGACATGTAAAATGAAACTTTCGCTGAAGCGATAAACTTGGTGTTGTAAGTGCCTATTTAGCTCATGTTTACCGTAGAATCACCAGTCATACCATGACATTAAAATGCAACGGGCAGGGCACGCCAAAATGCATGTCTTCTATCAGGTTTCGAAAAGCATGCAAATATCATCGGCTTTACATTCTGAGTAATGACAACTATCGAATACTATCCAATCAAGAGTAACAAGCCGGCATGAGCTACGAATGGCATGACATCGTAGGCAACCTCGGAGTGTCTTTCATCATTGGCACCTATCTCTTTCTCCAGCTGGGACGACTGGCCAGTACCAGCTATATCTACTCAATTCTAAATGCAGTGGGTGCATTCTTTGTCATCATATCGTTGATGTATGACTTCAATCTGTCACTCTTCATCATTGAATTCTTTTGGGTAGGCGCCAGTCTGGTCGGTATTGCCAGGCAATTGCGCGCAAGGGGTATCCGGGGATGAGCTACGAATGGCACGACATCGTTGGCAATATCGGGGTGTCCTTCATTATCGGTACCTACATCCTGCTGCAACTCGAACGGATGGACAGCGAAAGTTACCTCTACTCGATTCTGAATGCACTAGGTGCATTTTTTGTCATTATTTCATTGACCTATGACTTCAACTTGTCAGGGATTATTGTCGAGAGCTTCTGGGTAGGGATCAGTCTTGTAGGGCTCATCAGGCAGTGGCGATTGAGACATCGACCTACCTGACACGACGTGGTATCCCTGGTTTCACTCTAATTTAACATAATATACATTATGCGAAGTATAATATATTCAACATATACCCCTTACAGTATTCAGGCAGTTCTAGAATGCGTTCAACAGCTCCTTGCAAGTGCCCTTTCACAACCAGGGATATTCCAGATAGCCATAGTCACACGGTTCAATGATGGTGCATCTGCGCACTGCTTCGATACTGCAAGCACCATCGTAATTTCAAATTTAATCACCAATACAGCCCCTGCCGCTGTATCCACAAACTGGCACATTACTTGCTGTATTCATTCAGGTAAGAAGAGACTGTTACTTACCTCTATCGATATGGAGTCAATTATGAGATCCCTGGATACACGTATTCTTGTACTCGGCATGGTGATGGCCTTTGTGATGGCTTCTACTTCTCTATTTAGTGAATTGACACACGACCCTAGATCAGTCGATGACTATGCCATGTCTGAACCTTTCTCATTGAAATATGTATCGGTTCACATGACTACTTCTGACTGATAAATTCAGATTATCTGTATATTAGATATATCTAATATACATTGTCTCAAATTATATTAGAATATTCTTATATTATGAATCGCTCGAAGACTACGAGGACACGATTATGAAACTATCCAAACTCACTTATTCCATCCTGGCAGGCATTTTGATGCTGAGCATCGCTCCCGTTTTTGGTGAGCTCTCCAAAACAGAACAGCCGGCTGCTCAAGAACCAACATCATCCTGTGCAGCACATGCAGCTTTCACTGACCCTGTCATTATGGCAGAAACCATGGCTGACCCGGTTAAATTCAACCAGTTCATGATTGCTGTAAACAATCCTGCGACTGCACAAGCGCTGATGAATTGCTCTACCAATCCTGAGCAATGGAGTGCCTGGGCCGCCAATTTCAGTGACCCTGCCAAAATGATGGGAATCATGACTCAATTCATGAACCCACAGGTGTATGCAAACTGGATGACAGCTGCCATGAATCCGCAGACCTATCAATTCATGTATGCCTACATGAACCCGGCATTTTACTCACAGTGGATGGCTGCTGCGATGAACCCCCAGTTCTATCAGCCCATGTACAAGGTCGCTGATCCGAAATGGCAGCAGGACACCACAGCGTGGATGATGAACCCCAACATGTACACGAACATGTTCAAGTCATTCTATCCGCCGGTAGTTGCCGACGCCTCTGCACCAGCAGAATAAGGTAACAAGACCCAAGCTTTTGCAAGGACGCAACTGGAGTGAGTTGACTCCCGGACCTGGAGTAGGAACTCCACTCCACTCGATACGAAAAGCCCTGATCAACTGGTCAGGGCTTTTTAATTTGTCGAGTCAGAGATCCCGTCACTGGTTTCTTGCCTAAATTGGCAAGGGGCTTTTGCTGAGTGCTACAGCAACCATGTAGGCATAAACCACTAGAGCGCTACACCATGCCAGCACACGGACCTGCATCGTTTTTCCACGGTTGAGTGCAATGATGCCAAGCACGATGTAGACCACCAGGGCAATAATCTTTGCGTTAATCCAGGCTGCGGGTCCGGGATACTGTGACGTCAGGACGACCAGCGCAATGGCAGAAACCAGCAAAAATGTATCGTTTAT
>JAPOQE010000091.1 GCA_026710875.1 Gammaproteobacteria bacterium | reverse complement strand
AGATGCGAAGAACCGGTATCTGGCTGAATCTCATCTGCCTGAGCGTGATCACGCTGCTCGCGGCCACACTCAGCCATGTCATGATTAAGCTGATCTCTGGGTAGTCCCCTCGACTATTCGCCGAATTTCTCGGAGAACGCGTATTTTTCCTCGACCCCGATCAGGTCATTGAACTCAGAGAAGCTCAGCAACTGGTCTTCCATCCCAAGGGTCGTGCCCGTCTGGTGCAGCTGCGTGAAGAATTGCTGCAGCACATGGGCGGCAGCAAAAAGGCCGGTCAGCGGGTAGAGGATGAGCTGGAATCCGATAGCCTCCAGTTGCTCTTTTGCCAGCACCGGTGTCTTGCCCCCCTCAATCATGTTGGCGACGATGGGTTTCGGGGCCCGCGAGCCGATCATCTTCAGTTGTTCGATCGAGCCCGGTGCTTCGACGAAGCTTGCATCAGCCCCGGCTTCCCTGGCTTGCGTCACGCGCGCAATGGCCTCATCCAGGCCCTCGACGGCCTCGGCATCGGTGCGCGCGACAATGAAGAAGTCTCGATCACCGCGAGCCTCTACCGCAGCGCGAATTTTCTGCAGGTACTCGTCGCGTCCGATGACTCTCTTGTTTCGCATGTGACCGCAACGCTTGGGCCAGACCTGGTCTTCGAGAAAGCAGCCGGCAGCTCCTGCATCGATCAGAAGCTCCACGGTGCGATATACATTCAGTGGATTGCCGTAGCCGGTGTCCGCATCGACGATCACGGGCATGGATACGCTGGAGCAGATGGCGCGTGCACGCTCGACGACCTCGGTCTGGGTCAGCAGGCCGAAATCCGGCTCGCCAATGGTGGCCGCGGCCAGGGAATAGCCAGAGATGAATCCTATCGGGAAGCCTGCCTGCTCTGCAATTTTTGCCGACAGGGTATCGTAGATGCCTGGAAAGGCCAGTGATCCAAATTGATCCAAGATCCGCTGGACGCTGTGTGCTGCCATGAAGATGCTCCTTTAAAATTCTGAACGCCTGAAGATACCTGCTCCTTGCGGCTTATCTTGCTCGCAGGTGCAGGTGCCCCGGGTAGATGCGCCGACGTTGGCAATTATACCTGCAGGTCGGGAGCCTGACAGGACCGGATCCTTGCAAGGGACGTGTGCCCGGCTAGAGTCTTGCTATCGAGGGTGGAACTTGCCTTGCAATGGCAATGCCTGACAGGATGACAAGCAGCGCGAGCATGGCATGCAGGCTGAAGGGTTCGCCTAGCAAAAGGATCCCTATCAGCAATGCCCAGACCGGAACCAGGTAGTTGATCTGTGAGAGAAAAGCGGGCCCTGCGCTGGCAACGACGGCAAAATAGATCAAAATCGCCAGCGCCGTCGGGAAGAGCCCCAGCAGCAGCACCGCCAGAGACTCGACGCTGATCAGCTGCAGGGGCACCTGCGCTCCTGATGTGAACCAGGCCGGCAGCATGATCAGGGTCGATACCAGCAGCACGGACGCTGCGATGGCAAGCAGGCTTTCCTTGGGCAGGTGTTTGGCGAGTATGGTATTGATTGCATAGCACAAGGCACCTCCCAGAATGGACAGCATGGACAAGAACGTGTGGGTTGTGCTCTCGAACCCGGCCATGGCTGCCGGTCCAAGCAGGATGAGGATCCCGGCGAAACCGGACAGAAAGCCAAGCACCTGGAAGCGGTTAAGCCGGTCTCCGGGTACAAAAAAGTGAGCCATCACGATCGTCGCCAAGGGCATTACGGCCATCAATATTCCTGCCATGCCGCTGTCCACGGTCTGTTGTCCCCAGCTGATCAGGTAAAATGGCAGGCAGTTGCCGAAGATGGCCAGCGCGATAATCAGAGGCCAGGCCTTGTGCAAGAAGCCAAAAGATTCTCCCCGGACGAAAGCCACGATCAACAGCAGTGTCGCGGCAATTGCAATGCGCCCGGTCGTTACGGTGACCGGGTACAGTTCCTGGACCGCAAGCTTGGTCAGCATGAACGCACTGCCATACACGACCGTCAGTACGACGAGTCCAAGCCATGCAAGTGGGGTTGCATGTTGCATGAGGAAGGCTTACCGGTACTACCTGAACCCGGCAGGCTGGAACACCCGGATCATTCGGATTCGGGTACACTGGTATGGCTTATTTGAAATATTTATAGGGATCGTCATGTGCCAGGCGAATTCAGTGACTAAAAGATCGCGACATGATACGTGAAGTTGGTCTGATCGTCCTGATCATCGGACTCTGGTTCGGGATCCGCTGGCTGGTCAGGCAGCCGAGGCAGGTACAGTGGAAGTGGCTGGCCGGACTGGCCGTGGTGGTGCTGCTGGGCCTGGCGGTAACCGGCAGGCTGCACTGGATTTTTGCACTGGTGGCGGCCGTGGTGCCGTTTATCCGGCGTATGCTCGGGTTGATCAGTTACCTGCCCATGTTGAAGGGATTGCTGCACCGGTTCCGGGACCCGCCGCCTGATTTCTCCTTTAATCGCCAATCCAGCGTCGAAACGCAGTATTTGACCGTGGAAATGGACCCTGCATCGGGCCAGCTAATTGGCGAGATCAAACAGGGGCTTTACCAGGGGAGAAAGCTGCAGGAGCTGTCCGAGCAGGAACTCACTGCCCTGCTGAAGGAATACGCCCGCAAGGACCCCCCATCCGAACAGCTGCTGGCCGCCTATCTCGAGCGCTCCGGGCACACCGGCTGGCGCAGGCACTACAGCCAGGGAGACACCGGGCGCAGACGCAGTAAGGATCGAGTCAGCATGTCCCGGCAGGAAGCCTATGCGATACTGGGCCTCGCTGAGGATGCCTCGGAGGACGAGGTGATCGAGGCGCATCGGCGGCTGATACAGAAACTTCATCCGGACCGCGGAGGCAACGACTACCTGTCAGCGAAGATCAACCAGGCCAAGGCCCGGCTACTGGGCTAGGTCCTGCAAACGGCCACGGCGTTACAACATGATCATGTTCTGGAAAAAGAAGGCACGAAAACAACAAGCCCCTGCCGGGCATGGAAAGCCCCAGGAAAGAGTCAGCAACCGGACCACCAGTGCCATCTATGGCGGAATGGGAGTGCTGGAGATGAAGTTGCGCATGGAGTTGATCGTCGATCAGAAGATCTCATCAGCGCAGGACATGCTGATACCGGCAAAACAGCTTGCCGAACATGCGAAGGTAGATCAGGACCGTTTCCTTGAATCTGCCGAGCGGCTCGTCGGCACCAGTGTCGAGCTTGCCTATGACTTCTGTCGTTTTGCACCGCATAGCCTGCAGTTGGTTGATGAGGCGCACTGGGATGGCTGGATCGTGCGGTTGCAGGAAATTTTTAGCACGGGAGGTGCAGAGGCTGCGACCGAGGCGATGAAAAATGTGGAGCAGTTTGTCCAGTCCACCACAGATGCCCCGAGCAGTGTTTCCCTGGACAGGGTTTCGCGCATCCTGGAAAGCTTTATCACCGGTCTGATGGGCAGGAAACTGATGATCGAAACCGGTGCGTCATACTATACGGACACCGAGATTATCCGGCTGCCGGAACGGCTGACCGATTTCGACTGCTACGAGGACAATTTTGCCCTGTACAAGGCCATGGCCGTACACCAGTGGGCGCAGACATGGTTTGGCACATGGACCCTGAATGTCGGTGCTTTCCTGAACACCTACAAGGACCCGGAACGTGCACGGGCGCTGTTTCACAAGTTGGAGACCCTTCGCCTGGATGCGTGCATCGAGCGCGAACTGCCGGGCATCTCCCGGGTCATGAGAAATTTCAGCCCGCCAATGGATGCCGGTGCCTTGTCAAGGAACTGGCAAACCGCGATGCACCGGCTGCGCGAGCCGGACATGGAAGTACGCGATACGATTTTTTTCCTCGAGGCCGTCTACAAGGACAAGGCCGCCCCCGATGATAAGGTCTACCAGGGCAGCCTGAGTCCCAAGGAGGCCTGGACAGTACGCCAGGTGCGCGTGGCGCGGGAGAAGATGAGTCTTCAGAATCGGCTTCTCGATCTGCAGCGCGAGCTTGAGAAATACAATGATGACCGGGTCGAAAATGACCAGGAGGACGATAGAATCGGCTTCACCATCAAGGGGCTGGAAGGTGAGGCTAAACCGGATGGGCGCAACATTGAACTGCAGCTGGGCGGTGACCGGGTAGAGATTCCGGAAAATATCCAGCAGCTGCTGGAGTCCGTACTGCAAGACCATGGCAGGATTCCGGATGACTATCTGGATGCAGCCATGCCGGACCCCAATCGCGCCGACGAGACCGCGGTTCCACCGCCCGAGGCCATCTCATCGCAAAGTGACGAGGCCACCTGGCTTTACGATGAATGGGATCACTCACGCCAGAAATACCGGAAAGAATGGTGTCACCTGAGGGAAGTGGAGGTGCAGCCCGTAGAGGATGATTTCGTATCCAAGACACTGCGTAAACACAGGGGGCTGCTGAAGCACCTACACAGGACCTTCGAGTCATTGCGCGAAGATGACCGGCGCATCAAGCGCCAGCCCGATGGAGACAATGTCGACCTTGATGCGGTCATTGAGGCATTTTCCGACACAAAGATTGGACTGGAAGCCTCGCAGCACCTGTTCACACGCTCTCGCAAGACCGACCGGAACATGGCCGTAATGTTCATGATTGACATGAGCGGCTCAACCGCAGGCTGGATCAACGAGATGGAACGGGAAGCGCTCGTTCTGCTTTGCGAGTCCCTGGAAATCCTTGGAGACCGCTACTCCATTTACGGTTTTTCAGGTTTCACGCACGAGCGTTGCGAACTCTACAAGATCAAGGAATTCGATGAGCCCTATAACGACCTGGTAAAAGCCCGTATCAGCGGTATACAGGCACAGGGCTATACACGCATGGGGGTCGCGGTTCGCCACCTCACCAAGATTCTCCACCAGGTCGAAGCGCGTACCAAGCTGTTGATCACACTGTCCGACGGAAGGCCCGATGACCAGGACGGCTACCGGGGCCCGTACGGGATCGAGGACACCCGTCGTGCCCTGATCGAAGCGAAATACCTGGGCATCCATCCATTTTGCATCACGATTGACGAGGAAGCCATGGACTACCTGCAACACATGTACGGCCCGGTGAGCTTTACCGTGGTGGATAACGTAGACAAGCTTCCATACCGCGTCTCGGACATCTACAGGCGAATTGCATTTTGATGCAAATGCCCCTGCACCGCTGAACCTTTATGTCATGAACAGCAGTCAACGCATGATGGCTGTGCAAAGCCCGGTGATCCCCATCGTGGGCGCCCTGGCAAGGCGGCACGAGGGCACCATATCGTTCGGACAGGGGGTCGCATTCTACGGGCCTCCACCGCAGGTATTTGACAGCATACGACGACACATGACGGACCCCTCGATCAACCGCTATGGGCCGGTCGAGGGGATACCCGAACTTCAAGCGGCACTAGGGCAAAAGCTGTCAGCCCAAAATAAAATTGCGATCCACGACGGCAATGCCATCGTGGTCACCGCAGGCTCCAACATGGGATTCAATACGGCCGTCCTGGCGATCTGTGACCCGGAAGACGAGGTCATCCTTCCCCTGCCCTATTATTTCAATCATGAGATGTCACTGGTCATGGAGCGATGCAGACCTGTGACCGTCGCCACGGACAACCACTATCATTTGAGGCTGGGAGAAATCGAGGCCGCCATTACGGAAAAGACCCGGGCCATCGCGACCATCAGCCCGAACAACCCTACAGGGGCGGTCTACTCGCGCGATGAGCTGGATGCCGTAAATGAGATCTGTCAAAAGTACGGGATTTACCATATAAGTGATGAAGCGTACGAGGGTTTCTGTTATGGCCAACATGAAGAGTATTCCGTGGCGTCCAGGCACGATGCCTGCGAGCACACAATTTCCCTGTTTTCGTTTTCCAAGGGCTATGGCCTTGCAGGCTGGCGTGTCGGATACATGGTGATCCCGCAGCATTTACTCGATGCCGTGAAAAAGATTCAGGACACCATCCTGATCTCGCCCCCCATGATTTCACAGTATGCAGCCCTGGGTGCGCTTGAAGCCGGAATGGAATTTGTTCAGCACAAATGCAAGGTCATGTCAGAGAAGCGCACCCTCGTTCTGGAAATGCTGGACGGTCTTGCCTGCCTGAAGAGCACACCGGTATCGGAAGGTGCGTTCTACGTGATGCTTGAGATTGACAGCGCGAAGCAGGATTTGCAGCTGGTGAAGTCGCTGATTACCGAATTCGGGGTTGCTGCCCTTCCAGGTTCGGCCTTCGGGATCGACCGGGGTTGTCACATCAGGCTGTCGTATGGCGCCCTCTCCGATGATGCCATCCGTACCGGTCTCGAGCGGCTCAAGGATGGCCTGGCTGCTCTGCGGGACTAGCGCCCAGAAGTTTCCGGAATCAGGGAAGAATGGTGTTCTAAAATCCGCAGGGCGGCGTCCTTGTCAGAGCCGATGACAAAGGTGAAACGTGCAGGCAGGATGACGGGCTTGGTGTCCTGGTAGGAAAACTCGTAGGTTCCAGAATACAGGTGCATGCCATTGTATTCCCGCGGATGCACTGAGCCGATTTCAACGTTCAGTTGATCATTTTCAAACAGCCGGCGGAAGTATTCCTCGATCAACCCGGGGGTGTCCCGAATGATGTCCGAGAATGTACCCCACAGCACGGCCTCGTCTGAATACAGCCCGGTGATGCCTCCAAGATCATGGTCGTTCAAAAACAACTGCCATTCTTCCAAAACCTTTTCAGCGCCCATGACAACTCCTTGTTGTGAACATGATGTCGATGCTGTATTGCACAGCGATGCGCAAACAATCATACACTCACTGGCTGCGAACACGCACGGATTCTCCAATCCATACCTGCTTGAAGCCAAAAATGGAGGCCCGGCACTTATCCATACGTTGCAGTTTGCATATATACTTGTCTCCTGACGAATAAACAGCGCCTTCCAGGTCCAGGCCTGGATGAAGGCCATTGATTTAAAAAAACATTCAACTTCCCCAATCGATCTCATGTACCTGTCGCGACACCTGATCCATGCCATCGTGTTCATCGCCGTACTGGCAACCACGTGCACCCTCAGTGCCAGCACAGTGGTTGCTCCGCAGGACCAGCATCACCGGGCAACACGGCTGATCACCCATTTTTTGAATAGATATCACTATAAGGATTTCGCGATTGATGATGCTCTTTCAGAGCAGGTCCTTGAGGCTTACATTGCTTCTTTGGATCCAAATCGAAGTTACTTTCTCAAAAAGGACATTGATGGTTTCGAGGCGTTCAGATTCGGCATGGACGATGCGTTAAAGCTCAAGAATCTGGATATTCCATTTGAAATGTTTCGTCTCTACCAGGCCCGGGTCGACCAGCGTGTAGCCTATGCTCAGAGCCTTCTTGACCAGGTATTTGATTTTGACCTGCATGAGGAACTTCTCGTGGACCGCTCGGAGTCGCCCTGGGCTTCCAGCGTGGATGATTTAAACGAGATCTGGAGGAAGCGCGTAAAAAATGATGTTCTCAATCTCCGCCTTACCGAAAAAGAACCTGATGAGATCAAGGAAACACTAGACAAACGCTACCGCAGCATCACGCGCCGCAGTCAGCTGGATCCCGAGGATGTCTATCAGCTATTCATCAATGCATTTGCCGGCACACTGGAACCCCACACTAAATACCTGTCGCCAAGGACCTCTGAAAATTTTGCGATTCGTATGAGCCTTTCCCTGCAAGGCATCGGTGCCCTGCTGCGTGCCGAAGGTGACTATACGTTGGTGGAAAGAATCATTCCCGGCGGACCGGCGGATCAAAGTAACCTGCTGCACGCTTCGGACCGGATCGTGGGTATTGCGCAGCAGGATGAAAAGGAATTCAAGGATGTCGTAGGCTGGCGCCTGGAGGAAGTGGTTGAGCTTATCCGTGGTGAAAAAGACACCACGGTCAGGCTGCAAATCCTGCCAGGATCCGAGGGCCCTACAGCCAAGATCAAGGAAATTGAGATCACACGTGACGAGATCGCCCTGGAAGAGCAAGCTGCAAAGAGTGAAATAATTCATATCCAGGATAATGCCAGGGACAGCAAGATCGGAATCATCGAGATCCCTGCTTTCTATATCGACTTTGCAGCCTACCAGCGTGGCGACTCGGACTTCAGGAGTACCACGCGCGATGTGGAACAGCTGATTTCTGAACTCAGGCAAGAAAATATTGATGCCCTGGTTCTGGACCTGCGCGGCAACGGCGGTGGTTCCTTGACGGAAGCGGTTCAGCTTGCCGGCCTGTTTATTGATGAGGGTCCTGTCGTTCAGGTGCAGGATTCAAGCGGTCGTGT
>JAPOQE010000090.1 GCA_026710875.1 Gammaproteobacteria bacterium | reverse complement strand
TGGTGGCCGTGAATCGGGGCATCGAGCGCGATGGGGCATTTTACCTGTTCACCCTGCGCCTGATTCCGATCTTCCCGTTCTTCGTCATCAATCTCGTCATGGGCCTCACCCCCCTGCGGACTTCGGTCTTTTTTGTCACCAGCCTGCTCGGCATGGTGCCCGGATGCCTCATTTACGTGAACGTCGGCACCCAGCTGGCCAACCTGGAGTCTTTGGGCGGCATACTGACCCCGGGCCTTCTTATTGCACTGGCGCTGCTGGCTGTGTTCCCGTGGATAGCAAGAAAAGCCGTGGCGGTGCTGCGCGCAAGGCGCGTCTATGCCCACTTTCGCAAACCGAAGAAGTTTGACCGCAACCTGGTGGTCATCGGGGCCGGCTCGGGCGGGCTGGTGGCCGCACTCATTGCGGCGACCGTCAGGGCCAGGGTCACCCTGATCGAGAAAAACAAGATGGGCGGGGACTGCCTGAACACGGGCTGCGTGCCCTCCAAGGCGCTGATCCGTTCGGCCAAGTTCATCGCGCAGGCAAAACGGGCACACCAGTACGGCTGTGAGCCTGTACAGGTGGAATTCGACTTCAAGAAGATCATGCAGCGTGTACGCCGGGTCATACAGACCGTAGAGCCGCATGATTCCGTGGAACGCTACACCGAACTGGGCGTGGATTGCATACAGGGCGAGGCAGAACTGAAGGATCCGTGGACGGTGGCCGTGAACGGCACGACACTCACGAGCAAGAACATTGTCCTCGCCACCGGCGCCAGCCCCCTGGTGCCTGATCTGCCGGGCCTGGCCGAGGCGGGCTATTACACTTCGGATACCATCTGGGAAATCGAGGAACTGCCCGGGCGCATGGTGATTCTGGGCGGCGGTCCGATCGGGTGTGAACTGGCCCAGTGTTTTGCGCGGCTGGGCTCAAACGTGACCCAGGTACAGCGCCGTTCCAGGATACTCCCGCGTGAGGACCCGGAGATCGCAGCCATGGTTGCGGAAAGTTTCCAGCGCGACGGCGTGCGGATTCTTACCGAACATGCCGCGCAAGAAGTCGTGCAGGAGGCGGGCGAGAAGGTATTGATCTGTACCCACGAGGGCAAGGAGGCCCGCATTCCGTTTGATGCCCTGCTGGTGGCCGTAGGGCGCAAGGTGACCTCACATCCCACCTGGGACAAGCACCTGCAGATCGAGGTGCGCGAAAACGGGCAGCCGGAACTGAACGAATTCCTGCAAACCAGTTACCCGAACATCTACGCCTGCGGCGATCTCGCAGGCCCGTACCAGTTTACCCACACCGCCTCCCACCAGGCCTGGTATGCCAGTGTCAATGCGTTGTTCGGACGCTTCAGGAAATTCCGCGTGGACTACTCGGTTATCCCGTGGTGTACGTTCACAGAACCTGAAGTGGCCAGGGTCGGTCTGAATGAACAGGAGGCACAGCACCAGGGGATCGAGTACGAGGTGGCATGCTACGATATTTCCGATCTGGATCGCGCCATTGCCGATGAAGAGGCGCACGGGATGGTCAAGGTGCTGACGGTACCCGGCAAGGACCGGATACTGGGCGCCACCATCGTCGGCGAGCATGCCGGCGACCTGATCTCGGAGTATGTCTCGGCCATGAAGCACAAGCTGGGCCTGAACAAGATCCTGGGCACGATCCATATCTATCCAACCCTGGCCGAGGCGAACAAATATGCCGCGGGTGTGTGGAAAAAGGCCCATGCGCCAGAAAGGGTACTGAACTGGGTAAAAAGGTATCATGCCTTTGAACGCGGCTGATACCGCCCTGAATTGCGAGCGCACCGGATATGCATGAAACCCTGCACCTGCTGGAAACATCGGATTTTCCCGAAATTCATCGTGCCCGGCTCGAGACCCTGCAGGTCAACCTGGGTTACCGATGCAACCAGAGCTGTGTGCATTGCCATGTCAATGCCGGCCCGAACCGCAAGGAAATGATGTCCCCCGACACCCTCGAGACGGTACTGGCCTACCTGCACGCGCGTGATGTCCAGGTACTGGATATCACCGGTGGCGCACCCGAACTGCATCCCCAGTTCAGAGAGCTGGTGGAGCGCGCCCGCGGGCAGGTCGCACGCGTGATTGACCGCTGCAACCTGACGATTCTCGAGGAGCCCGGACAGGAATCCCTGGCTCAATTTCTGGCCGCGCACAAGGTCGAGGTCGTGGCTTCCCTGCCATGTTATCTTGAAGAAAACGTGGACCGCCAGCGCGGCAAGGGTGTGTTTCAACAGAGTCTGCGTGCGCTGCGCCAGCTGAATGCACTCGGCTACGGAACCGGTGATGCCGACCTGAGGCTTACACTGGTCTACAACCCGCAAGGACCGGATTTACCGCCACCGCAGGAAGGCCTGGAGAAGGACTACCATGAATATCTGCTCAAGTACGGGGTGAGGTTCGACCACCTGTTCACCCTTACCAACATGCCGATCCAGCGTTTCGGGAGTACGCTGGTAAGCCAGGGAAAATTTGACGAATACATGCAGTTGCTGAGAAATTCCTATTGTGAGAAAAACCTGCAGGCGGTGATGTGCCGTTCCCTGATCAGTGTAGACTGGCGCGGCTATGTATATGACTGTGATTTCAACCAGATGCTCGGCTTGCCCCTGTCGCATAACAACCAGGTACGCACCCATTTGTCCGAGCTGATGGATGTCGATCTGGAGGACAGCGAAATTACCGTCGCGGATCATTGTTATGGCTGTACTGCAGGACAGGGGAGCAGTTGTGGCGGTTCGCTGAGCTGACGGCCGTACCTTGTCGGCACCAAACCACCTCGCACACGCATATGAAAATACGACTTGCGCTTATCGCTTTCGCCCTGTTAGCAGGGCTGGGCCATGCACAGGAAATGCGGGAGTTCCCTCCCGTGTTCGTGGTTACGGAACCGGCAGTTAGGAAAAGCGTTTCGCCCACCGTCCTGTACAGTGGCACGGTCATCAGCCGGGACGACGCCTACCTGGCAGGTGAAGTCCCCGGGCATCTGACCTGGGTGGCCGATGTCGGGGAGCACTTCAAAGCAGGTGAACCGGTGGCAAGAATGGATGACGTCTTCATCCGCCAGCAGGTGATCGAAGAGCAGTCCATCATTGAGAGTGAAAAGGCCAAGTACGAGTTTCACACCCGCCAGGTGGAGCGGCTCGGCAAACTCCTGGTGGATAACAATATTGCCTTGAGCCTGGTGGATGAGGCCCGCACGGACCAGTCGGTCGCGCGCAGCAATATCCTTTCCGCAGAAGCACGTCTGGCACAGGCCAAAGAGCATATGAGGCGCACGCAGATCATCGCCCCGTTTGTCGGAATCGTCGCTGAGCAGAGGTTGCAGGCCGGTGAATGGGCCGACAAGGGGCAGGCCATCGTGCGCCTGGTCAGCAGTAAAAACCTCGAGATACAAACGCACATCCCCTCCAGTGCACTGCCCTTCGTGACGGTGGGCGCGCCGTTGTCCTACCGCAATGGAAAATCTATAGGAACCGGCCAGGTGCGCACCCTGGTGCCAATTGGTGGCGACCTGTCCCGGCTGTATGAGTTGCGTGTCTCCGTGACCGATGCCTCCCTGAGTGCGGGCACCTTGCTGCGCGTTGCAATCCCGACAGCGCACCCGAGAGAGGTGGTGCTGGTACCCCGTGATGCACTGGTGCTGCGCAGGGAAGGTGTCTATATTTTTCGCGTCAATGAAAAATCGATGGCCGAGAAAGTGGCCGTGCAGACCGGAATTGCCCAGGCGGACAGCATTGAAGTGATTGGCGGTATTCGCGAAGGTGACCGGGTCATCACGCGCGGAGCTGAAAACCTTCGACCCGGCATGGTCGTCAAGGTGCGACCGCTGCTGGCTGATCCATGAACCTGATCAAACTGGCGCTGGGCAATCCCACAGCAACTATGGTCGGTTGCCTGCTGGTCGTCTTGTTCGGTTCCGTCACCCTGACGCACCTGCCCATACAACTCACTCCTTCTGTGGAGCAGCCCGAGATCGTGGTCTCGACCAGTTGGCGTGCTGCAGCTCCCGAAGAGGTTGAATCCGAGATCATCGAGCCACAGGAAAAGCAGCTGCGCGGACTTTCCGGGATGACGGAGCTGCTTTCCGAGGCCAGCACCGGCAGGGGCAAGATCACGATTTCATTCGAGGTCGATTACGACCTGAACCGGGCATTGATCGATGTCATCAACCAGCTGAACCGGGTTCCGAGCTACCCCGAAGATGCCGATGAGCCTGTACTGAGTACGGCCGGTGGACGGGGACGCCCGATCGCCTGGTTCATCGTGCGGACCAATGAAGGCAATCCCAGGCCCATCGAATCGTACCGGGATTTTATCGAGGATGTCGTACAAACCCGCCTTGAACGCATCGCCGGTGTCGCGCTTTCCGAAGTCCGCGGCGGGAATGAATATGAGGTGCGGATTACCGTCGACCCGTACAAGGCGGCGGGGCTGGGTATCGATCTGCCCCAGGCGGCTAACCTGGTCAGCGGCAATGAAGATATCTCCGGGGGTACCGCAAGCGTCGGTAAACGGCGCTATACATTGCGTTATGCTGGTGCGCTGGACACACAGTCGCTCAGCGATCTGATCCTGGCGTGGCGTGATGGCAAGCCCGTTGCCTTGCGCGATGTTGCCCGTGTCGAGCTGGTCACGGTCGATCGCAACAACTTCGTCATCACCAAGGGCGGACATTCGATCGCGGTCAATGCCTACCGGGAGTCGGGTGTCAACGTGTTACAGACCATGGACAGGATCCAGGAGACGATCAGCGAGATCGAACAGGGTCCGCTGCAACGGGCGGGTCTGAATATAGAGCAGGTCTATGACGAGACCCACTACATTGACAGTGCGATCGAGCTGTTACGTAACAGCCTGAGCCTGGGGGTGTTGCTGGCGGTCGCCATCTTGTGGTGGTTCCTGAGAAGGCTTCGGCCAACGCTGGTCGTCACCCTGACCATTCCCCTTTGCCTGTTCGTGGCATTGGTGGTGATGAACGTGACCGGGCGCACCATCAATGTTGTCTCCCTTGCAGGCATGGCGTTCGCGGTCGGCATGGTCATGGATGCCGCGATCATCGTGCTGGAGAATATCATGCGCATGCGTGAGGAGGGCATGCCCTCCAGGCAGGCCGCGATCACGGGCACCGGGCAGGTGTGGCCCGCCTTGCTGGCCTCCGCAGTGACGACGGTCGCCATATTCCTGCCCATCATATTCCTGAAGGATCAAAGTGGTCAGCTGTTCTCGGACTTGGCCATTGTGATATCAGCCGCCACCGTGACCTCGCTGCTGGTGGCGAGCCTCGTGATTCCCGTGGCAGCGCATGAGTTTACGGGGCGCCTTAAGCTTGCCGAGCGACCGGAGTCCTGGATGGATCGATTCACGTCAGTCATCATGAATCTCACTGGTACTTCAAAGATGCGCTGGATCTGGATTTTCGGCCTGATCAGCGCCGGCGTTGCGATCACCTACCTGGCATTCCCCAAGTTGAACTACCTGCCCGAAGGCAATCGCAACCTGGTTTTCGGGGTCATCATCCCGCCTCCGGGTATCAATATTGACCACGTTGAAAAGGAAATGGGAACGGTGATCTCGCAACGTTTGCAGCCGTATCTCGACGGCACCCAGTCACCAAAAATACGGCATTTCTTCTTTGTCGCCCGCGCCGGATCAATATTTTTGGGTGCCCGGGCAGAAAATCCTCACAAGGATGAAATCAACAAGGTCATGGAGGTCGTGAAAGACGCGATCACCGGTTTCCCGGACAGTTTCGCCATTGTGCAGAAAGCCTCCCTGTTCAGTGGTATCGGCGGAAGAACCTCCGTCGATATCAATATCCAGGGAAATGATATAGAAAGCTTGCTGCATGCCGCCAGGGCCGGTTTTTTCAAGATCCCCAATGTATTTGCCGGTGCGCGGGCGAACCCGAAGCCCGGATTGCAGCTGGCAGAGCCCGAGTTGCAAATGACACCCAGGGAAAGCCGCTTGATCGAGGTCGGCTGGGGGCGTGGAACCATGGCTGCCCTGACTCGGTTTTTAGGCCAGGGCCTGTTTGTCGGTGACTATTTCAATGGCGATGAAAAACTGGACGTGGTTGCCCGGGTAGAGCCGTGGGAAACCCCCGAAGAGCTGGGCGCCATCCCGCTGTACACGCCAAACGGCGGGATCCTGCCGGTCAGTGAGCTGGTCGAGATCAAGCGCACGGCCGGGCCGAATCTCATCCGGCGACTGGATCGAAGGCGCACCGTGACCCTGGAATTACGCCCGCCTCCCGGGGTTCCGCTGGAAGTTGTGATTGAGAAGATTCACCAGGAAATCATACCGGTCATCGAGCAGCAGCTTCCCGAGGACGGGGCGGTTCGACTTGGCGGTTCCGCAGACAACCTGAAAGTGGCAATCCAGGGCTTTTCAAGCAGCTTCATCATGGCGGTGATCATCCTTTACCTGTTGATCAGTGCACTGTTTCGATCTTTTCTCGACGGCATCCTGGTGATCCTGGTCCTGCCGCTTGCCACGGTGGGCGGCGTACTCATGTTGCAGCTGCTGGGTCTTCCGGCGGACCTGCTGACCATGCTCGGCTTTATTGTCCTGCTGGGCCTGGTCGTCAATAACGCGATCCTGCTGGTCCACCAGGCGCGTGCCGCAGAGC
>JAPOQE010000089.1 GCA_026710875.1 Gammaproteobacteria bacterium | reverse complement strand
TCATGACAGGTGCTGCCATGCCAGATGGCTCGGATACCGTGGTCATGCAGGAACGGGTCCAGACAACAGGCGATACGATCCGCATCGACAGCAATAACAAGCCCGGCCAAAACGTTCGCAAGGCGGGTGAAGACATCCCGGTGGATGAGGTTGTTCTGAGCGAAGGCAAGCACATCGGACCTGCTGAGATGGGATTGTTGGCTTCTACCGGCATAGGCGAAGTCACTGTTTACAAATTACCGCGTGTTGCTTTTTTCTCGACAGGTGATGAGCTCCGCCCGGTAGGCACCCGGCTGGAAATTGGCCAGATTTATGACAGTAACCGCTATACCCTGCATGGCATGCTGTCGCGCCTGGGTGTTGAAATCAGCGACCTGGGTGTAATCCGGGATGAGAAACAGGCAGTTGAGCGGGCATTCTCGGATGCGGTGAGCCAAGCAGATGTCGTGATTACTTCCGGAGGCGTATCCGTTGGCGAGGCCGATTATGTGAAGGAGACACTGGAACAGATCGGCACGGTGCACTTTTGGAAAGTGGCCATGAAACCGGGACGGCCCCTCGCGTTCGGAAAGATTGGAGATGCGTGGTTTTTTGGGCTGCCAGGCAACCCGGTCTCTGTCATGGTAACGTTCTATATGTTTGTGTTACCCGCCCTTAAGAAGATGATGGGAAATCCACACAGCGAGCCCCTGACCCTCGCTGCGACCTGTTCTTCTGAACTGCGCAAACGTGCAGGGCGCGTTGAGTATCAACGGGGTATTTTGAGCCGGGAAAAATACGACGATGTCCTGGGTCATCGATACGTGGTATCCAAAACAGGTCCGCAAGGCTCAGGGGTGCTGCGCTCCATGTCTGACGCAAACTGTTTCATCATCCTGCCAATGGAATCCACAGGCGTCAAACCAGGTGAACAGGTTCAGGTGCTGCCCTTTGAAGCCATCACCTGAACGATGCGCCATGACCAGGATCCAGGGCAGCTCAGCCTCTGCAGCGGTCCCAAAAACTACCATCAGCGTGTTTCACTCTCACTGCCGGTAAGCCAGCGTTCCTGAGTCTCTAAACTTTCCTTTTTCCAGATCGGTGATTTGGATTTAAGGTCTTCCATGATGAAGCGGTTGGCAGCATAGGCGTCCGCACGATGTGCTGCCCATATGGCGATACATACAATCGGATCATTCGGGAACACTTGTCCTGAGCGATGCAGCAGGAATATATCCAGAATATTCCATTGACCCAAAGCCTCTTGTGCAATCTGTTGCAGGTGTTTTTGAGTCATTTCCGGGTAATGTTCCAGAAACATCGAATGTACGTTGTGCCCCGCATTGAAGTCTCGCATGGTACCTACAAACACAGCTGTTGCACCAAACTTGCCCGGCTTTCTCAGGTACTGCTCCTGATAGATTTTCACTTCCTGCCAGGGATCAAAGGAAGTGTCACGAATTTCAATTCTCATGCAATTCAGATTTCCCGGTGAACAATCTGTTTGACTGTATCATTCCTAAAATACTACTGTACATCATAGACGACCGTCACCAATGAGAAACAATAACGATGAGTGATGAAATAAAACGTGATTTCGTTGATCTGGACATCGCTGTACTGACGATTTCTGACACACGTACAGAAGAGAATGACAAGTCTGGAAAAATCCTGTGCAAGCGCTTGCAGACTGCAGGGCACAATGTACATGAGAAAGCGATTGTCCCAGACGACAAATACAGAATCAGGGCTGTTGTTTCACCGTGGATAGCACAAGACAAGCCCAATGTCATACTGACCACCGGGGGCACGGGTGTTACCGGGAGGGATGGTACGCCCGAAGCGGTAAAACCCCTGCTGGACAAGGAAATCACCGGCTTTGGCGAGATGTTCAGGGTACTGTCGTTTGAAACCATTGCAACCTCAACACTGCAATCCCGGGCATTTGCAGGAGTGGCTAACCGGACCTATATTTTCTGCCTGCCCGGCTCAAGCGGAGCATGTGCAGAGGCATGGGACAAGCTCATTTCGCATCAACTCGACTATCGAACACGTCCATGCAACCTTGTAGAACTGATGCCTAGGCTCTAACACAAGACAAGCACGGTCTTCACACGACGAACCATGCTGCACATGTCCTGAATGCCGAGTCCTATTCGATAGAATTTCACATTACCCCGCAGTGAGCGCAAATAGACTAGCTCCCGAATGGGCGCCACAAGATGCCATCGCAATCGTCTGGCCTCATCAGAACTCGGACTGGGCACCCGCACTGCACAGTGTCGAACCGGTATACCTGGAGCTATGCAAATATATCAGCAGGCAACAAAACATCATCCTGATCGCCTGCAACGATATACATGAACGGGAAATTCGCAGCAAGCTGAAAGCTGCGGGTACAAGCTGTAAGAATATAAAGTTTGCAGTGATCCCGACGAACGATACCTGGATACGCGACTATGGACCGGTATGTACGGTATCGGACGACAGAAAAGTTTTGCTCGATTTTCAATTTGATGGCTGGGGAAAATTTTCCAACTACCGGCTCGACAATGCGCTCAATATGCAACTGACCAAGGACTTGGGCTTTATAGCTTCATACCAGTCTGTTGACCATATTCTGGAAGCTGGAAATATTGAGATTAACGGCCGCGGTGAGCTGCTTTGTTCCAGGACCTGCTTCAGGCGCAACCGGGATTTTCCGGATTCGGGATTTACACAGCTTGAGAAACAGCTTGAACGCTGGCTGGGGTGTTGCAAAATCTACTGGCTGGACCGCATCCAACTCATCGGTGATGACACCTGTGGGCACGTAGATACCCTTGCCCGCTTCTGTGCAGATGACATCATCGTTTATACAGCCTGCCGTAGCCGGCAAGACAGAAACCATGAAACACTTGGTCTGCTCTCAATGCAGCTTGAAAAAATAAACAGGCAATGTGGACACAAATACGAACTCATCCCGTTGCCATTGCCAGACCCGGTATTCCTGCGTGGGCAACAGCTGCCTGCCACCTATACCAACTTCCTGATCACGAATCACCATGTCCTGGTGCCCGTATTCAATGACAGGCAAGACGACTGCACTCTCAGGCTCATCGATGAACTGTTCCCGGACAGGGAAGTCGCAGGTGTTGATAGCCGGACCTTGATTCAGCAGCGTGGAGGCCTACACTGTGCAGCTATGCAGATCCCTGAGGGTTTCATTTTGTGAACACAGTCAATGTCGCACTGATACAACAGCGCATTGCAGCTGACTATCAATCCAATCTTGAGGCCAGCCTTGAACAGATTGCAGATGCCGCGTGCAAGGGTGCCCGGTTGATCGTGCTTTGCGAGTTACATACCAGCTTGTACTTTTGCCAAGAGGAGTCTGCCCGGTATTTTGAACTTGCCGAGAATATTCCGGGCCCGATTACCGACCAGTTGAGCGAGGCCGCGAAAAGACACCAGGTCACCATCGTGGGTTCGGTGTTTGAGAGGCGTACCCGGGGCCTTTATCACAATACGGCTGTTGTTTTGGACCAGGATGGCAGTCTGGCGGGCAGGTATCGAAAAATGCACATCCCCGACGGGCCAGGCTATCATGAGAAATATTATTTCACGGCGGGAGACCTGGGTTTTTGTCCAATTGAGACGAGCATAGGAAATCTGGGACTGATGGTTTGTTGGGATCAGTGGTTCCCGGAAGCTGCACGCCTGATGGCTCTGGGGGGTGCAGACATACTGATTTATCCAAGCGCGATCGGGTGGGATCCTGCAGATCCCGATGAAGAGAAGCAACGCCAGTTGCAGGCCTGGCTAACCATCCAGCAAAGTCACGCCATCTCAAACAACCTTCCGGTCATCTGCACAAACCGGGTTGGCTATGAACAGGACTGTTCCGGCACAGGCCGAGGCATTGATTTCTGGGGGCAGTCATTTGTGACCGATGCATTCGGAAAAATCACAGCCCAGGGCCTCTGTGATGCAGCACAAACCGTGCATGCAACTATTGATCTTGATGAGACTGATCACAGCCGACAGGTTTGGCCGTATTTGCGTGACAGGCGCATCGATGCCTATGGCGATCTAGGCAAACGGTTTGTGGATGAATCAGCGGATTCTATGTCAGAACGCGCAAAACCAAGTAAGGAATCACGAAAAACAGGAGGATGAGCAGTTTGTACATGCCCATCATTACATAGTGCGCTTTGTCAAACTCCTCTTTTGAAATTGGAAAGCGGAGTGGGTTATCAGGTATCCCCATATACTCCATAAACCATTGAATTAATGGGAGAAACCCATATAGGCTTATCAAGCGTTGTCAATCGTTATCAAGTGTTTTAATATCTATCTTGGTAAAATTCTTGGGGTAAGAGGTGATTACATGAGCGAGAAAATGACAATGCAAAGGGCAAGGGCGATATCAGAACCTGGCCGCTATCGGGCAGGGGATACCCTGTACTTGCAAGTTACAAAAACGGGCAAGGGCGTATGCAAGTCATGGGTGCAGCGCCTAATGATCAATGGCCGCTCCCATGATCTGGGACTTGGAAGTTTTAAGCTGGTGAACCTGACCGAAGCCCGCGAACTGGCCTTTGAAAATCGCAAGGCTGCACGGCATGGGAACGACCCACTAGCAGATAGGCGCAAGGCCAAGGTGCCGACATTCCAGGAAGCCGCCCAAGCGAAATATGCGGACCTGTTACCTACATGGAAAAGTGAGGGCTACGCTAAAGCATGGATAGGCCGATTGGAGAAGTACGCAATGCCAGCATTTGGAGAATTGCCTGTAGACCAAATTACACGCTCCCATGTCTTGGGCGTACTTTCACCGATTTGGAACAAAAGCCACCCCACCGCCGATGCCCTACGCCGGACTATCCGAATCGTTTTTGAATGGTGCGAGGCGCACGGATACATTGAAACAAATTTTGCAGGGCCAGCGATTGATGGGGCATTAAGCAAAAATCCGAATAGGTACAAAAAGAAACACCGCGAGGCAGTCCCCTATCTGGAAGTGGCTGCAGCCATTGAAGCGATACGCGCAACCAATTCAGCATTGCAGGTCAGGGCATGTATCGAGTTTACTATCCTGACCGCCGTTAGAATCAAAGAGGGTACAGGGGCGCGGTGGTCTGAAATTGATTTCAATAAGCGCCTATGGACTATTCCAGCCGAGCGCATGAAAGAAAGCAGGGAGCATAGGCAGCCATTGAATGATCAGGCCATAGAAGTGCTGAAAACCATGCTGCCATTGAAGGATGATTCAGATCTGGTATTTCAGTCCCCGCAAAAGGGTAGAGGCATCATAGACGATAAGACACTGAACAATGTTTTGACCCGCGAGGGATTGAGCCCCGCGACCATGCACGGCTTTCGTGCCAGTTTCAGCACTTGGGCGCAAGAGCAAACCAATGCAGACAAGGAAGTTAGGGAAGTGTGCTTATCGCACGTTTCGGGCAATGCAGTCGAGCGGGCTTATGCACGGGGCGAAATGCTGGAGAAACGCGCCCGCCTCATGGCCCAATGGGGGCGATTTGCAGTTAGCGATACAAGCGCCAAGGTAGTGCAATTACACGGTTAGAATTCAATGAATAACAATAGCAACAAATAGGGAGTAATAAGTAACAATAGGATATTGCTAAAAACTGCTTACGATCATCTGAAATGTATTGCAATAGTTGACAAGAATCGATAACGATATTGAGACAGGCAAAATTTTGGAGTGCAGTATGGAAGAACTATTACGCCGCAAAGAAGTGGAAAAGATTACCGCCCTTTCATGCGGGACGATTTACAGACTGATCAAAGTCGAGGATTTTCCGAAACCTATCAAGATGGGTGGGGGCTCCGTAAGGTGGCACAAAAAAGAGATTGAAGTCTGGATAGCCGAGCGTCCCCGCGCTGGCACAAAAGCTAACTAATTCAGTCGAACCTGCCCGCTTCAATGTCAACCCCTATCCCGATCAGGGGCGGCGGTTTACCGCCTCAAATCAAATGGGCCAGAAGCCTAATAAATTTGTCCATGGCCGAGAAGTGTATTTTGCTTATCTTGGCCTCATATTCAGATCCCGATGGCTCAAAATGTTTTCCGGCCATTGATAAAATTGCAGGGGAAGCGGGCTGCAGT
>JAPOQE010000088.1 GCA_026710875.1 Gammaproteobacteria bacterium | reverse complement strand
CAGACCTTTTTGAAGACTACCGTCGCATTGGTGCCGCCAAAACCAAACGAATTGGACAGGGCAATGTCCACGCGTGCATGACGAGCCTCGTTGGGGATGTAATCCAGATCGCATTCCGGGTCCGGAGTGACGTAATTGATCGTGGGGGGCATGATGTCGTGGCGCACCGCCAGTACACTGAACAGGGCCTCGACCCCGCCAGCGGCACCCAGCAGGTGCCCCGTCATGGACTTGGTCGAACTGATCGCAAGTTGGCTGGCATGATCACCGAAGGTCGTCTTGATGGCCTCGGTCTCGGCAATGTCGCCGGCCGGAGTCGAGGTGCCGTGGGCATTGATGTAGTCCACGTCCTGCGGGTTGAGCTGCGCATCGTGCAATGCGTTGTTCATGCATTTTGAGGCCCCGTGCCCGCCTTTTGCCGGCGAGGTCATGTGATACGCATCGCTGTTCGTACCATAGCCGACGAGTTCGCAGTAAATCCTTGCAGAGCGTGCCTTGGCGTGCTCGTATTCTTCCAGCACCAGGACGCCTGCACCGTCACCAAGTACAAAGCCGTCGCGGTCCAGGTCGAACGGACGACTGGCGGCCTCTGGATTGTCATTGTGTGAAGCGCAAAGTGCCCGGGCGGCCGCAAATCCACCGATACCCAGCGGACAGGTGGCCATCTCGGCGCCCCCGGCAACCATGATGTCGACATCGCCATTGGCAATCATCCGCGCCGAGTCCCCGATATTATGGGTCCCTGTTGAGCAGGCCGAGACGATCGAGATGTTCGGGCCGCGGTAGCCGCGCATGATGGACAGGTTTCCTGACACCATGTTGATGATATTGCTGGGCACGAAGAACGGCGAGATCTTCCTGGGTCCATTTTTAAGGTACGATTCGTTGCTTTTCTCGATGCCCGGCAAGCCGCCTATGCCGCTGCCAATCGCTACCCCGATCCGGTCCGTATTCTCTTCCGTGACTTCAAACCCCGAATCTTCAGCGGCCTGAACCCCGGCACCGATTCCATAGTGGATGAACGGGTCCATCTTGCGCTGGTCTTTCTTCGACAGATAGTCATCGGCATTGAAATCCCGGGTCTGTCCGGCGATTTGTACAGAAAATTCGCTGGCATCGAAGCAGTCAATGTTGGAGATCCCGCTGTTGCCGGCAACAATATTTTCCCAGGCCTTGTCTGTCGCTGAGCCGACGGGGGATACAATGCCCAGACCGGTCACTACAACACGTCGCTGCGACACCATGGGTTTATCTTAAGTAATGGTATGGAGATTGATATGGCGGGACTTGCACCGTTGCCTGCAGGTGACTACTGGTGCAGGCTGACGTAATCGACGGCCTGCTTCACGGTGGTGATTTTCTCGGCTTCTTCGTCCGGGATTTCGCATTCGAATTCCTCTTCCAGGGCCATCACCAATTCGACCGTATCCAAAGAGTCTGCACCCAGATCATCGACAAATGATGCATCATTCGAAACGTCGTCTTCGCCCACCCCTAACTGTTCTACGATTATCTTCCTAACTCTTTCTTCAATGTTGCTCATAGCGGTTGCTTCCTCTTAACAAAATTTGTCAGACCGAATTCGGACACGGGCCAGTATTGTATTGAAAAGAATATCCCGGTGCCATCTTTAACATGTACATGACAGGGGACCCGGACAGTGCCCATCCGGATGAAAATAGTTTCTCATTCAATAACAAGGTCTTATAACTGATATATTAATTAGATTGAAGGTAATTGTGGCGCATGTCAGCCCATGTACATGCCGCCATTGACGTGAATCGTCTCCCCCGTGATATAGGCAGCGCCTGCAGAAACCAGAAAACATGCGGCCTGAGCAATATCTTCCGGGGCTCCCATGTGACCGGCTGGAATCTGTGCGATGGCGTGCGTGCGCTGTGTCTCATTGAGTTCGGCGGTCATATCCGTCTCGATGAATCCGGGTGCGATGGCATTGACTGTAATGCCACGCGATGCCACCTCGCGCGCAAGCGACTTAGTGAACCCGATGATGCCGGCCTTGGAAGCCGTATAATTTGACTGCCCGGGGTTACCGGACATCGCTGCAACCGAGGTGAGGTTGATGATTCGCCCGCTGCGAATTTTCATCATGTCCCGAAGACATGCCCGGGTCAGCCGGTACACCGAGGAAAGATTCGTATTGATGACCGCATCCCACTCCTCGTCTTTCATGCGCACGAGCAGGTTGTCCCGGGTGATCCCGGCGTTGTTGACCAGGACACCGGGGGGTGCGTAACTGTCCTTGACTTCCTTGAGCAAGGCACTGACAGAGTCCGGCTGCGTGACATCGAGCTGCATGCCCTTCCCAGTCAGGTTCGCTTGCTTGAGCGCGGCATCGATGCCTTGTGCACCGGCTGTCGTCGTTGCCGTGCCAACGACATCAAATCCTTGTGCGCCAAGCGCGTGCAAGATCGCCTTGCCGATCCCGCGACTGGCACCTGTCACCAGGGCGACCTGATTACTCATGCCTGCCCCGCTGAACCCAGGGCTTCCAGTTGCTCAAGTGCCTGATCCAGGCTCTTGAGGTCGTGCACACAATACCCTGGCACATTACGATCGATGCGCTTGCTGAAACCCGTCAACACACGGCCCGGACCCAGTTCGACCAATACTTTCACGCCACTTCCAATCATGTGCTGGATCGTCTCCACCCAGCGCACCGGGCTGAACAGCTGTCGATACAACGCATCCTTGATTTCAGCTTCCCCGGAATAGGAACAGACATCGACGTTATGTACGACTTCAACCTGCGGGGCATGCATGTCGATGTCTTGCAGGTAATCACGCAATTGTTCGGCAGCCGGTTTCATCAGTGTGCTGTGCGAGGGCACGCTCAGCGGCAGCAGGACACAGCGCTTGGCGCCTGCCTGCTTTGCGCAAGACATTGCATCGGCAACGGCGGACTGGCTGCCGGCAATCACGATTTGTCCCGGCGCGTTGAAATTGACCGCCTCGACGATCCCCGCATCCGAGATGGCCTGCTCACAGATTTCTTTCAGTACGTCGGCTTCAAGACCCAGCACGGCCGCCATGGCACCCTGCCCTACAGGAACGGCCTGCTGCATGACCTGGCCGCGAAACTTTGCAAGCGGAAGCGCCGTCTCAAAATCGAACACCTTGGCAGTCACCAGGGCCGTATACTCGCCGAAACTGTGACCTGCCAGCATGCGCGGCGTGGCAGAAAAGTGCTCATGGAAGATCGCGTGCACGGCCATGCCGGCGCACAGCATGACGGGTTGCGTGTTTTCGGTTCGATTGAGGTCATCCTCGGGCCCGAGCGATGCCAGCTTCCACAAGTCCAGTTGCAATACATCTGAACCCTGCTCGAAGATTTGTTTGATTTCAGGATACTGTGAACCCAGATCCTTCATCATGCCGATTGACTGTGATCCCTGACCAGGGAAGATATACGCGAAGTCCATAGTATCGTGCTGGAAAGATCCTGTAGCCGGATTGTACTAAATTATCCATAAGCCTTGTTTTATTTTTTTATTGCATAATAATGGCGTCACCGTGATGACCCCCTGGGAGCAGAATGCCAAAAGAAGACCACATTGAAATGGAAGGTACAGTGATCGAAACTCTACCCAATACGATGTTTCGTGTTGAACTGGAGAACGGCCACGTCGTTACCGCACATATTTCAGGCCGTATGCGAAAGCATTACATCAAGATCCTCACAGGTGACAAGGTCACTGTAGAAATGACGCCCTATGATTTGAGCAAGGGAAGAATTACGTACCGCGGCAAATAATCCCAGCATCCTGCCGAGGCGCTAAAAGCCCCGGTTCTCTCCCGATCAAGAAAAGCCGTATCACAGTCCATTACGCGGTGCGGCCAGCCAAGAATATTCCTCGTGCACACCCGCATCTACGGGCAGTAGTATCGCCTGATGAATGACTTGGCATAGACATGAGTCAGTGACTGAAGCAGGTCAACGTCAAACTCTTCGTGCGTCAGACGGCAGGTGTCCTCATGGTGCTCATCACCTTGCCTTGTCGTGACGTAGTAATCGTGAATAACTTCCTTGGCCTTGGGAAGCAGCGCCTTGGACACACTTCTGGAATTGATCAGCGCACGGGTCTCCTGGCAGCCATCAATGGCACTGGACATTTCCTCGACAAGCATGGAATCAATCAATTCGGACTTGATCGACATGGTTTCCAGAACCTCGCTGTACGCCACCATGGCGATGGCATCATTGCTGTCGAGCCCCAAAGGATTTTGTACCTCGCACGTTCCGCACTTGTCCACACGCGATTGTTTGTCCTGCGCATCAGGATGCCTTAGTTTGGACAACCGTTTTGTAATTGCAGACAGATCCATCGTGATCACCTCCTTAGTTTCCAAAGGCACCCGGGATTGATTTCCTAGACAACCCTGACCGCCTGGTACAGGCCGCTTTTGCGCCTCACCCTGCCTTTCAGGGTTTTGGACTTCTGTACGATCTTTTCGATAATCGGCGCAAAGATAAGTTCAATCGTCAGGCCCATTTTTCCGCCGGGAACGACGATCGAATTTCGCCTCGACATGAATGAGCCCTGAATCATGGATTGCAGGTAACAGAAATCGATGTCGAATTTACTGGGATTGCTGAAACGTATCACCACAAAGCTCTCATCCGGCGTCGGGATGTCCCTGGCGATAAACGGGTTGGAGGTATCCACGGTGGGAACACGCTGGAAATTAACATCGGTTCTCGAGAACTGCGGGGTGATGTAATGGATGTAGTCATACATCCTTCGCAGGATCGTATTGGTGACCACTTCCGGGCGATAGCCCCGCTCGGCGATATCCCTGTGGATCTTCTGTATCCATTCAAGGTTGACCACAGGCACCACCCCGATCAGTAAATCCACATAGGCCGCAACGTTCACTCTTTCATTGACAATACCGCCGTGCAGGCCTTCATAGAACAGCAGGTCGGACTCTTGAGCAAACGTTTCCCACGGTGTAAACGTACCCGGGTCCTGGCTGAACGGGAGTGCTTCATTTTCATCATGCAGGTACTTTCGGACCTTGCACGAACCCGACTTCCCATAACTCTTGAACTGTGTCTCCAGTTCTTCAAACAGGTTGGCTTCCGGTCCAAAATGGCTGAAATTGGTGCCATGGTCTGAAGCCTTTCGTTCCTCGCGCTGCATTTCCTTGCGGTCGAAACGATGAAAACTGTCGCCTTCGATGAGGCAGGGAAAGATCTTCTCCCGGATAAAGATATGCTCAAAAGCACTTTTCACGGAAGTAGTGCCCGCGCCTGATGATCCGGTTACAGCAATGATTGGATGCTTAGCGGACATGCGATGCTCCGGTAATATTCTGATTTGATGAATTTTCCATTGTCGTATTGGTGCTGCACTAGTGAATTCTTGGGTCCAGCTCGCCCGCCTCGTAACGGTCATTCATGGCTTCCAGGCTGATTGGCTGAATGGACGGTGCCCTGCCTGCACAGCCAAACGCTTCCAGGCGAGACTTGCAGATGTTTTTCATCGCTGCGGTTGATGCCTGCAGGAACTTGCGCGGATCAAAGTTCTTGGTCTCCTCACTCAGAAACTTTCGCACCGCACCGGTACTTGCCATACGCAAATCCGTATCGATATTGATTTTTCGCACACCATGGTTGATTCCCTCCTGTATTTCCTCGACTGGAACGCCATAGGTCTGACCCATATCACCGCCATAGCTGTTGATGATTTTCAGCCACTCTTGCGGTACCGATGATGAACCGTGCATGACCAGGTACGTGTCGGGTAACCGGCCGTGAATTTCCTTGATTCGATCAATGGCCAGGATGTCCCCGGTTGGGGGACGTGTGAACTTGTAGGCGCCATGGCTTGTACCAATCGCAAGCGCCAGTGCATCCACCTTGGTCTCGCGCACAAACTCCACGGCTTCCTGCGGGTCCGTAAGCAGCTGCTCCCGGGGTAGCGGACCCGGCGCCCCCGGAGCATCT
>JAPOQE010000087.1 GCA_026710875.1 Gammaproteobacteria bacterium | reverse complement strand
CGCATCGTTGTGTCATGTTGTCAAGACTGCGTCTACCGCCGATGCGAGCCCTGCAGGCGGGCCGGTTTCCAGCATAGACTCAAATCCTGCTCCAATCCGGGGTTCGAGACACCCATGACAGGGCGATTGCTTGACCGCAGATCGGTCCCCGCAGATTTCGTTGACAACCTCGCCGGGATCCACGACCCGGCCTGTCCAACGGCTCACAAGGGTTAGCGCAGGCACTGCTCCCGAGACATCTGAACGCGCAGCTTCCATATCTGCGCCACCTGCTGCCAGCGCGACAGCCAGTCGCAAGCCTTCCTCCAGGCTCAATGCCCCCGTCGCGCAGGCAGCGGTAACCTCCCCGGAACCCTCCCCAAGCACCGCACTCGGCCGAATCCCAACCGCAGCCCACAATGCCGTGTATGCGCAACTCAGTGCATAAGATGCAGGCTGCATCCACGCCGGGTCTTCCAGATCTCCTTGGGCACCGGCTCGACCAAACATAACATCCAGCAATGACGCTCCCTGTTCTTCCAAAAACCACGCATCGCACCGGTCGAGTACGGCTCGCAATACGGGCTCAGTGCAGTACAAGTCTTCTCCTTCTTTTATCCATTGACCGGCTTGCCCTGTGTATAGGAACGCTATTTTCGTGGCCATCCGCGGTCCTGGTCCTGCGCTGGACTCGACCAATGCTTTCAGTCCGGCCCGCAAGGAGTTCATGTCATCGAACACTGCGCATGCGCGGTGCGCAAAGTGGCTGCGCCCGATTCCTGCCGTCCATGCCATATCAGAAAGCAGTTCAGCTGCTGTTTCCGGATATCCAGACGCCTGTTCATCGAGCCAGGACACATACTCGTTTGCAAGTGCGCGCAGTGCCTCGTCCGATTTGCCCGACAAGGGCAGCAACCGTGTTTCACGAGCGGCCAGGTCTTCGACTTTACCGACACGATCCACATCGCCCTCCAAAGGCGAATCCACAACGGCCCAGGGAGAGCCTTCAGGCCAGCATGTTCTGCTGTTAATGCTGTTGGCCTCGTCGTTAGTTACATATCCTTCCACTACCACATGGGCATTCGCGCCGGAAATTCCGAACGCGCTGATGCCCGCCCTGGCGGGACGCTCAGGGTGGGACGGCCAGCAGGTCGTTTCGCGAACGACCTTCAACGGCAGGCGATCCCACTCCAGGCTTGAACTCAGATTCTCAACATGCAGGTGCTTCGGAATCATCCCCCGGTTCATTGCCAGCACGGTCTTGATCAGGCCGGCAATTCCGGCCGCTGGCTCCAGGTGACCGATGTTTGTTTTCACTGAGCCGACTAGCAGAGGCTGTGTAGTTTCACGGCCTTGGCCGTATGCTTTTGCAGCAGCCTGCAACTCGATCTGATCACCCAACTCCGATCCTGCACCGTGGGCTTCCAGGTAGTCGACTTCCGCTGGTAGCACGGATGCACGCGCAAGCGCCGTCTCAATCACCCGCTCCTGTGCCGGACCGTTTGGAATCGTTGCACCAGCACTCGCGCCATTCTGGTTGACCGCTGAGCCGCGTACCACGCCCCAGATGCGGTCGCAGTCCGTCTGTGCTTCACTCAGCCGCTTGAGCACAGCCATTCCACAGCCCTCACCCCGCACGAAGCCGTCCGCCGAGGCATCGAACGCTCTGCACAGACCCTGACGCGACAACATGCCGAGCTCGGCCATTTCCCTGAGGATTCCCGAAGACAGGTTTGCGCTCGCACCGCCGACGAGGGCCAGATCCACTTCACCCTGTCGCAAGCTTGTGATGGCATGGTGCACCGCGACCAGCGAAGAGGCACAATTCAACTCCACCGGCATCGTGGGACCTTCCAGGCCCAGATGGAACGCCACCCGCCCAAGCGCCATGCTCGCAGCAGTGCCGAGGTAGCTGATGTCACTGCTGCTGATCGCCATCAGGTCCCGATATTCGCTGGCGGCGATTCCGGCATAGATTCCAGTACGACTGCCCCGGAGGAGATCCGGATCGATTCCGGCATCTTCCAGTGCCCGCCAGCTTGTCTCCAGCAGCATGCGCTGTCGCGGGTCCATTGCCCGGGCCTCAATCGGTGTAATCTGGAAAAATTTTGCATCGATCATGTCGATCTCGTCCACAAATCCACCCCGGCAGTAGGCGGCATATTCGACAGGGAGCTCCCGGGCGAGGTCGCTACCGGTACCAGAGTCCCTGCGCTTATCTGTGACCGCATCCATACCCTCTTCCAGCAGGTGCCAGAAGGCACCCAGATCTGAAGCCCCGGGGAATCGGCATGCCATTCCCACAATCGCAATACCCTCGTCTTCGAACTGGACCGATGCCGGTGATACAGGCATTGCTCTGGCTTCGGTGACAGGCGTACTTTCCGGTACGGCGAGTTCCCCGACCAGATGACGGGCGAGTCCGGCGATATCCGGGTAATCGAAGACCAGCGTATTGGGTGCAGTATAGGCTCCGGAAAAGGACCGGTTTAACCGGTTGCGCAGCTCCACAGCCATCAGTGAATCCATCCCGAGATCAAAAAATCCCACAGTGGAAGCCGGCGCATCAGGCAGCCTCAGTACAGCCTGCACTTCCTGCTGCAGGTAGGCCACCAATCGATTTTCGCGTTCCGAGGCAGGGGTTTGCTGAAGTCCGGACAACAGGTCTTCTGTCGAGGTCGACTCGCCTGCACCGGGCTCTAAAGCTGAACTCATCAATTCCTCGAGCAGAGGCGGTCTGTTTTCGACGGCGTCTTCGAACACTGCCCAATCGACCGCCACGACCACCGAGGTCGCGAAGTCCTGGCGCATCAGTCGGTCGAAGGCCCTGAGACCCTGCTGTGGAGTAATCCATCCGCTTCCGGAAGCCGCCAGTTGACGCGCAATTCGCTCACGCTGTTCCTCCGCCTCACCAAGTCCTGACCAGGCGCCCCAGGCCATCACCTGGCCAGGTAGCCCGAGGGCACGCCGGTGAGCCGCCAGCTGGTCAAGAAATGCATTGGCTGCCGCATGATTCGACTGTCCCGGATTGCCGATGACCCCGGCTACGCTTGAGAACAGCACGAAGAAATCCAGGTCGCGATCTGCAGTCGCACGGTGCAGATGCCAGGCGCCAAGTATCTTTGGCCACAGTACAGCTTCAAACTTCTCCCAGCTCTGATTCCCAAGCGCCCCATCCGACAACACGCCGACACTGTGAATGACCCCTGCGAGCGGCGGCAACTCCAGATCCATCCGCGCCAGCATATCGTCCATGGCTGAGATATCCGTAATATCGGCGAGTTCGACCCGGACCACGTGCCCTTGCGCCTGTAGCGTGCGGATTACCTTTTCGGCCGCAGGATCGGGAGCCCGCCTACCATTCAGTACGATGGTCCCCGCACCACGGTCGGCAAGCCAGTTGGCCATGACACATCCGATCCCACCTAAACCACCGGTGACCAGGTAGGTGCGGTCCGGACGTAGCCGACCCCGCTCCAGGGCTGATGCGCTCAGGACAATTTTGCCCAGATGCCGTGCTGATCGCATGAACTTCATGGCCGGTCCGGACTCGGTCAGTGACCATCGGCTGTGAATGAGCGGTTCCAGTTGTCCTGCAGCAAGCTGACTCATGACGCCCTTCAGTGCTCTTCCCGGGCTGGCCGGATCATGCTCTTTGAGGACATCCAGTTCCAGGATGGCATACGCCACATCCGGGCGCACGGTCGACATTTCGTCCTTGCTAAGAATATCAACCCTGGCCAGCTCCACGAACCGGCCTCCCTGTGCCAGACAGGACAGGCTGGCCTCAATGAAGCCTTCACTCGTCAGGCTGTTCAGGACCACGTCAACGCCGACACCACCGGTGTCACCAAGGATCTCCTTGCCAAATGCCGTGCTGCGACTGTCATAGACATGTGCAACTCCCAAGGACCGCAGATATGCCTGTTTAGGGGCACTCGCCGTGGCAAACACTTCCGCCCCAATGACATGCGCCAGCTGGATAGCTGCCAGCCCCACACCACCTGCTCCGGCATGGATCAATATCCGCTCGCCAGCCTGCAGTTGTGCAAGTTCGAACGACAGTGCAGCGGACACAAACGCCGTCGGCATGGTCGCCAAGGCCGCAACCGGGATGCCCGAGGGCGCAGGCGCCACCATTGCCTCGTGCATCACCGCCTCTGACCCGAATGTCCCAAATGCCAGCGCAACCACTCGATCACCCACCGAGACCGTCGATACTTCAGCGCCGACTTCAAGGACCTCGCCGCACATCTCCCCGCCCAGCAATCCTTCACCGATGATGCCGATCGCACGGAACACGTCCCAGAAGTTAAGCCCGGCCGCCTCCACCGCCACACGAACTTCCCGTGCCTCCAGAGTTCGTGCCGGTGCCGCCTGCACCTGCATGCGCTCAAGCGCACCGCCGGCATCGGGCACCAGCATCCAGCCCGACCCTTCAGGCAGGGTCAGGCGCTCTGTTCCGCTTCCAAGACGAACCAGGCGAGCCACTTGCCGGTGACCCATGCGATAGGCTATATGCGTCTCAAGGTCCGGATACAGTAATTCGTTGAGCAGGCTGGCTGGTGTGTCCGTCATGGCAGGATCCAGATCAATCATTCTTGGCTGCAAGTCACTAGCCTCCCTGGCCATGACCTTGCCAAACCCCCACAGCAGTGCACCGCCCAGTTCTCCGCTGCGTTCTTTTTCCAGTACCTGCGCGCCCCGGGTAACCCACCACAATCCTTTTTCAGGCACTGCATCAGAATCTGCCAGACCCTGCGCCAGTGCCAGGGCACTCGCTCCCATCTGCTGCACGTCCTGCGCCAACTCAGCCGTCGTTGCCTGCATTCCGTGACCGTCGAGCCCGATGAGATGAACGACGCCGCCCAGCGGCACATCTGCCGGCAAACTATCCACCAGCGTGCGCCATGACTCCCGGTCCCGGGCTTGCACCCGGGCAATTTTCAATCCCGGAAGCGGTTCGACCTGTTTCCCGTCTTCATACGTGTCATCGACGGCCAGTACGACCATCTGGTTTCTCGAAACCAGTTGCCTGCCCAATTCCTCTGCCACACCACCGCGATCCGCAGCCAGTACCCATGCACCAGGAGACTCGAGCACTTGTGCAGGGCCCTGCGCCATGATCACACCGCGATCCGGTTTACTGCCTGAATCCGGTGTCTCCAGACCAAGCACCGCGGCTTCCTCAAAACCCGCGTCAGTGAGTGCGCGCTGCCACACTTCGGGGCCTGCCAGGGCATGGTGTGGTCGGTAGTTGTCGGCAAACCGCCACCAGCCGTCCAGCTGACCGAACGTCAGGTCCAGCCAACCCTGACCGCGAAGGTTTTCGAGTGCGACCAGATGGCCTGACGGTGCAAGAAGTGCACGGCAATGTCCGAGCGTCTCTTCCAGGTAGCGGGTTGCGTGCAGCACATTGGATGCAAGTACCAGGTCATAGCCATGCGCATCGAACCCCTGCGCCACCGGGTCCGCTTCGATGTCCAGCACCCGGTATTCGATCGAGGCTTCACTTCCCCCAAAACGCATCTCGGCCTCAGAGAAAAAGCCTGCCGAAATATCCGTGTAGACATAATCGAACCGTCCTGCAGGAAGTTCTGGAAGCACCGACGCAGTGGCCGAACCCGTTCCCGCGCCCACCTCCAGTACACGCAACCTTCGCTCGGGTGGCAGCTTGTCGAGCAGGGCGACGATCGCATCCCCCAGCATCCGGTTGGCAGCCCGAGCGACTGGAGCCTTCAGGTACAGGTCTGCGGCACTTGGCTCCCCGCTGCTGAACAGCAGCGAGAGCGAGTCGGCGTGACCACGAAGTACATCCGCGAGCGCTCCAGCGCAACGCCGGAACAAGCCGATTTCGGTTGCACCGTGCGGGTATTCTGTGCCCATGCGAAGCGCCAATGCCTCGGCATCTTCCGGCATGTCTTTCGGTAACGCATCCGCCGAGCCGACCGTCACGACAAAACTGTCGTCCCTCGCCTCCAGCAGCCCGGACCTGGCCAGCATCTCGAGCATTCTTCGAAACAGGCGTTCATGCGCCGGCTTGACACCAAGGCGCTGTCGCAACTCTACAGCATCCACAGTTTCACCGGCCGTGCGCACCCATCCCATCTGTTCCAGTGTCCTGTGCGCGTAGCACCGTGACAAACGTTCCAGATCGGCTAACAGGGCAGCCCGGCCCTCAGCTTCGACCCCTTCGCCGGCCAGGTATGTGGTGAACGGCTGCGAACGGGCTGCCACAACAGTTGGTTTTGGAAGAAAATCTGCGGACTGCATGCCGGCAGCCAGCATGCAGTCACGCCACACAACCTCGTAGAGAAGCTCATCCAGACCCTCCACCGCCGAAAGCAGCGCGGTGCGCGTTGCCCGCTTTACCGTATACCCCTGCAGCGTACCGACCAGCATTCCATCCGGGTCATAGATTTGCACATCCCCGGTCAGGACCTCGGCCTGTGCATTCGCTGTTTCGCTCTGCGAGTCTTCACGCATGCGTACATGGCAGACTACCCGGCTTGGTATCCGGTCCTGCAGCCATAGCCGCTCCCAGCCAAACGGCAGGTAGGTGGTCGCTCCGTCATCGCCTGTGGACAGGCGGGCCACCGCCATCACCTGAAAGCAGCCATCCAGCAACAGCGGATGTATGTTGATCGCATTCAGCGCACCGGTTTGCGGTACGGACACCTCCCCCAAGGCCTCACCTGGCTTGCTCCAAACCCTCTGCAGGGTGCGAAACGGCAGACCCAGCTCAATTCCGGCCTCGGCACGGGCACGGTAAAAGGCCTGTACATCCTGCACCACCAGGCCGGTTTTGAGACCTTCAAGGTCTACCGCCTGTGCACTGCCGTGCACAGGCTGAGCGGACGATGCCTCGATGGTGGCTTCTGCATGCAGCGTCCATCCCGGCTCCTCACCCCCGGCACTGTACAACTGAAACCGGCGTGACAGTGTCTCACCGGAGTTGTCCAGAAGTACCTGCAATTCTCTTCCCGTTTCCTGACCGTTCGTACCGGCTGCAACCTCCTGGAAAACCAGGGGATTGTGCAGCTGCATGTCATGCACGATCACGGACCCGCTCCCCTCGGCAAAGGCGGCCGAGACCGCCATCGCCCCATAGAGCGCGCCCGG
>JAPOQE010000086.1 GCA_026710875.1 Gammaproteobacteria bacterium | reverse complement strand
TCTCAGCGCTCTCGGCGGGCCCGAAGCTGCCGGCCTGGGCCATCAGCACCATCGCTTCATAGCACGCGCTGTCCCCGTGCGGGTGGAATTTGCCGATGACATCACCGACAGTGCGCGCCGATTTCTTGGGCTTTGATCCTGCTGACAGGCCAAGCTCGGACATGGCGTACACGATCCGCCGCTGCACCGGTTTCAGCCCATCGCCGATGTGGGGCAAGGCGCGGTCCAGGATGGCGTACATCGAGTATTCCAGGTAGGCCTTCTCGGCAAACTCCTGGATAAGCAACGTCGGGTTGCCGTTGAAATCCATCTCGAGATTATTGCCCATGGATCAACTAGGTCTTCCCAAGAAACTGTTCCGGACTCTGACGAAGGCTCTGATCCTTGACGAGATTGCCCTTTTTCTCCAGCCAGCTGCGACGGTCCGCCGCACGCTTCTTGGCCAGCAGCCGGTCCATGGACTTAAAGGTCTTGCCCGGGTCGACCAGCGATAACTGCATCAGGCGGCGAGTGTCCACGGCCATGGTGGATTCTCGAAGCTGCATGGGATTCATCTCCCCGAGACCCTTGAAGCGCGTGATCGTGGCATTGCCGGCCTTGTTTTCCGCCTTGAGCTGGTCCAGCACGCCCTGGCACTCTTCCTGATCGAGTACATAGAACACGTCCTTGCCGGCATCGATGCGGTACAGGGGGGGCATGGCGATGTAGACATGGCCTTTTTCCACAAGCTTTTGAAAATGCTGCAAAAAAAGCGCGGACAGTAGCGTCGCGATATGCAGTCCGTCCGGATCGGCATCTGCAAGCACGCAGATTTTTCCATACCGCAGACGCTCGATATTGTCGCTGCCCGGCTCAACACCAATGGCAACCGAGATGTCATGGATCTCCTGTGAGGCCAGCACTTGCTCGGAGGCCACCTCCCAGGTATTGAGAATTTTACCGCGCAGGGGCATGACGGCCTGAAAGTCCCGATCCCTTGCCTGCTTAGCCGATCCTCCCGCAGAATCCCCTTCGACCAGGAACAATTCCGTGCGCAGCAGATCTTCGGAGCTGCAGTCGATTAACTTGCCTGGCAATGTCGGACCGGTCAGCACCTTCTTTCGCACCACTTTCTTGCCGCGCCTGATACGGGCCTCGGCATGCTGAATGGCGAGCCGGGCAATCTGCTCACCGGCCGTGGCATTCTGGCTCAGCCAGTGACTGAATGAGTCCTTCGCCACACCGGAGACAAACAGGGTTGTCTCGCGTGAACTCAGGCGCTCCTTGGTCTGGCCCGCAAACTGGGGATCATGGATTCGCACCGAAAGAACGTAGGAAAGCTTCTCCCAGACATCGTCCGGAGCCAAACGGATTCCTCGTGGCAATAATTTCCTGAATTCACAGAATTCGCGCAGCGCTTCCGTCAGACCGGAACGAAGGCCGGACACATGCGTTCCGCCCTGCGGTGTCGGCACCAGGTTGGCATAGCTTTCCTGCACGCCCTCGCGAGCGTCCTCGATCCAGGCAAGCGCCCAGTCCGCGGCCTGCTGTCCACCCTCGAAATTCCCGCAAAATGCATCTGCCGGAATGCATTCGAACTCCTTCACCGAATCAAGCAGGTAGTCCCGTATACCGCCTTGATAACACCACTCATACTGGTCGCCGTTCAGTTGGTCATCGAAGCGGACCGTGAGACCGGAAAAAAGCACAGCCTTTGCACGCATGACATGCAGTAACTTGGGAATGGAAAATTTGCAGGTTTCGAAATACCCTGCATCTGGCCAAAAACGGATGGTTGTACCGGTATTTTTCTTGCCGACAGTGCCGGTGACTTCCAGATCGGAAATTTTTTTGCCGCCCTTGAACGCCATGTTGTATTCCTTGCCCTCCCTGCGCACCCAAACCTCCATGTGTTTGGACAGGGCATTGACGACAGATACACCGACGCCATGCAGGCCGCCTGAAAACGTGTAGTTCTTGTCAGAGAACTTGCCACCTGCGTGCAGGGTCGACAACACCACTTCCACACCCGGTAACTTGAGCTTCGGGTGCATGTCCACCGGCATGCCGCGCCCGTCATCGGCGACCTCCAGCGAGCCGTCTTCATACAAGGTGATATCAATGCGCCTGGCATGGCCCGAGATGGCTTCATCGACACTGTTGTCGATCAGTTCATGGGCAAGGTGATTCGGACGTGCGATGTCCGTGTACATCCCGGGATGCTTGCGTACCGGGTCAAGACCGCTCAGCACCTCGATTCCCGAGGCATCATATCGGCTGCTCATGAGGCAATCCTGCGGGTCATGATTTCTATTAACCTATGGAAAACGGTCTTGTCTGGAATTCCAGCCATGCTAAACCGGGACCGATGCGCCCGGCAAATTGTGATACGAACCAGGGCCAAAGAAATCAAATCGATGGGGGAAGAATATCCTGCACGTGTTTGCGCGTTATCAAATTTTCGGCTTGCCTGGCGTTTCACCTGTGTCCGGCACGGCTGTCCTGTGCATCCAGCAAGCCCTGTTTCCCGTTCAAGGAGCGGTGTTCTTCTTGGCGATCGCATCCAGTGTCGCAGCGAGTTCACCAGGCGGCTGGTAGCCCCGGATCATCAAACCGTCTTCGGTGAGGATCGCCGGAGTACCGGTCACTCCCACCTGCTTTCCGAGCTGGTATTGCGAATCGACCGGGTGCTCGCAATCGGCCTGCGGGATCTCCTCGCCTGCCTTGGCCTGGGTCAGCGATATCAGCGGATCGTCAGCACACCACACGTTGACCGCTTTATCGTACGAGGGTGTATCCAGCCCGCTCCTTGGAAACATCAGGTAGCGGATTTCAATGCCATGGTCATGCAGCTCCGCCATTTCCGAATGCATCCTGCGGCAATATCCGCAGTCAATATCGGTAAATACCGTCAGGGTATGACGTGGGTTCTCCGGGGAATACACAAGCATCTGGGCCTCGTCCGTGTCCTCTATCATACCTTTACGAACCATGGCACGTGCGGCCTCGGTAAGGTTTTGCCCGGTATCCAGATTGATCAGATCACCTTGGATTCCGTAACGGCCATCGCCGGAAACGTACAGCACCTCGGTCCCGTACATGACTTCATAGAACCCGGGCGCTTCTGCAGGCCGGATCGAGGAGGGTTTCTCGGGCACAAACTGCTGTAACCGTTGTTCGATCGTTGCAATATCCTCGGCTTGCCCCGCAAAGACAGGACCTGCGCAAAAGATCAAGGTGAGAGCTAGAAGGATTGGGCTGCGCATGATGACTCCGTGCTGCTGACTACAAGGTTCGAAATAGTACACCACGTGAGACTGCCACGGTAAAAATTAATTCCTGCAAACCCAGGCAGCCCTCATCCACGCGGGTGATGCTTGCGATGCAACTCCTGCAGCCTGGCCTGGGCGACATGGGTATAAATCTGCGTGGTAGAGAGGTCACTGTGGCCCAGCAACATCTGCACCACCCGTAAATCTGCCCCGTGATTGAGCAGGTGCGTTGCAAAGGCATGACGCAGGGTGTGCGGCGAAAGATGCTTGTCGATGCCGACCTTGACCGCATATTTTCGAACCACGTACCAGAACGCCTGACGTGTCATGGCCGAGCCGCGATTGGTCACGAACAGGGCATCGCACTGGTGCCCGGATTTCAGCAGGTCTGCGCGGGCACCCTTGACGTACTCGCTCACCCACTCACCGGCCTGCTCACCAAAGGGGATCAGGCGCTCCTTGCTGCCCTTGCCCAGTACGCGGATGACCCCCTGGTTGAGGTTGACCTGGTACAGCGTCAGGCCGACCAGTTCACTGACGCGAAGCCCACAGGCATACAGCATTTCCAGCATGGCCCGGTCTCGCACTCCGTGGGCGGTCCGGGTATCGGGGGCGTCCAGTAACTGCTCCACTTCCTCTTTTGTCAGTGTCCCGGGGAGTGCGCGCCCCAACTTGGGATACTCGATCTGCGCAGAGGGATCATTTTGAACCGTGCCCTGTCGTACAAGGTAGCGGTAGAAGCGCCGGATGCTGGACAACAGGCGTGCTGAAGAACGGGGTTTGCTGCCTTGCTGCACACGGTACGACAGGTAGTCGAGCAGGTGTTCCCGGTGTGCCTGCGTGATGCCTGGAGCAGTACGAGATAGCCAGCGCGACAGACCGACCAGGTCATTGCGGTAGGCGCGAAGCGTATTCTCACTCAGTCCATGCTCCACCCACAGGCTGTCCAGGAAGGCCTCGATCTCGGAAAGGTCCGAAGCGGATTCGCTCATACCCTGGGGCCTGGTCGCCCGCCGGCGTACAGCCCGCACGGGATTCGGGAGGCGCAGTCCTGCAAAGTAAGTGGAAAAGGGTTGCAGCCAGGGCAATACATACCTACATGTCCAAAGTTGATGCTAGCTGGCCCAAGCATACGCTGCTCCCGGTTCACCCCTTCGTCCACGCCCACACCTTTGCGGTGCGGCTTCAGGCAGTGTATGAACTTCAAATCGCATAATCAACTGGCAGGTATTCTATACTCTCCACATGGGCGAGGCGCTTTCATCAAACGGTCATCCGGTTTCACTCGTGCGTCATTTTGCCGCCATCCTGTACGATTTCCTGTTGTTGTTCACGTTTCTTTACTTCGCCTCATTTGCAGTCGTGATCCCGTTCAAAATCCATCCCGGGCATTCCCTGTTTATCGTGTACCAGGGATACCTGCTGGTACTTTCGTTTATCTTTTTTGCCTGGTGCTGGACCCACGGTGGACAGACGCTGGGAATGCGAAGCTGGAAATTCAAGGTGGTCGGAACCGATGGTGCGCAGGTCAGCTGGAAGACCGCCCTTGTGCGGTTCACAGTGGCCATCATCTCCTGGCTCCCCCTGGGGCTGGGGTATTTCTGGGTGCTGTTCGATGCACAATCGCGCACCTGGCACGATATCGTCTCGAAGACGAGGCTGGTGCGCCTTTAAACCCAGAGCATTCTCCGGTAGACCACATACGTGATCACGAGCACCAGCAATACCGGGAAGAATGCGCCCAGAAGCGCCGGCACACCGTACACAACACTGGCATTCCCCAGCATGCGGCTCAGCAGGTTGTAGGCCACGGCAATACCAATGCCAAGGGCCATGCGCTGGCCCTGTCCTCCGGAGCGCACAGGGCGAAATACGAACGGCACCGCCAGCAACAGCATCGCCAGTCCCGAAAGTGGTACGGCAAACCGGTTGTAGTAGGCCAGTTGGTAACGTTGCGAGTTCAGCCCGTTATCCTCCAGGTAATCGATATACGTCCCGAGCTTGGCAGCGGACATGTGTTCGGGCTTGACGGTGACGACATCGAACAGCTCCGGAGTGATCAGTCGTGGCC
>JAPOQE010000085.1 GCA_026710875.1 Gammaproteobacteria bacterium | reverse complement strand
GCCATTATACGCAGCTTTTCTAGAATAGGCAGTGCCGGGATGGCCTGTGGGTGCACTAATTTAATGCATTGATTCACTAAAATGGTGCAAGAATACCCGCAAAGGCGGGCCTTAATGGAATTCAAAGCCCTTGTGCGATCCTGCGACTCATCCGATAAACAGGACCCTGCCACTTCCATGGCACGGCGGCCTCGTGCCAGGACGGGAAAGTCTCCGGTCCCTGACAGCTGAGCGTTTCTCCCGGATGGGCGGCTCGGAATTGCAGGGTGCAGCAAGTATACTCACCCTGCACTGCACGTGATCGAGACTATGCCGCCACCCGACACCACATCGCTGCAGGACCTGATAGCCTGCCTGGAACAGTTCTGGGCGGACCAGGACTGTGTGATCGAGCAGCCCTACGATATGGAAATGGGGGCCGGTTCCTTTCATCCTGCGACCTTCCTGCGCGCCATCGGCCCTGAGCCCTGGCGGGCTGCCTACCCGCAGCCCTGCCGACGGCCCACCGACGGCCGTTACGGCGATAACCCGAACCGCCTGCAGCGTTACTTTCAGTTCCAGGTGGTACTCAAACCCGCTCCCGATGCCATTCAGGACCTGTACCTGCAATCGCTGACCGCACTCGGCATCGACCCGCTCATCCACGACATCCGCTTTGTCGAAGATGACTGGGAATCCCCTACGCTTGGGGCTTGGGGGCTCGGCTGGGAAGTCTGGCTGAACGGCATGGAAATCTCCCAGTTCACCTACTTCCAGCAGGTCGGGGGGCTGGATTGCAAGCCGATCACTGGCGAAATCACGTACGGTGTGGAACGAATCGCCATGTACCTGCAAAACGTTGCCAGTGTGTATGACCTGGAGTGGACCAGCAGTGGTGGACGCACCATTCGCTATGGCGATCTGTACCATCAAAATGAGGTCGAACAATCCGCATATAATTTCGAACATGCCGACGTGGACCTGCTGTTTCGGACATTCGAGTCCAGCGAACAGGAATGCCGCAAGCTGGTCGGGCTCGAGTTGCCTGTAGCAGCCTATGATCATGTCCTCAAGTGCTCGCATACCTTCAACCTGCTGGACGCCCGCCAGGTCATCTCGGTCACCGAGCGCCAGCAATATATCCTGCGCATACGCAAGCTGGCCCAGGCTGTTGCCGGAGCCTATCTAGCGCGCCGCGAAGCCATGGGTTTCCCACTGCTGGAACCTTCTGCATCATGACGGACAAAAAGGACCTGCTGGTCGAGCTTGGAACTGAAGACTTACCCGCTAGACTGGTGTTGAACCAGGCCACTGAACTCGGTGAAGTCCTGTGCGAGCAGCTCGATGAGGCTGCGCTGGGCTTCAGCGTACACAGGGTCTATTGCACCCCCCGGCGCCTGGCCGTGGTCGTGGAGCAGCTGGATAGCCGGCAACCGGACCGTTCCATCGAGCGATGGGGGCCAACAAAATCCATTGCCTTTGATGAGGCCGGTCGGCCCACGGCCGCAGCCACCGGTTTCGCACGCGCCTGTGACACAGAGGTGGACCAGCTGCATATCGAATCGAACTCCGGTGAGCCGAAGCTGGTATTTCGCGAACAACAGGCGGGCCTCGAGACCCAGGCTCTTTTACCCGAACTGCTCGCGGCCACTTTCAGCAAGCTCTCGGTTCAAAAGCGCATGCGCTGGAATGCGGACGATGACGAGTTTGTCCGCCCGGTACGCTGGCTGGTGGTGGTGTACGGAACAGTGTCCGTACCGGTGCATGCATTTGGCGTAGCCAGTCGCGCCATGACCTATGGACACCGGTTTCACTGCAAGAAAGCACTCAAGGTGGGCAAACCCGCACAGTACTGCAAGCTACTGGAAACCAAAGGGCATGTGCTCGCCGATTTTGCCGCGCGACAGGAAGAAATACTCAAACAGGTGAATGCACTCGCTGCCGGCATCCAGGCGAAACCCGTGCATACGCAGACCCTGCTTGATGAGATTACCGGACTGGTGGAATGGCCGCAGGCCCTGCTGGGCGAGTTCGATGAACGCTTTCTCAAGGTCCCTCGGGAAGTCCTTATCATCACCATGCAGGACAAGCAGAAATATATTCCCCTGGTCGATCAAGCGGGAAGTCTGCTGGCGAAATTCATTATGCTCAGCAATATCGACAGCACCGCCCCCGAGCAGGTCCGCCATGGCAATGAAAAGGTGATCATCCCGCGTTTTGAAGATGCCAGCTTTTTCTGGCAACGTGATCTGAGCCGACCGCTTGAATCCCGACTGGAAAATCTGAAAGCCGTCGTATTCGAAAAAGAACTCGGCAGCCTGTACGACAAGACCCGGCGCATCGGCAAGCTGGCCCAGCAGATTGGCGAGGAAGTCGGAGCAGACAGGGAGACCTGTGAGCGTGCGGCCCACCTCAGCAAGTGTGACCTGTTGAGCGAGATCGTTGGTGAGCTCCCTGAGATGCAGGGGACTGCTGGGCGCTACATGGCTTTGCATGAGGGGGAAAATGATGCGGTTGCACAGGCCCTTGAGGAGCAGTATCTGCCGCGACAGGCCGGCGGTGACCTGCCACAAAGTGTTCCCGGACAAGTACTCGCCATTGCCGACAAGCTGGATACCCTGGCCGGGATTTTTGCCATCGGGAAAAAACCGACCGGCCTGAAAGATCCCTATGGATTGCGCCGCGCAGCCCTTGGCGTGTTACGCATCCTGGTGGAATCCGGGCTGAGCATCGATCTTCCCGCAACCCTGAAACAGGCCGTCGCACTGTTTCCAAAGAAGCCGGATACCGACGGTGTTGTCCATGAAATCCACGAATACATGATCAAGCGCTTGTACGCCTATTTTTCCGCACGTGATATTGCACACGATGTGATTGATGCCGTGCTCGCTAACCGTCCTGTCAGCCCCAGTGATATCGCTGCACGTATCGATGCTGTGGACCGCTTCCGCAAACTGGAGGAGGCCGACGCCCTGGCGGCAGCGAACAAGCGCATCCGCAATATTCTGAAACAAGCCGGCACCGGCGAGGCCCGGGCTGTCAAAACAGGACTTTTCCAGGAAGATGCAGAAACCGCTTTGCATCGGGCCATCGAGGCACTTTCCCGTGATGTCGAAACTCTTTTCCAGCAGCGGGAATACGAGCAGGCATTGCTTCGGCTCGCAGAGCTGCGCCAGCCGATAGATACATTTTTTGACCGGGTCATGGTCATGGATGATAACGAGGCACTTAAATCCAACCGGATTGCACTGCTGGCAAGAATAGATGCCCTGTTCATGCATGTTGCCGATATCTCGCGACTGCAAACCTGAACGGCGTAGCGATGAATGCACTGAAAGTAGTTGTACTTGACCGCGACGGCGTCATCAACGAGGACTCGGATGAGTTCATCAAGTCCCCTGAGGAGTGGGTGGCGATCGAGGGCAGCCTTGAGGCGATTACCCGGTTGAACCATGCCAAGGTCAAGGTCTTTGTTGCCTCCAACCAATCCGGAATCGCGCGCAAGCTGCTCGATTACGCAGACCTGAACCAGATTCACCGGAAAATGTTATCGGAGCTCGCCCGCTATGGAGGCTACCTGGACGGAATTTTCATCTGTCCGTATCTGGAGGGCGAGTGCCGCAAACCGAATCCGGGAATGCTGGCCGAGATCGAGCACCGTTCCGGCCTGTCGCTTTCGCAGGCGCCGTTGATCGGGGATTCACTGCGCGATATTCAGGCGGCGCTGGCCTACGGCCTTGAGCCTGTACTGGTGCGAACCGGGAACGGGTCGGTTACATCGCGCAGCAAGCAGTTGCCTCGTGACATGCTGGTCTTCGAGGATTTGTCCGAAGCTGTGGAATTCATGCTCGCCCGGGATACGGACTGAGCTGCACACAGCGCAGTGCCTTTACTTGCATTCCGCCCTTTACGGGCAGGGATTGGGGTGTTGGCTGTGCAGCTGTTCGATTTTCCCAAGGGTCTCATCTGAGAGAGTCAGGTCGATGCTGTCGATATCCTCTTCCAGTTGTTGCAGGCTGGTAGCGCCGATGATGTTGGCGGCAAGGAAGGGACGTGAATTCACAAATGCGAGGGCCATCTGGCTGGGTGTGTGGCCCTGTTCGCGCGCCAGCTCCACATAGGCGCGAGTGGCCTGCACGGCGACCTCACTGGTATAGCGGTCAAAGTATGTATAGCGGGTCAGGCGGGCATCGGCAGGCGCATTGCCATCCAGGTACTTGCCCGAGAGCACGCCAAATCCGAGCGGTGAATAGGCGAGCAGCCCGATGTTTTCCCGATGGGAGATTTCAGCCAGGCCGATTTCGTAGGTGCGATTCAGCAGGCTGTACGGATTCTGCACGCTGATCACGCCTGGCCACGCATGTTCACTGGCGAGCGCCTGGTAGCGCATCACCCCCCATGGGGTCTCGTTGCTGACCCCGATATACCGGACCTTGCCCTGTTCCACTGCCCGGGAAAGACAGGCGTAGGTCTCTTCAATCGGGACCGCGGACTCTTCGGGGTCGGACTCATACCCAAGCTTGCCAAAGAAATTGGTGTTTCTTGCGGGCCAGTGCACCTGGTACAGGTCAATGTAGTCCGTCTGCAGACGCTTCAGACTCGCCTCGAGTGCGGCTTCGATATGTTCAGGCGTAAGCTGCGGCCCGTTGCGCAGATACTCCATCATGCCCGGCCCGGCTACTTTGGAGGCCAGGATAAGCTCCTCGCGGCGGCCGAATTTCTTCAGCCAGGTACCGATGTACTGTTCCGTGAGCCCTTGTGTTTCTTCGCGGCACGGCACCGGGTACATCTCCGCCGTATCAATGAAATTGACCCCTTTGGAAATCGCACAGTCCAACTGGTCATGGGCCTCGTCTTCGGTATTCTGCTCACCGAAGGTCATAGTCCCCAGGCAAATCCTGCTGACATTCAGATCGGAATTTCCAAGCGGGGCGTACTGCATATCAAGCTCAGGTAAACAGTGTCAAAACACCGGTATAGCCGTACAGGCGGTTGTTGAAAATCTCGCCGTTTGCAAAAAAACCGACCAGAGGAAAATCTCCCAGCGTATCCTGGATCATCTTGAGTTCTTCAGAATTTTCTCCAAACTGATGACGGCCTCTGCCAAGGCAGGTGTAGTATACACCTCCCCGCGGGTATCCCTGCATGCGTGATTTCATGGTCCCCAGCATGCGCAGCATGTCCTCCCGTGCACTGTTTCCGTCGCGCCGGCAAGCCATGAACTTGCTGCCTTCGACCAGGTAATCTCCGACTGCAATGATCTTTTCCTGCTCATCGATGCCGACGATGTTGCGTACCAGGTAGTCCCCCGTATCAGAATTCTCGATCGGCAGGCCGGCAAAAATATACCCGGCTATCTTGTGCAGGTCTTTCGCCAGGACCTCACCGATATCCTCACGAAATACATCCAGGGCTGGGCGGTGATCGAGCTCGAGCAGCAGGTTCCGATCGGCTTTGGTAATCACATGCTGCACATCCAGCGGCGTGCAGCCCTGGGTGTGACCCACCAGTGTATTGACCTGTGGCGAGAAGAAGATCCCGGATACGCTTCCGTTGATTATTTCACCTGCAATCTGGTGATTCTGGGAACTCGAAGAAGTCAGTCCACCAACCAGGTAGGCCGTGGGTACGGCATCCGAAATCTTTTCGATCAGACCCGGGGTGGAGGGATTGCTGGGATCGCCATGGACAATCCCGACATGGGGCAATTCTTCCTTGCAGAAACTGGACACCTGTTCGAGTAACTGATCCTCACCCAGGTCCCGGGTCCCGACGATCGTGTAGTCCTGGCGCTTGAAATCCGCCAGCATCACCACCAGCGCGGCCTGGTCATAGTATTCACAGCCCGTACTGCAAAGACCCACCCCGACCGTCCCGATCCAGTCCTGGATCGCTGTTTCCTGCTTCAGCCGGCCGACGACATTTTCCAGATCGCTGCACAAGTGATCACTGGCATACAAGAATCCCAGCCGGAACTTACCGCGCACATCGCCCAGTTGGCGCAGGCAGTCATTGACCAGTTCACGCGATGACTGGCCCGATGCGGCGGCAAACTTGAAGGGCTCAGCCATGGACCGTATACACCGGCTGCGGATGCGAATAAACGGATTTCAACAGGGTATGCAGTGCCCGCCGGTAAATCATCGATCGCCTCCTCAGGCTTGCACACATGAGCACAGTTCGCACCTCCTACTCCACGGGCCTTGCACGTCCCGGGTGTCATTACCAAGAATATCATGATCTACGAGGACTTGCGGTTAAGCAGGTGCAGCGACTCGACATCGCTCGACACTGCAGGTAGATTCGCTCTGAATCTTCCATCTTCCAGGTCGGCACCCAGCGCACAGCAGCATCCCCATGAACCGTTTTCTTTCCACCACCATCAGCCTGCTATTGCTGGCCACTGGAGCGGTGGCCAAGGAGGTTGCCTACAGGGGTTCCGTCGAAGCGCTGCGCACGGGTGCGCCAGTCGATCAGGCGCGCGGTACGGTGTTCCTGGATGCCAACCGCAATTCCAGGCACGATCCGGGCGAGACCGGAATTGCAGGGGTCATGGTCTCCAATGGACGTGAGGTCGTCACCACACGCGCCGATGGTGGCTATGAGCTGCCTGCCTATGACGACATGAATCTTTTCATCACTAAACCTGCCGGTTATGTGACACCGGTTAACGATGAAATGGTCCCGCAGTTTTCCTATATTCACAAGATTGCCGGCTCACCGGACTTGCGCTTCGGTGGCATTGCCCCGACCGGCCCCCTGCCACAGGCGGTCAACTTCCCATTGATCAAGGACTCGGTCAGGGACCGGTTCTCCTGTCTCGTGTTTGGCGACACACAGGCCTACACACATGCCGAACTCGGCTACGTGCGCGAGACCGCTGGCAAGCTGCTGGCCGAACGGGACAATACCGCTACCGAGTGCCTGATTTTCACAGGGGATGTCATGGGGGATGATCTTTCGCTCTATCCCCGATTCAAACGCATTACCGCGCTCGGTGGAGTTCCCCAGTATTTTGTCGGCGGCAACCATGATCTCGATCTTGATGCAGAGACCGACCAGCACTCTTTTGACACCTTCCGGCGCGAATGGGGTCCGGAATATTACTCCTTTGATATCGGGCAGGTTCACTTCGTCGGGCTGGACAACGTGCGCTACCCGTGCAACGGCGTTGATCCACATCCGTTCTGTGCAACCGACCGCAGCCCGACCTATAACGGTGTGATCTCGCAACGCCAACTCGAGTGGCTTGAAAACGACCTGGCCCATGTCCCGAAAAACAAGCTCATTGTGCTGTTTACACACATCCCCTTTGCAAGCTTCTCGGACAGCACATTGTCCAAGCACCAGACCGATAACCTGCATGCCCTGTACCGGATCGTGCAGGGACGACCGACACTCGGGCTGGCCGGTCACACCCATACCACGGAGCAGATCCTCCCGGGCGAGAGCTACTTCGGCTGGCAAAAGAATACCGGCACCGGATCTGCGCAGTTCCACCAGATCATTACCGGTGCGGTGTCCGGCAGCTGGTGGTCGGGCGACCTGGATGATCAGGGCGTCCCGCGTGCGACACAACGCCTTGGATCACCTCGCGGTTATTACCGGATCGATTTCAACGGGTCTTCCTATACCGATACGTTCATCCGCTTTCATGCCAAGGAGGATGCGCAGTTCCATGCCGGTTTCAATACGCCGCGCTTTCGAAGCTGGGCCCGGAAACTCCTGGATTACACCACGGCCACCAGTGGTAGCTGGGATCAAATCCCGGCCGTCACCATCCATGATCTAGGCGATCCGCACCTGTTGACCCTGGAGGACCTGGAGGCGGGAACCTGGGTCGCCGTGAACGTGTGGAACGGGTCCAGAGACAGCACGGTGCACGCCTTGGTCGATGGAGAAAAAATCGTGGCGCACAGGACCCAGGCAGGAAACGGTGAAGCCAGGCATTCGGGCGTGGACTATGCAGATCCCGTGGCGCTTGCCCTCCAGTCCACCGTCGGCCGGGTGGCCTATCGCTCAACGCAGGGCGGTGAGCAAACCGCCGGCTTCAGCACCTGGCAGGGAGTCGCCTGGAAGGGGCTTCGGCCCGGGCCACTCAAACGCAACTTTCTCACCGACCATTCCAGTCACCTGTGGCGAGCCGACCTGCCGAGCACGCTGACTCCAGGTGCACACACGCTGACCGTATCCACTACCGACCGTTATGGGCGCACCTACCGGGACCTCATCAGTTTCGAGGTGGTCGAGACCTTGCCGAACCCAGGTTGGCAAAAGCAGGGGTGGAACCCCTGAATCCATTTCCATCACCCGCGGGCATGCTGCAGATTCAAGGCAGGCAAAAGACAGTATTCCCTGTCCGTCGCTGACTCCATGTGCTCAACGAGCCCACCCGGACCCGGGGCGGCCAGAACCTTATATTTCGTGTCCATATTTTCGTATAATCAGGAATGCTGCTTTCCAGATTCAGGGGGGAACTCCGTGATCGACCCCGGCAAGGAAAATCCTGACTTCTCCATGGATAGCCCGTAAACTCATCCATGCCTGAGTCCGCCGTATTCACGGAATCGGGTCGTTGCATGCAACGTGCGGGTTGTGCCCGTTACCGCCATGCGTATGCAAGGCGCCACATCCCGCTGTGCATACACGATGAGCAGGGAAACTGAAGGACTGACCGACGTCACCAGGAGGACTTGTTGATCACAGCTCAACAATACACGCACGAGATTATCCGTCGCTTCGTCCCCTACCTGAGTTGGATCCGGGAACTCAAGGATCCTTCGGTCGTATGGAAGGACTGTGTCGCCGGGCTGACCGTAGCGCTGGTACTGATTCCACAGTCCATGGCCTATGCGCAACTTGCCGGCTTGCCGCCCTACTACGGCCTGTATGCTTCCTTCCTGCCGGTCATCGTGTCCTCCATGTTCGGCTCTTCGCGTCAACTGCAGACGGGTCCGGTTGCCGTGGTTTCACTGATGACGGCAGCCGCACTGGAACCTCTGGCGGCAGCCAACCCGGAAGGCTTTGTAGTGTATGCGGCCATCCTGGCCATCCTGGTCGGCGTTTTCCAGATGTCACTGGGCCTGCTGCGCCTTGGCGTGCTGGTCGACTTTCTCTCGCATCCGGTGGTCATCGGCTTTACCAATGCGGCCGCCATCATCATCGCGACTTCGCAGTTATCCAAGCTCTTCGGGGTGACCGCAGAAACCAGCGATCATTTCTACATTACGATCTGGAACGTGCTGGTCGAGGCCGCCCAGCACACCCACTTCCCGACGCTCGTCATGGGCATCGTGGCCCTGGTCATTATTTTCGGACTCAAGCACTACGCCCCGAAAGTACCCAGTGTGCTGATCGCCGTCATCGTCACCAGTATTGCTTCCCTGCTGATCGACTACGAGGGTCTCGGCGGGAAAATAGTGGGCATCGTACCGGCAGGCCTGCCCGTGCTGAGCATTCCAGATGTCGACATGGCGACCGCTGCCAGCCTGATCGGTAAGGCCATCGTCATTGCAGTGGTGGGGTACATGGAGGCGATCTCCATTGCCAAGGCCATTGCCGTACAGACCCGACAGCGCATTGATGCCAACCAGGGCCTGGTCGGCCAGGGCCTGGGAAACATTGTTTCAGGCCTGTCCGGAGCCTATCCGGTTGCAGGTTCGTTCTCACGCTCGGCAGTCAACATGACCGCAGGGGCCAAGACCGGATTTGCCGCGATCGTGACCGGGCTCATCGTGGCGCTCTCGCTGATCCTTTTGCATTTTGCGCAGTACCTGTATTACCTGCCGCAGGCGACACTGGCGGCCGTGATCATTTCCGCCGTGATCAACCTGATCCGCATCAAACAGATCAAGTATGCTCTTCGCGTGCACCCCCACGACGGCGTGATCGCGATCCTGACCTTCGTGCTGACCCTGGCCCTGGCCCCGCATCTTGAACAAAGCATCTTCATCGGTGTCGTGCTGTCGCTGGGTCTTTTCATGTACCGAACCATGCACCCCCATATCTCGGTACTGTCGCGCCATTCCGACGGTACTTTGCGGGACGCGCAGGCCAACATTCTCAAGACCTGCCCCAAGATCTCCGTACTGCGCTTTGAAGGGCCGCTGTTTTTTGCCAGCGCCATGTACTTTGAGGCCAAGGTGCTGGAACGCGTGGCCGCGAAACCGGAGCTGAAGTTCATCATCATCGATGCCGAAGCCATCACGGATATCGATGCGACCGGGGAGGACATGCTGCACCAGCTATCCTTGCGCCTGGTGGCACTGGATGTACGCCTGGTGTTTGCACGCACCAAGCGCCAGGTCATGGATGTATTCGTGCGCACGGGTTTCGCAGGCCCCGACTGGCTGGATCATTTCTACCGCTCGGATGAGCGTGCCATCGAATTTGCCTGGAAAAACATCAAGCACTGCGAAAGAGAACGCTGCCCGCTGGCCAAAGAACACGAATGCCCGGCGCGGCGTTTGCATGCAGATACGCCCCTGAAAGCCTAGCCTCGCTTTCGATACACCTGCTCGAACACCCGGTGGCCGAGTCGAAGCCCGCGGCGTTCAAACTTCGTGGAAGGCCGTTGACCAATCAGGCCAGGGCCCTTGGCTTTTTCAAACACCTCGCAGGCCGCCAGCACCGACCGGATGTGATCGGCATAGGACTGCCAGTCCGTGGCCACACTCAGCTCGCCACCACTTTCAAGTTTCTCACCGACCTGGTGGATGAACGGCGGCTGCACCAGGCGGCGCTTGTGGTGGCGTCGTTTTGGCCAGGGGTCCGGAAACCAGATCAGTACGGCTGCCAGACACCCGGGAGCAAGGTATTCGTCCAGCACGGCCATCGCATCCCCGTGTACCACGCGAACATTTTCAAGTCGGGCGCTTGCGATCCTTTGCAGCAAGGCACCGATGCCTGGCCGGTAGACCTCCACTCCCAGGAAATTCAGTTGCGGATGGTGCTGTGCCAACAGGGCCAATGCCTCTCCGTCTCCAAAGCCGATGTCCAGCACGAGCGGCTGCGTGGTGGCATAAAGGGTGCGCACATCAAGCGTGCCCGGTCCCGGGTCCACTCCGTACGCCGGCCAGTAGTTCTTGAGTGCGGCTCGCTGGCTTTTTGTGAAGCGTCCTTCGCGAAGGACATAGCTGCGAATCGGGAATGGCGTGTTCTGTCGCCGGGCCACCGGGTTCAAGCGAGAACATCCTCCAGGGGAGAGGAGGCCGTGGCATGGCGGCGTTTCGGCATGCGCCCGGCGAGAAAGGCCTCGCGCCCGGCTATCACGGCATGGCGCATGGCCTTGGCCATCAGTACCGGGTTGCGGGCCATGGCAATGGCGGTATTCATAAGGACTCCGTCGCAGCCCAGCTCCATGGCCACCGAGGCATCCGAGGCCGTGCCGACGCCGGCATCGACCAGGATGGGTACGCGGGCGTGCTCGACAATATCGAGGATATTGCCCGGGTTTCTGATGCCGAGGCCCGAGCCGATCGGAGCCGCCAGTGGCATGACCGCCACACAGCCCATGGCTTCAAGCTGGCGGGCAATCACCGGGTCATCATTCGTATAGACCATGACCTGGAAGTCTTCCTTGATCAGGGTATCGGCAGCCTGCAAGGTTTCAACGACATTCGGATACAGGGACTTCTCATCCCCCAGTACCTCGAGCTTGACCAGCGCGTGTCCATCCAGCAACTCACGTGCAAGCCGGCAGGTGCGCACGGCTTCCTTGGCACTGTAACACCCGGCCGTGTTCGGCAAGAGGGTGAACTGCTCGGGGGGCAGGACATCGAGCAGATTGGGCGCGTCCTTGTCTTGTCCGATATTGGTTCTTCGAATCGCCACCGTCACGATCTGTGCGCCGCTGGCAACGATCGCATCCCGGGTTTCCCGCAGGTCCTTGTACTTACCGGTGCCCACCAGCAAGCGGGAATGGTAGCCCTTGCCAGCGACCATCAGCGCATCCGCAGGCTCTTGTGCAACGGAGTCTGTTGAGGGGTTTACAGTCATCAGTTTGTTGTTTTTCGCGTGGTCGGATCGGATCGCCGAACAGGGCCCCTATCATATCACTGTCTGAGCTGCCCAATGTCGGCCTGGGCGTTGCAAACCGTGCGATCGGAAATCGCTGTCAGCTGGCCTGGGCCTGCGCCCGGACCACGGCCAGCGTGATCTTGCAGTCTCCCAGTGCGCGGTGGTCCTGGACCGTGGCAACGCCCTGGCTTCGCGCCACTTCCAGCAGGCGATGGCTCGTGTAATGCGGGAACATGCTGCGATGGTCGGATACCAGATCACGCCACCGGATCTTGGGTAACTCCAGCCCGTACCGGGATGCGGACTGCTCCAGCAGGCGACGGTCAAAGGGCGCGTTCCAGGCACAGACGGCCGAGGCAGGGCCGAGCACCTGCATCAGCTGGTCATGCAGATGACGGTAGCTTGGCCGAACCGCCACCATCGCATTGGTAATCCCGTGGATCCGGGTGGCCGATTCACCAATCTCGCAAATCGGGCGGATCAGTTCGTTGAACAGGACCTCGCCGCGGGTATTGGTCACGGCCACTTCAACCACTTCGTCCCTTTGACCCAGGCCGGTCGTCTCCGTGTCCAGTATCAGGACATCGTGACGGTCCAGCAGGGCGGACCACGCCACCGGCTTCTTTCCTCTGTTTTTCAAGATTTACCTATCCGTTCTATCGCTCGCCTTGAGCGTATTCCAAGTCCTCATCGCCGGGATCGAGCCTGCGCCCCCGACTTCCTGCCATACCATCCCCTAACCGCCGCCGATGGCATGGATAATCTCCACGTGATCTCCTGCCTGCAGCACATGGGTGGAAAACGTGCTGCGCACCACGACCTCGCGGTTGACCTCGATGGCGATTCGCCGACCGCCAAGTCCCAACCCTTCAATCAGTTCACCGGCCGTCAGCCCATCGGCGATGTCTTCTTCACGGCCATTCAGAATGATTTGCATGCGGCTTTCCTTCACACAGGCGGGATACACACCCGGTATAATCTGCAATCTTTTTGAATAGTTCAACAGTGTACATGGCCTACGATGCAGTTGTAATTGGCGGCGGTCTGATTGGCATGATGACCGCGCGCACCCTGCAACTGGCAGGACTGAAGGTGGCCCTGCTCGAGAAAAACCGGTTGGGCGGGGAATCCAGTTGGGCCGCCGCAGGGATCCTGGCCTCATTTCATCCCTGGCGCCAGAATGCCGCCGCGGGCGCACTGATCGAAGCCAGCGAATCGGCCTTCCCGAACCTTGTGGCACAACTGCAGGAGGAAACCGGGGTCAACTGCGGGCTGCTGCACTGCGGGATGCTCGTGGCCAACACCGATGAACGCGAGCGCGCCCTGGACTGGGCCCGCAACCACGACGCCTCGATCGAGGTCCTTGACCAGGCACAGCTGGCACGCCTGGAGCCCCATCTTGCAAATACACTGGAGGGCGCCATTCGAATACCGTCGGCGATGCAGCTGCAGCCGCGCCTGCTGATGGATGCCCTGAGAGAATCTCTGGTCCTGCACGGCGTGAAAATTTTCGAGAGTACCGAGGTCAGGGCGTTGCCCGTGCGGGCCGGGAAAGTCACCGGGGCTGACACGCCCCAGGGCACCGTGGCGGCCGGCCAGGTGGTTGTCTGTAGCGGTGCCTGGGTCCAGCAACTTCTAAAGACGCTCAGTGAGGCCCGTACGGATATCGTTCCGGTACGTGGACAAATTCTGTTGTTCAGAACCCAGCAGCGCCTGATGTCACACATCCTCGTGCAAGACGAGCGCTACCTGGTACCCCGCGAAGATCCCTATATCCTGTGTGGCAGCACGATGGAACACGTAGGGTTTGACCGCACCGTGACCGAAGAGGCCAAAGACGTGATTCGCACATGGGCCATCCAGCGTTGTCCCGCGCTGGAAGAAGCCGAACTGGTGGACCACTGGACCGGGCTGCGACCCGGGACAATGCGCGAGACCCCCTACATCTGTGCACACCCGGAATACGAGAACCTGTACATGAACGCCGGGCATTTCCGGTCAGGGATTGCAATGAGCATCGCCTCTGCCGATCTCGTGTGCGAGCTGATGGCCAACCCCACAGTCCCGCCTAAAATGGTTCCCTACGGCTGGTAGATGCTTGGTGCCTATCAACCCGGCCTTTGCGGGCACAGGATGAATTATGAGGATGCAAGGCGGTGAAAAATCATCCGTTCCGATGATTTCGCCCGAAAGGCACTCACTGCAACTGTACAACACCCGCCCGGGCGCGTTATAAACCCAATCAGTGCCGGGGTAGCTCAGTCGGTAGAGCAACTGATTCGTAATCAGTAGGTCGGGTGTTCGAATCACCTCTCCGGCACCAATTTATTCAATATACATTTCAAGAGCCAAGTATCGGCACAAGCAAGACTGTACTGTTAAGAGTTTACGGAAAACTGACCCGTTGAATATCCTTTACCTGATAACCTGCATCCTGGTCCTTGGACATCGGATAGTGAAGTGACCTGTACGCTAAGGGAGATGTAAGTAATGGGTGTCAGCGAAGAACGTAGTGATCTGATTTTGCACCCTTCCGTGTCTGCAAAACTCGAGGAGATCGATGCGTTGCGCAAGAAACTCAGTGCGCTCATAGAAGAACATGAATCTCTGCTTTACAACGAACGAGACCTGCTCCTGGCCAGGTATAACCGTGATATCGGATACCTGGAACATGAGCTATTTCTTCTGGATGTCGAATTGGCGGAACTGAGGCGGCGCATCTCGATCTTGCAAGCGGACATCAACCGCGGCAAAACCGTTACCGCTGAACGGCTTGAACGCCTCAATGAGGAAATACGTATAGAGTTTGAGAAATTTCACATTGAGGTCAAGGAGAAGGAGCGCGAGCTGCGCCACTCCATCGGTCTGTTGGACACCGTGGAATGGATGAAGCCGGAGCATTACCGTGAACTGAAGCACCTGTACCGCCGGATTTGCCAGCATTACCACCCCGACGTGGGTGGGGAAAAAGCAGAGCGCGGGAAGCAGATCTGGTCCACGTTGCAGCACGCCTATCGAGAGGGAGATCTTGATCTTCTTAAAGCCTTGGCCGAAACGCTGGATCTTTCCGGGAAGCCACCGCTGAAGGCATCCGACGATTTCAACTCGGAAATCAAACGACT
>JAPOQE010000084.1 GCA_026710875.1 Gammaproteobacteria bacterium | reverse complement strand
TGCAGGATTCAAGCGGTCGTGTACGGGTACACCGTGACCGTGATCCAAAGGTTTCCTATCGGGGACCCCTCGTGGTTCTTGTCAACCGCTATAGTGCATCTGCGTCCGAAATCGTTGCAAGTGCCATCCAGGACTACCAGTACGGGATCGTTGTCGGTGAGGCAACATTTGGAAAAGGTACTGTGCAACAACTGATTGACCTGAACAGTTTTGCCAAGGATTCAAAGGCCAAGCTTGGACATCTGAAAGCCACCATTGCCCAGTATTTCAGAATCAATGGTGACAGTACACAACACAAGGGCGTAGAACCTGACATTGATTTCCGCACAATTTTTGCAGACGAGGAATATGGCGAGCGTGCACTCAAAAATGCGCTGCCATGGAGCTCGATTTCCGCTATCAAGCATCCCTACGGCGTGATCGACCGGCAGATTATCGAAGTCGCGGCTGATTTGCATCGTGCCAGAATCACGGATGACGAAAAATACAGTGCCCTGCTGGAGACGATGCAGTTTGATTATGAGTTGAGAAGCAAGAACACAGTTTCACTGCTCGAGTCCACCAGGGAAGAAAGGCATGCACGTGCGGAGGCTATCCGGGAAAATCGTGATGCCCTGCTGAAAAGCAAACAGGAGCCTGTCACTGAAAGCGAGGATGAAGAAGAGTATCTTGACGTATTGCTTGAAGAAACCGCGCACATCGCTTCCGACCTGGCACAACTCCTAGAGCCGCACTATTCCAGTTCATTCAGGGAGCGGGGTCTGTAGGGATCAGGGGTCAGACCAGCTGTCCAAAAATTCTGAAGCCTGCCACATACGTTCCGATGGCCGAGCCCATGGTGCTCAACAGGAATATCAGCAGTATTTTTGCCACTGCATTCTTGCGCCAGCCAGACAGGGTTGTCGTATCCGTGCGCAGTTCCCGAAAGTCTTTGACAGTCGGTTTACGGATAATCAATTCCGCAGCGGCCGTCACCATGCCGGCGCCGATCGTCGGGTTCAATGAGGTAATGGGCGCTGCGACAAAGGCAACACCCACCGTCAGCGGATGTGCACCCGCAAGGGCCGCACCCAGTGCCGACAGGCTGCCATTGATAATCACCCACTGCCAGACCAGCTTCCATCCCAGTTGCGGGCTTTCCTGAAAACCGAAGTAGAATCCGACAGCAATCAACAAAACAATCACCCAGGGAATGAATTTGAGCCAGGATTTCTTCTGCGAGACTGTATTGAGTTCCCTGATCACTGCAGGGGCATCGAAATCCCTTTTTTCCAGATGGTTCGACATGCCTTTCACGTGGCCTGCCCCCACCACTGCAAGAAGGTTTTTGTCCTCATGCTCTTGCAGGGCTTGAAGAATATTGGCTGCCATGAACTGATCACGTTCATCAATCAGTGGTACGGACAGTTCGCGGGCTTCTTCTGAAAACTGCGTGAACGCAGTTTCGAGAACATCTCCGCCCTTCAATTGCTCGATTTCTTCTTCTGAAACCTTTTGGTGTGTCAGTGCACCGGCAAACAGCCCGGTGACCAGATGCATGTGCTTCCAGAATGACAGGTTCCGGTACATCCGTTTGACGGTGACCCCCACCTCACGATCAATCAATACAACCGGCAAGTCCAGCTTTGCGGCTTCAAGGATCGCTGTCTTCATTTCAAGACCCAGTTCCACACCAAGCTGTTCAGCCATTCTCTGCTGGTATGCGCCGAGTGCCAGATGTGCCGTCAGCATGGTTGCACGGCCCTGGCGAATCACGGCGAACAGGTCCATTTCAGCCAACTTCTCCGGATGCATGAGCGAGTTATAGCGGCTCTGACACAACTCGATGCAAACGACATCGTATTGCTGCGAACGGATCATCTGCTTGACCGCTTCAGCACTTGCCCGGGACACATGCGCGGTTCCCAGCAGCATGATTCTGCTGTCATCTATGATCAGGGAATGCTGGGGTTCGCTCATTTGTCTTGTATATCCTGGGCAACAGGAAACAGCCGGCTGCAATTGCAGAAGTGTGAAATCTGCACGGCTATGTGTATTCGCTGTATTTCTTTGAACTGCCTTTCACCTTGCTAACCGGGTAGCGCTGGTGGTTGAGAACAATTTTTTGCCGGGTGACTTCCATCAAATCAACGTTCATCCGCTCCGACAGGCGCAGCAGGAAAATAAATATGTCGGCCATTTCAAGGGCAACCGCTGCATGCTTTTCGTCGTCCAGGCATGCGCTTTGCTCTTCTGTCATCCATTGAAAATGCTCAACCAGTTCCGAGGCTTCTACAGACAGTGCCATGCTGAGATTCTTGGGGCTATGGAACTGTTCCCAGTCACGCGCCTGTGCAAATTCTTTGAGTTCCTGTTTCAAATCTTCAAGGGCTTGCTTGCTCATCCGCGTCCCACCTCCTACTGCGCTCAGTTGATCCCGTTTGATGAAATTGCACGTGGCACATGAAATACCTGCCTGCAGACAGGCCAGGTACGTCTAGGCTGCACACACCGGACATTCGGGGTCCTTGTTTATTTTGACGCTTTGCCAATCCATGTTCAGTGTATCGATCAACAGGATCCTGTCGGTCAGTGATTGTCCTATCCCCAACAATAGTTTGATTGCTTCTGTTGCCTGGATGCAGCCAAGCAGGCCTGCAACTGAACCAAGGATACCCGATTGCGTGCAGGTCTCCTCGAAGTCATCCGAGACAGGGTAAAGGCATTGGTAGCAGGCACTGGCGGCTTGCATGGTAAATACCATGATCTGGCCTTCAAATCGGATTGCGGCACCCACAACAAGTGGTGTGCCCGTCTGTACGCATGCATGATTGATCGCAAAGCGCGCATTGAAATTGTCGGTGGCATCCAGCACCAGGTCTGCATCGGCCACCTTATCCCTGAGTTCAGCTCCGGTCAGCACCGTATCGATGGTACGCACTGTCGTCTGTGAATTTAAGGACGCAAGGGTCCGGCATGCCGCGTCTACTTTCTCCTCGCCCACATCATCGCTGCGATAAATGATCTGTCTTTGCAGGTTGGATGAATCCACCTTGTCCGGGTCAATCAGAGTCAGTTTTCCGATGCCACTGGTGACCAGGTACATGGCGGCCGGGGAACCGATACCCCCTACACCAAACAGCATCACATGTGATGAAAGAAGTTTCTGCTGACCGGCAACATCGATCTGGGGCAACAGGATCTGTCGGCTGTAGCGCAGCAACTCCTCATCACTCAATCCCGGTTGTTCAGCTTTCGCATCCATTGGCAGCTCAGTACGACGGCGCAGGACTACGTGTTCTCATGCCGATCCTTGTTTGCGGCAAACGCCTTTTTCTGTTCAGGCGTGGCTTCTGTTTGATAACGGGCCTTCCATTCGGCATAGGGCATTCCATAGACGCCTTCCCGAGCTTGCTCATAATCGACTTCGATGCCCTTTTCCTGGGCTGCTGCGACGTACCATTTGGACAGGCAGTTTCGACAAAAATCGGCAAGGTTCATCAGATCGATGTTCTGCACTTCCGTCTTTTCGCGCAAATGGTTGACCAGCCGGCGGTATACGGCGGCCTCGATTTCCAAACGATCCTGGGAGTCAATCGGATCACTCATACTGTTCTCCTGTATATCATGGATGCTGTATGCGGGTATTGTCTGCCCTTTCAGTCTAAGGGATGTTCACCCGTGCATTGCCCTCGCTGAAATTCAGCGCAATACCGATGTCTGTATTTTCCTGGGACAAAAGCAGATCGGGCTCCCGATGCCCTTTGCTATTATATTTGTATTTCGCGGAAGGTTTCATGGGATTCTTTGAAGTAAAGGACAGGTCGCTGTGAGCAAGAACCGGGTTACAGGCGTCATCCTGGCAGGCGGACGCGCGCGACGCATGGGGGGCGAGGATAAAGGGCTTGTGCAAATTAACAATCAGGCGATGATCAGCTATGTCATTGATGCCCTGCACCCCCAGGTTGCAGCAATCGTGCTCAACATCAACCGCAACGAAAGCACGTACCGGAGATTTGGCTATCCGATCGTGGCAGACGACCTGGCCGGCTTTCAGGGCCCGCTCGCGGGCATGGCGGCTGCCATGGCCAGGGTATCGACGGAGTATATCTTCACCTGCCCCTGTGACGGACCTTTGCTGGCCGGGGACATTGTTGCGCGCCTGTTCGCGGCAATGACTGCCGAGGGTGGCGATATATGTGTGCCGCATGACGGGGATCGACTGCAATCGGTATGTGCCCTGATTGACTGCAGGCTTCGGGAAAGCCTGCTGGAATACCTTACCGGTAAAGACCGGAAAATCGAGCATTGGTACAGGCAACACAAGCTGGTTCTGGCTGATTTCAGTGACGAGCAGCGCTGTTTTTTGAATGCGAACAGTCCCCGCGACCTGGAAGCCATCTCCACACACCTTAAAGGCAGTCGACAGCATGAAGGACATTGAATTTACAAAACCTGTCATCGGGCTGTGTGCCTACAGCGGGGCTGGTAAAACGACCCTTCTCGGGAAGCTGATTCCGGGTTTCCAGTCGCGCAATTTGAAAGTTGCAGTCATCAAGCATGCGCATCACTCCTTTGACATCGATCATCCTGACAAAGACAGTTACAAAATCCGCAAGGCCGGAGCCCAGCAGGTTTTAATTTCTTCACAAAAACGATGGGCACTCATGCATGAGCACACATCGGGAGCAACAGAATTGACACTGCAAGATGCCCTCGAAAAAATTGATGACACATGTATTGATTTTGTGATTGTGGAAGGCTTCAAGTCTGCCCCGGTTCCCAAAATAGAGATTCACAGGCCTGCCCTGGGCAAGCCCCTTATTGCAGCGACAGACCCGTATGTCATCGCAGTAGCTACAGACCAGCCCCGAATTGTTAAGGTTACATTACCGTTACTGGCGCTTAATAATCCTGTTGAAATTGCAGACTATATTGAGCGCTTTATTAACGGTTCACGCAAATAAGGACAAATCTGATTCTCTACTGCAGGTTATAAATGCTATAATTGGCGTTTATGAGCAGGGATTGTTGCTTACAGTAGCAGCACAGCTCAATCACGAAATCTTGTTAGTCAAATTTCGTTCAGGCAATTGAAGCCAGTCTGTTTGAATAACACCAGACGTTAGCTGACACGCCCTTTGAGAAGAGCGGGATAGCTCCTTGTAGATGATTGATAACCTGAACACAGATGCATTTTTATAATCCAAGGAACTAATTTCGCATGGCAGACCGAACCATTACGGTTACAGATAATACGACTGGAGAGAGGATTGAATTGCCGGTACTGGAGGGCACCAATGGTCCCGACTGTCTGGATATCGGCACGTTGTACAAGAAGCTGGGCTATTTCACATATGACCCCGGTTTTGTTTCCACCGCAAGCTGTGACAGCAAAATAACCTTTATCGATGGTGAGCAGGGATTGCTGCGTTACCGCGGTTATCCGATTGAGCAGCTCGCCGAGCACAGTACCTTCCTGGAAGTCTGTTACCTGCTTTTGCATGGTGAACTCCCGGATAAGGATACCTTTGAAGCCTTCGAGAACCGGCTGAAATTGCATACCCTGCTGGATGAAAAGATGCGCCGTTTCTACCTGGGGTTTCACAATAATTCACACCCCATGGCGATGATGGTGGCCACCGTCGGTGCAATGTCGGCCTTTTATCACGACCAGATTGATGTGCACGATGCTGAATCAAGAGAAAATGCTGCAAACCGACTGATTGCCAAGGTTCCAACCATGGCTGCCTGGGTCTACAAGTACACCGTTGGCCAGGCCTTCATGTATCCGGATAACCGGCTGGATTACGTGTCGAATTTTCTATACATGATGTTCGGCGTGCCGTCGACGAGTTATCAGCCGAGTCCATCCTTCGTACGAGCCATGGATCTGATCCTTATCCTGCATGCCGATCATGAACAAAATGCCTCTACCTCAACGGTACGCCTTGCGGGCAGCTCAGGAGCGAATCCCTATGCTGCATTATCCGCTGGGATAAGTTCACTTTGGGGCCCTGCGCATGGTGGTGCCAACGAAGCGGTCATCAACATGCTGGAAGACATTCTGCAGTCTGACAAGGACGTGAACTACTACATTCAGCGGGCAAAAGACAAAAACTCGAAGTTCCGGCTGATGGGCTTCGGCCACCGCGTCTACAAGAACTACGACCCCCGAGCTAAAATCATTCGGGGAGTTTGCCACCAGTTACTGAGTGAGTTGGGGGACAACAATCCCAATCAGCCCTTGTTTGATACGGCGATGGAGCTGGAGCGTATTGCCCTGGAAGATGATTATTTTATCGAGCGCAAGCTGTACCCGAATGTAGATTTCTACTCCGGAATCATACTGCGTGCGATGGGCGTACCGCTGAACATGTTCACGGTGATCTTTGCGCTAGCGCGAACGGTCGGCTGGATCTCCCACTGGAAGGAACACATGAGCGACCCGCTTGCACGCATCGGGCGCCCCCGGCAGCTGTTCACCGGCGCAGACCAGCGCGATTACGTCAATATTGAAGAGCGCAG
>JAPOQE010000083.1 GCA_026710875.1 Gammaproteobacteria bacterium | reverse complement strand
TGAATACAACGACAGCGATATTGATGTTGGAGATTTGGAATCCATCCTCGATGAGTGCATGGGCGCCAACCTGCCCACGTACCGGTTGAAATGGCACTACCGCTCACGACAAGAGTCTCTTATTACCTTCAGCAACCACAACTACTACGACGGCGGACTAATCACGTTTCCCTCATCGGCCACGGCCGACACAGCCGTCTCATTCCACCATGTCGGTAACGGGCTATATGAGAAAGGCGGCAACCGGATCAACCAGCCTGAAGCAAGAGCCGTGGTCGAGAATATTGTGACCAGGCTGCGTGATCCGGTATTCAAAAAAACGGGGATGACCATCGGGGTGGTCACCTTCAATCAGGAACAGCAGGTTCTTATTGAAGACCTGCTGGAGAAGGCACGCCAGGATTACCCTGAGATCGAGCCTTTCTTTGCTGAAGACAACATTGAGGCCATCTTCGTTAAAAACATCGAGAGTGTGCAAGGTGATGAACGCTCGATCATCTACTTTTCCATGACCTACGGAAAGGACCATTCGGGTCGCTTGTCAATGAACTTCGGACCCATGAACCAGGACGGTGGGCCAAGGCGACTGAACGTTGCAATCACCCGTGCCCGCAATGAAATGCATGTCTACTCCAGCATGCAGCCGGAAGACATCGACTTGTCCCGTACAGCAGCAGCCGGTGTGAGAGACATGAAGCACTTCATGGATTTTGCAAAACGGGGCACGAAGGCAATCGGAGAGTCGATCGAGCGCCCGCTGGGAACTTTTGACTCACCCTTCGAAGAGCAGGTCGCGATACGACTGGAGGAGCGTGGTTGGGCAGTTTACAGCCAGATAGGTGTGTCCGATTTTCGCATTGATCTTGGTGTTGTTCATCCTGACAAGGCCGGAATGTATCTTGCCGGTATCGAGTGCGATGGTGCGACCTATCACCGGTCTGCGACTGCGCGTGATCGGGATTTTCTGCGCCAGCAGGTTCTTGAAGGACTGGGGTGGAAAATCCTGAGAATCTGGTCCACAGACTGGTGGGTTACCCCGGATGATTGCGTCGATCATGTGGACCAGCAGTTACGTGATTTGCTGGAGTCTTCTGGTAAGGACAGTGAAGTGCCTTCAGAGGATGCAGCAGATTCGACGGACTCGAAGGCAGTGGTCGAGGAGTATTCAGAAGGAGAGACCGATACAAATCTTGCGGGTACGGATGGCTATGAACTTCCATCGGCGGCTGATCCCCAGGAGATGGTGTGGAAAAAGGTTGCCGGAGGGGTAGTCGAGGATGCCCCTGAGATACCGGGCAAGGGCGAGTACATCCCTTGGAGTGAAGGTTCTAGTGGCCTGCACCTCAAGCAAGACAGTTTTTACGAGTTTCACTACCGCACTACTCATGCGCGCCTGATGGAGTTGATTGTCCAGCATGAGCAACCGATTCGTGTGAAAGTCCTGTTCAAATTGATCGCCAAGGCCCATGGCTTCAAGAGTGCAGGCAGCAGGATTACCCGGCTACTTGGCGAAGTGTTGGAAAGAAATGACAGGCTGCAAATCACCACGGAAGGCAAGCTGCGATTCGTGTGGCTGGTAAATGCCGATGCATTCAACTGGAGCAGCTTTCGTGTGGTCGATGAATTTTCGCATCAGCGTGCTGCGGAAGATGTCGCCATGCCTGAGCTCGTGGCCATGTCCCGCTATTTTATTGATTGCGGCTGCGATCAGGAGAATGCCGTTGCGGAAATGCGTAAATGGCTGGGCATGCGCCGAATTGGTGAGAAAGGCAGAAAACGGCTGGAGGCTGCCTATCAAGGTGGTTTGAACTCTCTGCAGTTGCAGGATAAGTAATCGGTCTTGCAGTAGTGAAAATTTTTAGTACGAGATAGTCAGACAGAGGAAATTAGTGGTGTTAGACAAGTATGGAAGATCACTCGCTGAACGGCTTGGCAGGGCCCGGCTTGAGTCCAGAGATATTTCTGAATTGATTGGCATATGCAAGGGTGTGCTGGCCGATGGTGGGGTCAGCTATCCTGAAGCATTTTTTATTTTGCAGTGGCTTGAAGAACACCGCATCGTCACTGATGTATGGCCTGCAAGTATCCTTTATCAGTCGTTGGACAACTTGCTGGAAGACGGTGTTCTCGACAGCGATGAGGAAAAAGATTTGCTGGGGCTATTGGTTGAGATAACGGGCATTCCTATTCGAGTAGAGGTGGCTGAAGTTACTGAAGATGGTGTTGTTTTGGCCTCCATGGAAAGAACGCTAAATACTCCGACCATGCTGCCGGTTCACGAGCCTGAAACGGGGCTGATTTTCCAAGACAAAAATTTTGTTATGACAGGCAAATTTGACTTTGGCGCAAGAAGAGAATTTGAGGCAGTGGTCAGGGAACGAGGTGGCAACACGCAAAAAGGAGTAACCAAGGCTACAAACTATCTTGTGGTTGGAGAAATCGGTAGTGCAGAGTGGGGCGCACTCTTCATTTGGCAGAAAAATCGAGAAGGCTGTCTACATGCGAGAGGCAGGTCATGATATCTACATTGTGCGAGAGCAGGTGTGGGTGGATCAACTGAAATAATAGTTGCTGATTTGCTGATCATAAATAACGAAATTCTAGTTTGAGTTCATTTAGCAGTAGGCAGAATTAGCACACTGCTTTGTCTGGACGAAATGCGGACGAGTGGTTTGTTCTTAGCCCAAGTTTAACAGGCTATTTTAAAACTATATGAATATCAATATGTTATGATGATAAAAAAGTTGTTCTGGCACTACAAATGGAAAATCCAGCCCATTTCAGGTATTTTTACCGCGACTAGATGGTCGTCTTTTGGATCCCGCCCGGGGTCTCGCTAATGCCAAGCGCCTGGTAAATCTCGCGTTGTGCAGACTCGGCGACCGTGGCTTTACGGACATGCAAGGCACAGTCATCAGCACGGCGGAAGGTCGCGGTAATGCGCTGCTGCCCATTCAGGATGCGGCGCAGCAGGGTCCAGCTTTCGCGCTGCCCGTGCTGCCGC
>JAPOQE010000082.1 GCA_026710875.1 Gammaproteobacteria bacterium | reverse complement strand
TAAGTGATTGATCTGTTTATGCAAATGGGAGAGCTGATTCTGGGATTTTTGCACTTGGAGTTCTGGTGACAGTTTTCCAATTCGAGCAACTAGACTGATGAGTGCGTTGTGCCGATAAGAATGTTTCAGTTGCATCGTACTTTCGGCACGTCTTGACAGTTCAACCAGCTGTTGCCAGCTTTTTTGTACAGTCAGCCTGGGATGAAGGTGCTCAAGCCGCTGCCTCATCCAGTCGAGTGCCTGATGAAGATTGCCGAGGGTAGCCTGGGTCACGTTGGTCATGGATTCGCTGAGTTGTTTCAGGGTCTCGAGTACGTCGGTGGCACGTGGCACGACAAGTTCGGCAGCTGCAGAGGGGGTCGGTGCACGCAAGTCCGCTACAAAATCGGCAATCGTGAAATCAATCTCATGCCCGATACCTGTGACCACCGGCACCTCGGAAGCGAAGATGGCACGTGCAACGGACTCTTCATTGAAAGACCAGAGGTCCTCGATGGAGCCACCTCCCCGTGCCAGAATGATGACATCGCCATCCTGGGCCTGGTTAATGGTCTGTATGGCATCGGCCACTGCACCAGCAGAGGCTTCTCCCTGTACAGGGATTGCATAAATCCGTAGAACAGGCAAGGGAAACCGGCGGCCCAGTACGCTGAGGATGTCACGCAGTGCTGCCCCCGTTGCTGAAGTGACTATACAGAGTCTTTTCGGAAATCGAGGCAAGGTCTGCTTGTGGGAAGATGCAAACAACCCCTCGTTACTGAGTTTGAGTTTGAGTTCTTCGAACCTGCGCTGCAGTATTCCGGCACCTGCTTCTTCCATGTGATCCACAATCAGCTGGAATTGCCCGCGTGGTTCATACAGGGCAACACTTGCCCTGACCAGAACTTGCATGCCGTCAGCAGGTTGAAAGGGCAGTTGCCGGTTGGCGCGGCTGAACATCACACCACGAACCTGCGCATGCTCGTCTTTAAGTACAAAGTACAGATGTCCGGATGCAGGCCGGGCAACATTGGAAAGCTCCCCTTCCAGCCAGACTTGAGGCAGTTGCTGCGCCAGCAATTGCTTAACTTCCCGGTTCAGCTGGCTGACAGAATAGACCTGTCGTTCTCGGGTGCGGGAAGTTGGCGATGAGTCATCCATAGGGGGTCTGTTCGCTGTTGAGGCCAATCAGGCTGAATTTGGCAAATGATAAAGTAAGTTTACCGCGAAATATGCAGTCCCTATAATAAACCGCCCTTAAGGCACAGGACCACTTATGCAAATCAAATTCGACGCGTTGACTTTTGATGATGTCTCATTAATCCCAGCCCACTCCAGCGTGTTACCACGTGACGTCGACCTCAGGACGCAGTTGACCCGTGGACTTTCCTTGAACATCCCCTTGCTTTCTTCAGCGATGGACACGGTTACCGAAGGCCGCCTGGCAATTGCGCTGGCCCAGGAAGGCGGACTTGGTGTGATCCATAAAAACATGCCGATTGCGAATCAGGCGGATGAGGTCCGTATGGTCAAGAAGTTTGAAAGTGGTGTCATCAAGGACCCTATTTGTGTTGATCCGGACTGCAGCATAGGTGAAGTGCTTGAGCTGACCAGAGAGAAGAACATCTCAGGTGTCCCGGTCGTTGCCGGTGAATCACTAGTCGGTATAGTGACCAGCCGTGATTTGCGGTTTGAAACGCGCACGGACGAGCCCGTATCCAAGATCATGACTGCACGGGAGCGTCTGGTGACTGTCAAGGAGGGTACTGACACAGAAGAAATCCAGAGCCTGTTACATGAACATCGGATTGAGAAAGTCCTGGTAGTGAATGATGAGTTTGAGTTGCGCGGTTTGATCACGGTCAAGGACATACAAAAATCGACTGATTTTCCTCATGCATGCAAAGATGAAGAGGGCCGCTTGCTGGTCGGTGCGGCAGTGGGTGTTGGGCCGGAGACGGATCTGCGCGTGGAAAAGCTGGTGCATGCTGGAGCCGATGTCATCGTAGTGGATACTGCGCATGGGCATTCGACAGCCGTGTTTGAGCGAATACGATGGATCAAGGAAACCCACCCGCAGGTTCAGGTAATCGGTGGAAACATTGCGACTGGCGAGGCGGCAAAAGACTTGATTGATGCAGGGGTAGACGCAGTAAAGGTCGGCATTGGGCCGGGTTCAATCTGTACAACACGAATCGTAGCCGGTGTGGGTGTTCCACAAGTTAGCGCGGTCAACAATGTGCACGAGGCCATCCGGTCGGAAGTTCCCATCATTGCTGACGGTGGCATACGTTATTCAGGGGATGTTGCCAAAGCCATAGCTGCAGGCGCCCATACGGTCATGATTGGCGGCCTGTTTGCGGGTACCAAAGAAGCACCGGGAGAAGTTGAACTTTATCAGGGGCGCTCATACAAGACTTACCGTGGTATGGGTTCTTTGTCTGCAATGCAGATGGGATCAGGAGATCGCTATTTTCAGGATAAGGATACTGCCAAGGGAAAATTTGTGCCTGAAGGAATCGAAGGGCGCGTGCCATATAAAGGAACTGTAGTGACTATTATCCAGCAACTCCTGGGAGGCTTGCGTTCCAGTATGGGCTATGTGGGGTGCACCGATATCGAAGAGATGCGGACCCGACCAGAGTTTGTACGAATCTCCTCGGCCGGCATGCGCGAGAGTCACGTACATGATGTGACCATCACCAAGGAAGCTCCCAATTATCACATTGAATAACAGGTCCTGTCGCAGGATATTCGTATGACCAGCCATGACTGACATCCGTGCAGACAGGCTTTTGATACTCGATTTCGGGTCTCAGTACACTCAACTCATTGCCAGACGCATCCGCGAGATCGGCACCTTTTGCGAAATTCTTCCCTGGGATGTCTCAAGTGAGAAGATAAAGGCATTTCGTGCTAAGGGTATCGTGTTGTCAGGAGGTCCGGAGTCCGTGACAACGGATTATGCCAATGACGCCATCGTGCCTGTCCTGGAACAACGAGTTCCAGTGCTGGGAATCTGTTATGGCATGCAGGCCATGGCCAAGCAACTGGGTGGCGAGGTTGAGGTCTCGGGTCAGCGGGAATTTGGTTATGCCCAGGTCAGTGTGGAATCCCACTCTGAATTGCTGGAGGGCATCTGCGACAACAAAACGCAAAACGGCATCAACAGCCTGGATGTCTGGATGTCCCATGGAGACCGTGTGGTCAAGTTGCCAGAGGGATTCGAAGTGATCGGCAGTAGCGCGGGCTCCCCCATTGCTGCCATTGCCAACGAACAGGAAAAACTGTTTGGTTTGCAATTTCATCCGGAAGTCACGCATACACGCCAGGGCAAACAAATATTACAGCGGTTTGTAAACAGGATTTGCGGCTGTGGTACGAACTGGACCGCAGCCAACGTCATTCACGAATCTGTGGACCAGATTCGTGAGCTGGTTGGCTCTGACCGGGTTTTACTGGCCCTGTCAGGCGGTGTGGATTCATCCGTGGTGGCTGCTTTACTGAGTAAAGCCATTCATGATCAGCTGACCTGTATTTTTGTTGACACGGGGCTCTTGCGACTTAACGAGGGTGACCAGGTGATGCAGACCTTTGCCGCACACTCGGGCATACAGGTAATCCGTGTGAACGCGAGGGAGCAATTCTTCGATGCCCTCAAGGGCGTCATGGACCCTGAGCGAAAGCGGGTAATCATTGGCAATCTTTTCATCAAGATATTCGAGGCTGAAGCAAAAAAAATCAGTAACGTGCAATGGCTTGCACAGGGGACGATCTATCCGGATGTTATTGAATCGGCAGGGGCTGCCACCGGAAAGGCTGAACTGATCAAGTGCCATCACAATGTGGCGGGGCTGTCGGGGCGAATGAGGTTTGAAATGACTGTGGCAGCGCAAGGACAGGTTCAGGG
>JAPOQE010000081.1 GCA_026710875.1 Gammaproteobacteria bacterium | reverse complement strand
TGTGCCGCAATCACCATTTCATCGATATTTTCAATGATTCCCGTGTCGTTGGTTTCGCAGTCCTTCCATACAATGATGTAGCTGAACCCGATCATGAAGTCCGGATTCAGTTGCTTGATTGGCGGAATATGCTCACAAATCCAATCCAGTGTGCACTTCTTGCTACCGGGCTTGTGCATGGCGCGAAAGGTTTCATTGGTTCCGGAATCCAGGGATAGCCGTACCCAGTCCCGTTTCTCCAATACCTCGGCAACGGCTTCAATCTTTCTCATCATGCTGCCGTTGGTCACCACGCCAATCTGTGTGCCCATGGCCTTCAGGTGGCGCACAATGTCCTCGAAACCCTTGTAGGCAGTGGGTTCACCACCGCCAATGATGATCACGGATCGCAGGCCGTTCTCCACCAGTTGCGTCAGTGAGTCCTTGAGCAACTCATGTTCGTAGTTGATGTTCTTGTTCAGGATATCCATGTCCACGCAATGATCGCAGCGGTAGTTGCAGGCGGTGGTCACGTCCAGGTTAATGGAGACCGGCGCTTGGCGGGGCGCATTTTCCAGCGCCTGCTCAAAGGTGATGGCATTGGACGCGTAGCCCTCTCGCCACTGGGCTTGCCAGCGTACATACTCTTTCAGATTATCCAGCACACCAGGCTGGCGGAGCTTGCCCATAAAGTCATGCAGGGGGGACAGCTCTGTCTGCTTCTCTACCAGGTGCTCTGCAGATTTCAGATGCAGGGGCTGCAGGACAGAATCCTGGCTCGACCCCAGATCGAACTTGCTAAAGTTGATCAGCGGTGAAACCTCGAGCAGCACCTCACCGCTTTCAGAGTGAATTTTTTGCATGAATTAAATTTGAGTCTATAGCTTGGTAGATTTGCGACAAATGTGCCATTCCGTCAATCAGTGCAGTCTCGTCCGAACTGCATCCGGAATGGATGGAGCCCAAAAAGTTCTTGGCCGAGGATACCAGAGGATCCACGATTGGCAGTTGTTTGTCAGGTGCTCGCAATGATATCAGGTAATCCGGGAGTTCGACATGCCTGTCTATGCGTAGCCGGTTGATCGCATAGGCCGCAGGTTTTGGCAAAACATCCGTCGAATTCAGGATCAGGCGAACCTCGCAGTCACTTCCGGCATGCAGGTAATTAAAGGTGATCTGCAAGTCCTGGTCAGGGTTGTTGCTCGGAGAATCATGGCACAGATCCTGGATGCGCCCTGCACCAAGCAGTGCATATAGCATGCTGAGCAAGTGGGGTGCAGCATCAATGATCATGTCTTTTCCCGTACTTAGCGGAGACAGCCACATGGAAAATGTTTCAACGGCGCCGGCTGCTCGGGTTTGCTGAGGATACAGTGCGTAGTAGCCGGGCAACGTAAACACCCATTGCGTGTTCAGTTGCAGGATGATGTTGTTTTTATTGGCTTGCTGGACCAGGTGGAGGGAATCGTCGCTGACGCGTTGCAAGCTTTCAGGGGTTTGAAGGCCTCCTTCAGGCCACCAAAAAGGTTTTTCGCAAAAGACGTGACAGCCCGTCTCAACTGCCGTTTTCAGATAATGATAATGCGTGGTAGGTGGGGAGCAGATGACCACAACATCAATCGATATCGCTTCCAGCACTTCCTCGATACTCATATAAGGTTGGCACTTGATGCCGTAATGTTGCTCGAGATGGGCAGCCGAGACGGCTGCTGATGAAAGTGAACTGCTGACGACTGCACAGATCTTGCAGCCTAGCTGGTGAAAAGCCCGGGCGATATATGGACCCGTACCTTGTCGGCTTCGACCAGGTCCCACCACGGCAATATTGAAGGGCATGGTATCTATTACAATCTGAAGTGACCAACCCACAGCGTACTGGCAGCAACCAATCAGAGCAAGCTTATAAAGCAGCAGGCAGTGTATACACGTACCAGTGTGATCCATTAGTATTAAAGGCTTGAAGGCTAGGGGTGCCCGGCTGTTGTTTACGGGTTGAGAGTTACCCTTGGAACCTGAACCAGATAATGCTGGCGGAGGGAAGCTTGGATGCAGGAATTCTTTGGCATACGCTTTTGTTCCGCTGCGATACGATCGCCGTAGCAAAGAGGTAAACCTTATGAGCGCTAGTGCCAGTTCCATACAGGAAAAATCTGCAAAGCTGTCTTCAGACATTCGCCAGCCACTTCCAGGCTCACGCAAAATCTTTATTCAAGGGTCCAGCAAAGACCTGATGGTCGGGATGCGTGAAGTACAGTGCTCGGCAACTGCATCCAGTTTCGGTGCAGAAGCAAACCCCCCCATAACTATTTACGACACCTCAGGTCCATACTCTGATCCGGACGTGGAAGTGGATTTGCAGCAGGGCTTGCCGGCATTGAGAAAGAGCTGGATCGAGCGGCGCAATGACACCTTGCAGCTGGTCGGGCCGTCTTCAGAATTTGGTGTGGCCCGACAAAGCGACCCGCGCACTGTGCACTTGCGTTTTGAGCACTATCACCCCCCGCGTCGCGCACGACCGGGCAGGGCGGTTACACAGATGCATTATGCACGCCGCGGCATCATTACTCCTGAGATGGAATATGTCGCATTGCGAGAGGATATGCGACTGCAACAACATCGTAAGGACGGCCGTTATGAAAAACTCCTGCGCCAACATGCAGGACGCGGCTTCGGTGCCAATTTGCCCGAAGAGATCACACCGGAGTTCGTGCGCACGGAATTGGCAAGCGGGCGCGCAATTATTCCATGCAACATCAATCATCCCGAATCCGAACCCATGATCATTGGTCGGAATTTTCTGGTTAAGGTCAATACCAACTTGGGGAATTCGTCTGTCGCCTCCTCAATAGGGGAGGAAGTGGAGAAGATGGTATGGGCAGTGCGATGGGGCAGCGATACCGTCATGGATCTCTCCACTGGAAAACATATCCATGAAACGCGCGAGTGGATCATACGAAACTCGCCGGTGCCGATTGGCACGGTCCCCATTTACCAGGCGCTTGAGAAAGTGAATGGCAAGGCTGAGGAGCTTACCTGGGACATGTACCGGGATACGCTTGTGGAGCAAGCCGAGCAAGGTGTGGACTATTTCACGATACATGCCGGTGTACGCCTGGCCTATGTCCCCATGACAGCCAAGCGTGTGACAGGCATTGTCTCTCGCGGGGGTTCGATCATGGCGAAGTGGTGCCTGGCCCATCACCAGGAAAGTTTCCTCTACACTCATTTTGAGGAAATTTGTGAAATCATGCAGGCGTACGATGTGGCATTTTCACTTGGCGATGGCCTGCGCCCTGGCTCCATTGCCGATGCCAATGATGAAGCACAGTTTGCAGAGCTCGGGACGCTCGGCGAACTGACAAAGATTGCATGGGATCATGACGTTCAAGTAATGATTGAAGGACCTGGCCATATCCCCCTGCAAATGGTTCGCGAAAATGTAGACAGGGAATTAAAGGAGTGTATGGAGGCGCCGTTCTACACGCTTGGTCCGCTGGTAACAGATATCGCACCTGGCTATGACCACATCACCTCGGCAATCGGTGCAGCGAATATCGGCTGGTACGGCACTGCGATGCTTTGCTATGTCACGCCCAAGGAACACTTGGGGTTGCCAGACAAGCAGGATGTCAGGGACGGCATCATCACCTATAAAATTGCGGCGCATGCTGCTGATCTTGGCAAGGGTCATCCGGGCGCCCAGATTCGCGACAACGCATTATCTAAGGCACGCTTTGAATTTCGATGGGAGGATCAGTTCAACTTGAGCCTGGACCCGGAGCATGCACGCTCATTGCATGATGAGACGCTGCCCAGGGATGCCGCAAAAGTGGCACATTTCTGCTCCATGTGCGGGCCGCATTTTTGCTCGATGAAAATCACACAGGACGTTCGCGATTATGCGGCCAGTCAGGGCATTGAAGAGATACCAGTGGCCATCGAAAAGGGCTTGCAGGACAAAGCCCGTGAATTCAGGGAAGCCGAGGCCAAGGCACACCAGGAGACCTAGTTGAAGTGGGTGGAAAATCACAGCTTGTGACAAGCGACCAGGCACTGGCTGGCAGAGATGCGCCGATGCCGGTAACCAACAGGCATTATGTAAGCGGCAACCTGTTATTGCCGCCTTTTCCTGATGGAATGGTCATGGCGATGTTTGGCCTGGGCTGCTTTTGGGGAGCAGAGAGAACGTTTTGGCAGCTGCCGGGAGTGTATTCGACTTCTGTGGGTTATTCAGGCGGATTTACTCCAAACCCGACCTATCGGGAAGTCTGTACCGGCATGACGGGGCACAACGAGGTAGTGCGCGTTGTGTATATGCCCGATCATATCAGCTATACCCGTTTGCTCCGGGTGTTTTGGGAGTCACATGATCCCACACAGGGGATGCGCCAGGGCAATGACCTGGGCACCCAGTACCGTTCGGGTATCTATGTGTACGATGAGGCGCAGAAAAGCAATGCCGAGCAGACCAGGCAGCAATTCCAGCAGGCATTAACCCAACGAGGCTATCCATCCATCACGACTGAAATTGTTCAGGCTCCGGAATTTTATTATGCGGAGGATTACCATCAGCAATATCTGGCCAAAAACCCGAATGGCTACTGTGGACTGGGAGGGACGGGGGTCACATTGACGTGACTGTGCAACGTAAAAGCCCGATGCAAAATAAGAACGATGCCGACAAGCCGGAAAAGAGCTATCACACCGCAACGCTGGACGAACGAAGTGCTGAAAGGAACCCCTTTGCGCAGTTCCGGCTATGGTTTGATGAGACGCTTGACTCAGGGTTCACAGAGCCCCGTGCAATGAATCTTGCGACGCTCAGCCATACAGGTGCGATATCTTCGCGCATGGTGTTGTTAAAAGAATTCGATGAATCAGGATTTGTATTTTTTACCAACTACAACAGTGACAAGGCCCAGGATTTACATGCAACACGCATCGCTGCGCTTTGTTTCTGGTGGGACAAGCTGTATCGACAGGTACGGATCTCGGGCCGGGTTGAAAAGATTCCGTCCTCAGACTCTGCCGAGTACTTCCATTCACGTCCCAGAGGGAGTCAACTTGGCGCCCTGGCTTCCCAGCAAAGCCAGGTAATTGAAGGCTATTCAGTATTGGAAAATGCTTACCAGCACCTGGAGCAGCGCTATCAGGGGCAGGAAATCCCCTATCCTGAACACTGGGGAGGCTATAGGGTTATTCCGGATCAGTTTGAGTTCTGGCAGGGGCGCCCGAATCGACTGCATGATCGTATTCGTTACACGCCGGCCTCGACGGGAGAGTGGAAGCTTGAAAGGCTATCTCCCTGAATCGTTCACGGCGCACTCATCAATCTTTCATTCGTAGACGAGGTGCCACTCCGGGTCTGGCCTTTGCTTTTCCGGCCAGTATGTTTTGTCAGGATTCTCTTGGTTGAGTTCTTCACACTTTTTGCGTGCCTCTCCATAGGTCATCGTCTCTTCTGTGAATTTTCCGGTTTCAAACTCGTATTTGAGTTTCCACGCAATAATGTAGCCGGGGTCCTGGGCCCGACGAATCAAGTTTTCTGTACTCATGGGCAGTTCCTGTTCTTTTCGCAAAAGACGGGCAATTTATCTTTCTGCGGGTGTTGATATTGAACGACTCGCACAATGTATGTGCCGGATTGGGATTTCTATCAAAAATACCTGCCTGTGTGCAACTTTTTCAGCCGGGCCATAACTACGGCCTGGAGAAAAGAATGGCTTTGCACCCTCTATTTTGAAGTCTGGTGAGCCTCCAGGGAAACTTTCCACTGCACCCGGTAGACCGTTTGGTCGGTATTGGGACCTTTAGGCCCACTTGGGCTGATGAGTGCTGATTGAGGGCCCATGACTTGCTGGTAATAGCGAACGGCGGCCTGCGCAAAGCCCGGACATTCAAAGGGCAGTTCATGGTGGACTTCGAAAGTCAGTGACCCGTCTTTCTCCATCAGGGCGTCCAGGCCTGCTAAAAGGTGGGAGTGAAAATTACTTTCAAACTCAGCATCAAACAGTATCTTGCAGGTCTGTATTACGTCCTGTTTGCCGGGTTTTACATGGTCGGGAAACAAACCGTGGAAAAATATAGTGGCTTTGTCCATGTAAAGATGGGGGGTACGTTACTATTGGACCCGTGGAGTATAGATTACAAACGGATGTTTCTGAATTTGTGATTCGTCAGGAACCTCTCGGGCTGTGGGACCTGTGGGTGGACGGTATGCCAACGCTGACCTTCCCTACACCGGATGCTGCTGCCAAAGCCGTGTACGAGCAGGACTCCGGCTATATCGTCTGGGATCAATTGAAAGTACACAGCGCCCCGCAAGACCTCAGCGGCTGGGAGAAAATCGGGTCAACGTGAGGCTACTGAACTGAAACGTATTAGCCCTATCGGGACAGGGACCCGTCAGCGGGCGGGTCCCTGTCAGGACTTAGCCAGATTTTTCCAGTGCTTGATCAATGTCCTCCAGGATGTCATCAATATGCTCAATCCCGATGGACAACCTGACCAAATCATCACTTACCCCAGCAACTGCCTGCTCCTCCTTGGACAATTGCCGATGTGTAGTCGTGGCTGGGTGACACGCCAGTGATTTTGCATCACCGATGTTTACCAGTCGGACAATCAGGTTCAGTGAATCAATAAACTTCACACCTGAGTCAAGTCCTCCCTTGATTCCAAAGCTTAAGATTCCCGAGGCACGTCCACTGCAATATTTTTCTACCAGCGGGTAGTCTTCATGCGTCGGCAGCCCGGCGTAGTTGACCCAGGTGACATTCGGATGTTTTTGCAGGTGCTCAGCGACAGCGAGCGCATTTTCGCAATGGCGGTCCATGCGTACTGGCAGGCTTTCAACGCCTTGCAGTACCAGGAAGCTGTTCATAGGCGAAATTGCCGGACCCATATTGCGCAATGGCACCACCCGCACGCGGGCGATGTAGGCTGCCTGTCCCAGTGCCTCTGTGTAGACGACCCCGTGATAAGAAGGGTCGGGTTCATTCAGCATGGGGAACCGTTTTTTGTGCTCCGTCCACGGGAAATTTCCTGAGTCCACGACAATACCACCGATCGTTGTGCCATGGCCTGTCATGTACTTGGTCAGCGAATGAACAACGATATCCGCTCCAAATTCAAAAGGCCGACACAGGTACGGACTGGGCACAGTATTGTCCACCATGACCGGCACTCCCTTGGCATGTGCAACCTCGACCGTTTTTTCCAAATCAATTATGTTCCCGGCAGGGTTCCCCAGGGATTCACAGAAAACGGTTTTGGTATTATCGTCTATCGCTGCCGAGATGGCGTCCATGTCACGGTAGTCTACAAACCGCACATCAATCCCGAGTTTTGGAAGGGTATGTGCAAACAGGTTATATGTGCCCCCATACAGGGTTGTTACCGAAACTATATTGTCTCCACGTTCGGCGATTGCAAGAATGGCCATGGTAATCGCTGCCATTCCGGATGAAAGTGCCAGGGCACCGATACCACCCTCCATCGCTGCAATGCGTTGTTCAAGCACCGCGGTAGTCGGGTTCATGATTCGTGTGTAGATGTTTCCCTCAACCTTCAAGTCAAACAGGTCAGCGCCATGTTGAGTGTTGTCAAACGCATAAGATGAGGTCTGGTAGATGGGTACGGCGACCGCCTTGGTGGTTGCTTCGGGCGAGTAGCCGCTGTGGATTGCAAGAGTTTCAATTTTCATGAACGGTTTTCCTCAAAAAATACTAGGGCCATGCTACTCCCGATGGTGCAACTGGCGATGCCAAGGGTGACTGTGAACTATGTGGGTGTGCGCTATCATAACAGTAACGGGTGCCTGCGAATCTAACGCGAATGATGAGGCAAGCTCTATATCCTGATTGACGGAGTCTGGGGTGTACATGCAGGGCGCAGTTTGGGTATGTCGTGCAATCCACACTCAGCAGGCGGATTGCATCTCCCATTCAGACGGGGTAAAGGTCTTGATGCTGAGTGCATGCAGTGCACCACTGGCGATTTGTGCCTTGACAGTCGAATAGACAAGCTGGTGTTCCTTTACCATGCTCATCCCCTCAAAGCATTCACTGATCACGGTTGCCTCGTACTTGCCCTCAGCACCACTGACAATGGCTTGTGAGTCAGGCACACCTTTTTCAATGAGGGTCTTGATTTCATCTGCTTGCATAAAAGAACAGGCCTCCTGGCCGGTGGGCAAAGACGGAGTTTATTAAATTCCATGCTGAGCGCAAAATTATACCCGTTTGCGTATTCGATGATAATTATTCTTCTTCCAGGAGCTGCTTGAGATCGCTGCCGAGCAGGTCCAGACGCCAGTTCTGCAGCTTGTACAACTCTCCCGGTGTGCTGATCAGTGTCTCCAGCATGCTGCGGGTTGCCAGGAAGTTTGGTGCGACGCCGAGTTGTTCAGCACGCTCACATACAAACGCCTTTGCCTGTTTGAGCAGTTTGCGCTGCTCACGCGACAGGGGTGGCTTTGTAATTGCTTCTGGCCAGTCGTCTTTGGGTGTCTGCCTGGCCTTGTCTATGCAATTGAGCAGTTTGTCCGCATACCGATGCCTTTGTTTTCGACTCAGCAACTCAACTTTTTCCAGGGATGCGATGTTGTTGGGTTGTCGGATTGCGAGTTCACGCAGTGCCTCGTCCCGTATGATCCATTGCCTTGGCCTGTCTTGCTCCATTGCCTGCTGATTGCGCCAGCTTGCAAGCCATCTGAGGATATTCAACTGTCTTGATGACAGTTTTCTGGCCCCCTTGACCGATTTCCACAGGGTATCGGCATCTGTCCTGTATTTTTCCAAGTCATTCAGAGCCTCGCATTCACTCTCCACCCAATGTGAGCGTCCCTTAGCTGCGAGTTCATTTTTCAATAACGTGTATATCCGGGACAAATACCGCACATCATTGGCCGCATACTGGATGGCCTTGTCCGACAAGGGGCGCTTTGTCCAGACCGTACGGGACAGGGATTTGTCCAGCTGCATGCCGCACAGCCTGTCGACCAACTGGGCGTAGCTGATCTGATCACCGTACCCGAGTGCACTTGCAGCAATCTGGGTATCGAAGACAGGGTTGGGGATTTGACCATTGATCATGAGCAGGATTTCGAGGTCTTGGCGGCCAGCATGAAAAACTTTTGTGATGGTTTTCGAGACAAAAAGCTTATTCAGTGCCGACAAGTCATTTATGATGAGTGCGTCGACACAGGCAATCCGGGATTGCGTGGCAATTTGTATCAAACACAACTTGGGATAGTACGTGTCTTCACGCATGAATTCGGTGTCTACGGAAATCCAGTCCAGGCAGTTTGCATGTGTGCAAAAGGCCTCCAATTGATCCACGCTGGTTATGATTTCAATTTCCATTTCCGACAGTGTAACGGCAACTCGCCGATTGGCATATTGTTTGTGGGCATCCCTGCTATTGACAGCGTGCCAGGCAGGGCATGTCAATACTGCACATTTCAATGACTGGCTATCTCCTTTCTACGAAGATCACGAGCTGGTAGGAAAAATCTGGGATGCGAGAAATAACGTCTGGGTCGCTGAGCAGCAGCTGTTCGATGAGTTGCCGGAATACAGGTTCATTTTACTGGGAGAGGCGCATGACAATCCGGACCATCACCAATTACAGGCCCGAATGCTGAACCGACTTGCAACCACTGGAGAAAAGCCTGCAGTCGTTATGGAAATGCTGGCTCAAGAAGCCTGGCACGGACAACCGGCCTACTGGACAGATCTCGAATCGCTTCAGAAACAGGCGGTGTTACAAAATGCACGATGGCCATGGGATCTCTACACTCCCCTTTTGCAAAGTGTGGTGAATCATGGTCTTGAACTCGTGCCGGGCAATGTAAAGCGTGAGACCTTGCGTGAACAGGTTCCTGATCTTGGGCCGGGCTGGCGCAAGGAACTGATTGCTCGATACTCGGTACCGGCCCAAGGCCTGAGACAGCTGGAACAGGAAATTACTGAATCGCATTGCGGATATGTCGATTCAGACTACATAGGCTTTATGGTCGCAGCACAATTGCAAAGAGATCGTGTTTTGACTTCAGCTTTGGCAAGCAGCAGAACTCCCGTAGTGCTCATCGCAGGAAATGGGCACGTGCGCAATGATTATGGAGTGCCCATACAGTTAAAGAATGCCTATCGACATGATTCCTTTTTGTCCGTTGCGTTGATCCCGGTACAGCCCGATAGGCTCATGCCCGATGATTACCTCGAGGGTGTTCAAAATGCATTCGATATTTTGTATTTCACGCCTTCCCATAGCGACGAGGATCCCTGCGAGCGGTTCAAGGGACAGTTGAAAAATCTGCGCAAGGGAGACACCAAATAAGGAAAAATGATCATGCCGGGGTCACCCTGGCGGACAACCCGCGAGGGGGGCTCTGATCAGTTTGCTTTTCTGACAGCGCGCAATACCTTGTACACTATCGGCCACATCAGCATGCTGGTAAGTACGGGAGCCCAGTACAGCCATGATTTTGGATCTTCTCCCTGAATGCCTTGAATCCAGAGTAAAATGGCCATGTAAGGCAATAAAGCAATCCCTGCAAACAACGCCTGCTGGTAAATCGGATAATTTCTGGCGCGGATGTGAAAGCGGATGGCAATAAAGGCGAGGAGGGCAAAGCCCAGGGCATATTGCCCCAGTAGCGTGCCAAAGAGGACGTCTACCAAAAGCCCCAAAATCCACGCTATTCCAATTCCTACATGTTCAGGCCAAGCGATCACCCAGTAAATAAGGGTGATGGCCAGCCAGTCCGGGCGCCAGGGCCCAGCCCAGTCCGGCAGGGGTATCAGCATCAGTATCAGAGCCGCCAGCAAGGTGCCGCCCACGGCGCGAATTTTTAGCAAAAACTGGCTGTTCATCGGGTCTCTGTAGTATTTTCTGCCGTTTTGGGAAATTGTCCTTCACTGTTACGAAGCAATAGGGTTTCACGAACCGTATTGAGGTCTGTCAGGGGCTTGGCTTCAACCCGGACAAAGGCCTCGCCCGCAATCTGCTGGATACTTACGATCTCAGCCACGGGGTAATTGGGGGGATAGAGTCCATCCAGACCGGAAGTTGTAATGAGATCCCCAATTTGCATATCCGTCTCATTGACGAGGTGTCGAAGCTCGAGCTTGTCATTGCTTCCCGTACCCACCACCAGGCTACGCTGCCCACTTCTGGCAATCACGCCCAGCAGGGCGTGGTTGGGATCTGTCACTAATATTGCAATGGAACTGACCAAGCCCGCTTTGTCTATCTGGCCGATAATACCCTTGGCCCCCAGCAAGGGCTGTCCCTCGTAGACGCCGTCTTGCGTCCCCTTGTTCAGGACAATACGGTGACGGTAAGGATCGAGATCAATGGAAAGCAATTCTGCAATCAGGACCTGCTCCTCTTCGAGCTGCTTGGCAGAAGAAAATAGTTCACGAAGACGTGCATTTTCCTGTTCCAGGACCGCGAGTTTTTGCAACTGCAAGCCGAGCAGTATCTGATCAGCGCGTAGCCGGGCATTTTCATTCAGCAATTTATTGCGGCTGGAAAGTGCTTCCGTACTCGCTTGATAGATATTTGAGGGTAATGAGGCCAAATACTTTACGGGGTACACCACCACACTGATGCCCGAGCGCAAGAAGCCTAAATAATTGTAATGGTAATCAGTGATCATCATGCCGACAGACAGCATGGCAAGAAGGATCAGTTTTGCAGATGCAGACGGGCTGAGGATGAACAGTGGCTTGATGGTTGACTCCCCCTTAACGTCGGGCCAGTACTCCGGGCTTTCAGTGTTTGATCATAGCAGACATCGATTTAGTCCGCCGAATATCCCATGTACCTTCTGCTTGCAGATTCAGTCGCTAGCCAGCAATTCTTTGCCCGACTCATCCATCAGCTCAAGGACCCGTCCACCCCCGCGTGCCACCGAGGTAAGGGGGTCATCAGCGATCACCACCGGCACGCCCGTTTCTTCCATGATCAGGCGATCCAGGTCACGCAATAACGCACCGCCGCCAGTAATGACAATGCCTCGGTCTGCCACGTCCGCGCCAAGTTCCGGTGGGGTCTGTTCCAGGGCGGTTCGCACTGCACTGACGATGCCTTGCAGCGGTTCCTGCAAGGCCTCGAGAATTTCATTGCTGTTCAATGAAAAGCTTTTGGGTATGCCTTCGGACAGGTTTCTGCCCTTGACCTCGATCTCCAGCATTTCCTTGCCTGGATACGCCGATCCAATCTCGTGCTTGATGCGCTCGGCAGTGGATTCACCGATGAGTACACCGTAATTGCGCCGGATATAGTTGATGATCGCATCATTGAGTCGATCCCCCCCGATCCTTGCAGAGGCAGAATAGACGATGCCGTTCAGGGAAATGACGGCAACTTCCGATGTCCCACCGCCGATGTCCAGTACCATTGAACCGAACGCTTCCTTGATGGGCAGGTTGGCGCCCATCGCGGCTGCCAGGGGTTCTTCAATCAGGTAGGTCTTAAGAGCACCGGCACTGAGCGCAGATTCACGAATGGCACGACGCTCCACCTGGGTTGCTCCACAAGGTACACAAACCAGTACTCTCGGGCTGGGCCTCAACAAATGGCTTCGATGCACTTTGCGGATAAAATATTGCAGCATTTTTTCCGTGGTCGTGAAATCCGCAATCACCCCGTCCTTTAATGGCCGGATAACATCGATGTTGGCCGGTGTACGGCCCAGCATGCCCTTGGCCGCTGCCCCTACCGCCTCTATCGCCCTGGGGCCTCCATCCGGGTTGTTGCGAATTGCGACCACCGAGGGTTCGTTCAGCACGATCCCCTTGTCACGCATGTAAATAAGGGTATTGGCAGTACCCAAATCGATAGACAGGTCTTTGGAGAAGACACTCAGGATACGTTTGAACATGGACTAAACTGCAGGCTTATATCTGATAGGAGTGAGGCGCTACTCTAGCAGTGGCTAAAATTTTGAGCAAGGCCATATGCAAGTATGGTAGTTTGAAGTGCCTGCGTTTGTCCCAAGTGGGGGTGAGCGCCACCCGCATGCCGGGTGATACGCTGCGCATGCTGAATCACCCGCCAGGGTGAATGCGCACACGTGGCCATAAACCGGTCCGGTCAAATCTAGGGTTCTTGCTATGTCTATATCACTTGAGGAAGTTCTTCAGATCAGTTATCTGGCAAGGCTGCATGTTGATGAGGAGCAAGCTGTTCAATATGCCGCAGACCTGTCGAAAATACTTGCATGGGTACAGCAGATGAACCAGGTGGATACTCGGGACATCGTGCCGATGGCACACCCGCTCGATGTCATACAGCCTCTGCGTGAAGACAAGGTGACCGAAACAGATCAGCGGGAAAAATTCCAGGCCATTGCGCCACGTACGGATCGGGGACTTTATCTCGTGCCGAAGGTGATTGAATAGTCTTTAGCACGGGCACTACATGGACCACCGTTATCGTGATGGATAATCTTTCTGTTTCACAGCTTGCAGCCGGCTTGAATGATGGGGAATTCTCCAGTGTGGAGCTCACCCGGCATTTTTTACAACGCATACAGTCTCACACAGAACTTAATGCCTTCATTACTCAAATGGATGAGCATGCAATCATGCAGGCACGTCGTGCCGACAAACTCATCAAGGAAAGAAAACACGGACCGTTGACGGGTATACCGCTTGCACACAAGGACATATTTTGTATGGACGGTACCAAGACGTCGTGTGGCTCGAGAATGTTGGAAAATTTTGTTGCACCTTACAATGCAACGGTTGTTGACAAGCTTGAGCAGGCAGGCTGCGTGGTTTTGGGCAAGACCAACATGGATGAATTCGCCATGGGCTCCTCCAATGAGAACAGCTACTTCGGGCCGGTAAAAAATCCTTGGAATACCGATCATGTGCCAGGAGGTTCATCAGGCGGATCAGCGGCTGCGGTCGCCGCACGCCTGGTCCCGCTCGCGACCGGCACAGATACCGGCGGGTCGATCCGCCAGCCAGCTGCATTTTGTGGAATCACAGGGCTGAAGCCGACCTACGGTCGCGTTTCACGCTACGGCATGATCGCCTACGCGTCGAGCCTTGACCAGGCGGGTCCACTGGCAAAGTCAGCATACGACTGTGCCTACCTGATGCAAGCCATGGCAGGCTTTGATGAAAGGGATTCAACATGCATGGACGAGCCGGTGCCGGCCTATACGCAAGTCCTGGACCTGCCATTGCATGATAAGGTGATCGGTATCCCCGACGAATACTTTGGTGAGGGCTTGGACTCCGGGGTACGGGAAGTCATTACCCAGGCGATCGCCTGGGCTGAAGATCAGGGATGTATCATCAAGCCTATTCGCTTGCCGAACACGGAACTGGCCATTCCTGCCTATTACGTCATAGCAACAGCAGAATGTTCCTCGAATCTGTCTCGTTTCGACGGAATCCGGTATGGACATCGCTGCCAGGACCCGGAAGATTTGCATGACTTGTACCGCCGAAGTCGAAGTGAGGGATTCGGTATGGAAGTCAAGCGCCGTATCATGGTTGGAACCTATGCACTGTCCAAGGGGTATTACGATGCCTACTACCTGAAGGCGCAGCAGGTGCGCCGCCTGATCAGTGCGGACTTTGAAAAGGCATTTCAGACCGTCGATTTTATTTTGGGGCCGACGTCACCGGGGCCTGCCTTCAGGATCGGTGAAAAAACCAATGATCCGGTGACCATGTATCTGTCTGATATCTATACCATTTCAGTCAACCTGGCAGGGGTGCCAGCAGTGTCGATTCCATGCGGCATGTGCGAAGGGCTGCCTGTGGGTATGCAGTTGATTGGCGACTACCTCACAGAAGACAAGCTGCTGAATTTTGCGCATCAGTATCAGCTGGCAACAGACTGGCATCTGCAGAGTCCTCCCCGGTATAGCAAATAGAGGTGCAGGGCAGATGACACGGTGGGAGGCAGTAATCGGGTTGGAAATTCATGTGCAACTGGCCACACAGAGCAAGATTTTTTCCGCTGCCTCCACGGCATTCGGGGCTGAACCCAATACCCAGGCATGTGCAGTGGACCTGGGGCTACCCGGGGTGCTGCCGGTATTGAATCATGAAGCGGTACGCATGGCCGTCATGTTCGGCCTCGCTACCGATGCAGCAATTGCACAGCGCAGTATTTTCGCGCGAAAAAATTATTTCTACCCGGACCTGCCGAAAGGTTACCAGATCAGCCAGTATGAACTCCCCATCGTTGAGGGCGGGCAACTGGAAATCGCACTGCAGGATAAGGGACACAAGGTCATCGGAATTACGCGTGCGCACCTGGAAGAGGATGCCGGCAAATCATTGCATGAGGAGTTTGATGACCTTACGGGTGTCGATCTGAACCGCGCAGGTACGCCCCTGATAGAGATCGTATCAGAACCCGATATGCGTTCCGCAAAAGAGGCCATCGCGTATATGAAAAAAATCCATTCAATTGTGCGTTACCTGGGAATTTCTGATGGCAACATGCAGGAGGGCTCATTTCGATGTGATGCGAATGTTTCCGTGCGCCAGGCGGGCCAGGAAACACTTGGCACACGCACAGAGACCAAAAACCTCAACTCCTTCCGGTTTGTGGAACGCGCGATCGATTTTGAAATCGATCGGCAGATCGCGGTGCTTGAAGATGGCGGCGAGATCGTTCAGGAAACAAGGCTGTATGACGCCAGTAAAGGCATAACGCGTCCCATGAGAAGCAAGGAGCACGCCAATGACTACCGCTACTTTCCAGACCCGGACCTGCTGCCTGTCGTCATCGAACCGGAGATGATTGAAGCCATCAGACAACAGCTGCCCGAGCTGCCGTCTGAAAAAGCTTCACGTTTCTGCAAGCAGTACGGACTCGATACCCATGATGCAGAAAACTTGTCCATCAGCAGGGAGGTTGGAGAATATTTTGAACGCACTGTACAGGATACGGATGCCGAGGCTAAGCAGGTGGCCAACTGGATTGTGGGTGAACTCACGGGCGCCCTGAACCAGGACAATATTGATATAACTGAAAGTCCTGTTTCAAGCTCGATGCTTGCTTGCCTTCTTGATCGCATCGAAGACGGCACGATCTCCGGCAAAATTGCAAAGGATGTTTTCCGTTTGATGTGGATGGGGGAGGGGGATGCCGACCAGATCATTGAATCCCAGGGCCTCACGCAGATTACTGATGGCTCGGAAATTGAAAAGCTGGTTGATCAGGTCCTGCAGGATAATCCTGCACAGGTGGAGCAGTTCCGCTCGGGCAAGGACAAGGTGTTCGGTTTTTTTGTGGGCCAGGTCATGAAGCTTTCCAAAGGCAAGGCCAATCCGAAACAGGTCAATAGCCTGCTACGGCAAAAGCTGCAGTAGTCTCCGCATTCTTCACTGTAAACCTTCACTGCCCAGGCGCGCGCAACTGACACGGTCCAGTCCCGACAGGTCCTGACAGGTACGAATCTGTTCGAGTCTGTTTTGGTGAAGCAGTCGCCGGATATCCTTGCCCTGCGTAAAGCCGTGCTCCACCACCAGCCATCCACACGGGGTCAGGTGCCGGCCTGACCGGCTGATGATCATCTCAAGGGCTTCCAGCCCGGATGTTCCACTGACAAGTGCCACGGCCGGCTCATACTCTTTCACGTGAACATCAAGGTCCGGATCGCCTGCTGCTACATAAGGTGGATTGGAAACAATAACATCGAATCTGTCAGACCCCAGGTTCTCGTACCAGTTGCTATGGATAAAAGTGATTTCAGTACCGTGGCGCTCGGCATTCCTTTGCGCAACCTCCAGGGCCGGCTTGGAAAAATCGGTGGCCACCACAGAGCATTGACTGCGTTCCTTGGCAATGGCGATGGCAATGGCCCCGGAACCCGTGCCGAGGTCAAGGATCCTCAGGCTCTTTTGCTCAGGTATGGACTGCAGGGCAATCTCCACCAGCAATTCCGTTTCCGGACGGGGAATCAGTACATCTTCATTGACGGAGAAGTCCAGAGACCAGAATTCCTTTTGTCCTGAAATATAGGCCAAGGGCTTGCCTTGTAGCCGGCTGGAAAAACAGGATCTGAAGAGGCTTTCTTCCGTGCAGGACAGCGGTGTCTCGGGATGGGCAAATAGCCGGACTTGTTCAATGTTGCATGCATGACAGACCAGCAGCTGTGCATCCAGTCTTGGATTGTCGCTAACCGTGACGAGTTTTGCTGCGGCAAGATCTACCGCTTGCTGAAGCGTCATGTTCGATGTCCGTCACGACTCATTCAGGGATGCAAGCTGGTCAGCCTGGTATTCGTTGCGCAATGGCTGGATCACCGGGTCCAGGTCGCCTTGCATCAGTTCATCAAGCTTGTACAGTGTCAGGCTGATGCGATGGTCAGTGATGCGGCCTTGCGGGAAATTGTACGTACGGATTCGCTCGGACCGGTCTCCACTTCCCACCAGGCTGCGGCGGGCTTCGGCCTGCTCCTCGATTTGCCTTTTTCTTTCCTGGTCCAGCAGTCGGGCACTGAGCAGCGACATTGCACGCGCGCGATTCTTGTGTTGCGATCTTTCATCCTGGCATTCAACGACAATTCCACTGGGGATGTGCGTGATGCGTATGGCAGAGTCCGTCTTGTTGACGTGCTGGCCCCCTGCACCGGAAGCCCGGAATATATCAATACGCAAATCATTGCTGTCGATCTCAACATCATCGATTTCACTGACCTCCGGCATGATCGCGATGGTAGCTGCCGAGGTGTGGATCCGTCCTTGTGACTCAGTCACAGGCACACGCTGCACCCTGTGTGCTCCTGACTCAAACTTCAGGCTGGAATACACATCCGTGCCTGAAATCTTGGCGATGATTTCCTTGTATCCTCCATGATCCCCTTCACTTTTGTTGAGCACCTCCAATTTCCATTTTTTGCTTTCCGCATAACGGGAGTACATACGAAACAGGTCGCCGGCAAAAATGGCTGCCTCATGACCTCCGGTGCCCGCGCGTATCTCCAGGAATACGTTGCCCTGGTCATGCGGGTCTTCAGGCAGCAGGAGCATCAGCAATTCTCTTTCCAGCTGGCTGATACGCTGGCCGGTGGTTTTCGTTTCCTCCTGGGCCATTTTTTTCAGATTCACATCCGGGTCGTCCAGAAGTTCCTGTGCGTATTCAAGGTCTTGCATGGCGCGCTGGTATTCATTGAATTTGCTTACAATGGACTCCAGCTGCGCATATTCTTTTGAGAGTGCAGCGTAGCGGCCCTGATCATTGACGATATCCATGTCAGAAAGCTCCATGGCGATTTCCTCATGCCGCTCTCTGATGCCGTCGAGCTTACGAACTATTGAATCTTTCATAACGGGGACTGTGTGTATTGGAGCCGACTCCAGGGTAAACGGGCCCCGGCTGCCTGGACTGCAATTCTTGAGGTTGACCAGCTGTTGCTACATGCGCTGCACGCTTTCATCAAGGTACAGCTTATGACAGACAGGTCTAGAAATCATTGGTATCTTCAGGCCGGATATTTAACAGCACCCGTGCAGCATCGATCAACTCATTTTTACCCTGCTTGGCGGCCAGGTTTAGTGCTTCACTGGGGTCATGCATGAACTTGTTGCTCAAGGTATATGCCAGGTAATTCAAGGTTTCATCGACCGACTTTCCCTGTTCAAGCATTTTTTTTGCCTTCTCGAGCACGTCATCACGCTGGAGTTCAGTCTTTTCACGAAAGGCCCGCACGGTATCCACCACACCTTGCCCACGCTGCCATAGAAAAAATTTATCGACCTCCCTAGCAATGATTTCCTCGGCAGCTTTTACTGCTTTTTGACGGGATTGCAGGTTATGCTCAATGACGTCTTGCAGGTCGTCCACGGTGTATAAGTAAACATCAGAGAGCTCGGCGACTTCAGGCTCAATATCCCTGGGTACGGCAAGGTCGACCATAAAAATGGGCTTGTGCCTGCGTTCTTTAAGGGCGCGCTCCACCAGCCCCTTGCCAAGGATCGGCAGCGTGCTGGCCGTGGCCGTGATCACGATCTCGGATTCGGGCAGGACTTCATTGACAAGACTCAGGCCCACCCCGCGTCCACTTACCTGGCTGGCAATGTGTTCGGCACGTTCGACACTGCGATTGGCGACGACAATCTCGCGTATCCCCGCAGCTTTCAAATGTTCTGCTGCAAGCTCAATGGTTTCGCCTGCACCGATCAGCAGGGCAGAATGATGCTGCAGTTCCCCGAATATCTTTTTCGACAGTGAGACGGCGGCAGAGGCTACGGATACAGGATTTGCACCGATTTCCGTGCTGGTTCGAACCTCCTTGGCGACACTGAAGGCATGCTGAAAAAGCTGGTTGAGAGTGCGCCCGACGGTACCCGCCTGTGAGGCGTCCTGGTAGGCCGATTTCAGCTGTCCCAGAATTTGCGGTTCCCCGATCACCATTGAGTCCAGTCCGCAAGCCACACGGAAGATGTGGTGGACGGTGGAATGGTCCTGGTAGTCATACAGATAAGGCGTCGTGTGTTCTGATTTCAGGTTATGGAAGGTATTCAACCAGTTCAGGATGCCCTTTCTGCCTTCTTGCATTTGCGTTACTTGGCAGTACATCTCGGTGCGGTTACAGGTTGAGACAATCAGTGCCTCCTCCACCTGGGGAACTTCAATCAACTTGCGCAGGGCGGAGCGCAGATTCTGCTCGCTGATCGCGACAAGTTCACGTACATGAACCGGTGCCGTCGTGTGATTAATGCCAAGCGTGAGTAGCGACATGGGAACAGTCAACATTTATTGAAAATACCGGGCAGATACGTTGGGTAGCAGACATCGTATGGTCAGTTTCAGTCATTATTGATTTTGCCAAATTGCATGTGTAATGCCCATTTAACTGAAGTAGTATTGGTATAGTCTAATCGAGCTATTAACTCAACACAGTATATTGGCATTCAATCTCACCATCATGCGTGTTTTCGGGGGGCCAATGATGCTTCTTGCTGGGCTGGGCTTGGTCGGTTGCGCAAGCACATCTGTCGATACCACGGCAATAGACCCGATTCCGGACCCGGACCTATCGCCTGAAATCAGTCACCCGCCTGCCGCTGAGTACGGTCCTCACTCGGATCTCCTTTATTCAATTCTCCTCGGTGAACTGTCTGGTCAGTTCAACGACGTGAACCAGGCATTGGAGCATTACATGCGTGCGAGCCAGCTAAGCAGTGACCCGGCGGTGGCCGAACGAACGACACGGATCGCTATGGTGGCCAAGAATTGGGAAGCAGGGTTGCAGGCGGCGCATCGCTGGTCTGAACTGGCAGGTAGTGATCCGAAATTGAATCAGATCCTTGGTGTGCTGGAGCTGCGCAATGGCAACGTTGACAAGGCCGTTGTGCAATTCGAAATGCTCATGCTGAGTACCGGTGATTCTCCGGAAAAGGGTTTTGGTATCCTGGGCGCGATTCTTGCCCGCGAGTCAGATTCCGATTCGGCGGCACGGGTGCTCGAGAAGCTGGTCAACAAGTACTTTGAAAATCCCTATGGACATCTCACACTCGCGGGCCTCGCACTGCAGGCAAGAGATTATCTGCGTGCGCTGGATGAAAGTGAGCTGGCGATCGGGTTTGCACCAGAGCTGACAGACGCCCGTATTCTGCGGGTCCAGGCCCTGTTGGGACTCGAGGAAACGGATGCCGCACTCAAGGATATGAAAGTGCTTGCCGGGGAAACCCCGGAAAACCGCGAACTACGCATGTCGTATGCGCGAATGCTGCTGACAGCAAAAAGATACGAAGAAGCCGAGGTTGAGTTTGAGTCCCTGTATGCAGAAAACCCTGATGACAGCGAACTGATCTATACCCTTGGACTGTTGCATTTGCAGCAAGAGCAGTTTGAAGCAGCCAAGGCAGATTTTACCCGCCTGATGCAAAGCAGCCAGCGTAAAGACGAAGGACATTACTACCTGGGACGGATCGCTGAACAGCAGAAAGATTTTGTGACAGCCATCACTGAATTTGAACAGGTCGGGAGGGGGCAATATTTCCTGGATTCCAAGGCCCGAATTGCTTCCGTTTATGTCGAGATCAAAGGTCTTGAAAAAGCACAACAGTACTTGGCGGAGTTTCGCAGTCGGCTGAATACACCGGATGAAATCGTTCAAGTGTACCTGGTCGAAGGGCAACTGCTGCACGAGCAGGAACTCTATGTGATCGCCATCGACCTTTATAGCGAAGGTTTGCAAAAATACCCGGGCCACCGCGATTTGCTGTATGCACGGGCCCTGATGGCAGAGGAAATTGACCGGATCGATTTGCTTGAATCTGATTTGAGAGCCATTCTATCCGAGGACCCCGACAATGCCTCGGCATTGAACGCCTTGGGGTATACCCTGGCCGATCACAACTCTCGTATTGGTGAAGCGCTGAAATACATCGAGCGTGCCCTGGAAATTCGCCCGGATGACCCCGCGGTCATTGACAGTATGGGCTGGGTTCAGTTTCGTTTGGGCAATTATGAGCAGGCAGAGCAGTATTTGCGCAGGGCGTACCAGTTGCTTGAGGATGCTGAAATTGGCGGACATCTTGTGGAGCTGTTCTGGGCGCAAGGCGATCACGACAGCGCACAAAAGATGATGCAGGAAGTGCTGGAGCGTTTTCCCGACGAGGAATACCTGCTGGAACTGCAAAAAAAATTCCAGCAGTAAGGTGCACGATCCGATGTGCCGGTCCAGTGTTTTTTGTGTAATCCTGCTTGCCCTGTCGGCATGCACATCGGTCCGCGACCTGTCCAGCCGACCGCATCCGGATGTGTTCGGCATGCAAGCATGGCAAGTCCATCAGGCATCGCTTGAGAGCCTGCAGACATGGAGCTTGAAGGGTCGGGTTGCGGGTAAATCCAACAACGAGGGATTCCAGGCAGGGGTACGCTGGGTACAGAATCCGCTGACATTCAGCATTGACCTGCATGGACCGTTGGGACGCAAGACTGCGGTCTTGTCCGGGATGACTGGACAGGTCCAGCTCAGCACTTCCAGAGGAGAGCACTACTTTGCCGATGACCCTGAAATCCTGATGCAAAATCTGCTCGGTTATGCATTGCCCGTGGCCGGGCTGCAGTATTGGGTTCGCGGCATTCCAGACCCGGATGAAAAGGTGTTGTTGCTGGAACTCGATGCAAAGGGCCGTTTGCTGCATCTCCGTCAGGCAGGATGGGACATTGACTATAATCGCTACCATGAAGGACAGCCTGCGTTACCGGCGCTTGTAGAAATTTCAAGCCCGACCCTGTATGCAAAAATTATTGTAGACCGATGGTATCTCGATGCGACATTGAATTGATGGGCTACGTCTGCATGGATGGAAGGATCGACAGTGAGTACCTCTAGCGATTGCGAGTCGGATGCCACAAAGTGGCTGGCCCCGGCAAAGCTGAACTTATTTCTGCACATCGTGGGACGTCGCGACGATGGCTATCATTTGTTGCAAACGGCCATCCAGTTTATCGATGTCTGTGATGAGTTGAGTTTCACGGTCAATGACGAGGGAGAGATCAGGTGCATGGGTGCCGACGGCAGTATCCGCCAGCAACATGACTTGACGGTGCGAGCCGCCAGACTTTTACAAGAGGAATGCTCCGTTCGAAAGGGTGTCGACATTCACCTCAAGAAAGTCATCCCAACGGGCGCGGGATTTGGCGGAGGCAGTTCCGATGCGGCTACGGTATTGCTGGCACTCAACCGTCTCTGGGAGTGCGGCCTGGATACCTGTGCGCTGGAGACGCTGGGTGCTCAACTGGGTGCAGATGTGCCCGTATTCGTGCGTGGAGAAGCCAGCTGGGTCGAAGGCGTTGGCGAGCGCCTGCAAGCCATGGAATTTCACGAGACCTGGTACGTCGCTGTCTTCCCCCGTGTGCATCTGGATACCCGGGAAATGTTTGCCCATCCCGAGCTGGTGCGGGACTGTATACCGATCCCGGCGAAAGACCTTGTGCTGCAGCAAACGCAAAACGTATTCGAACCTATCGCCCGTCAACATGCCCAGATAGAACATGCCTGGCAGTGGCTGAGCCGGTATTCACGTGTACGGCTAACGGGTTCAGGGAGCAGTCTGTATGCACCCTGCAAGTCTCAACTTCAGGCTGAAGCAATCGTTGCAGATTGCCCACAGGGCCTGGATGCCTTTGCAGCAAAAAGCATGAATCGTTCGCCTGTGTATTCGCTATGCGGGTATAATCGAGTATAGTGCAGCCCCAGATATTTGGGCCGTCGCCAAGTGGTAAGGCACCGGGTTTTGATCCCGGCATTCGCAGGTTCGAATCCTGCCGGCCCAGCCAATGAACTTGCTAACTTAAATTAGGCGCCATACCGATATGATCCGTGAACGAGTTTTGCCTGTAGACAACAGCCTCATGGTGTTTTCTGGTAATGCGCATACCAAGCTTACCCAGAATATTGTTGACTACCTGAATATTCCCTTGGGAAAAGCGCTGATCAGCCGTTTCAGTGACGGGGAAGTTCAGGTGGAAATCCAGGAGAACGTGCGTGGCAAGGATGTATTCATTGTCCAGCCCACCAGCAACCCCACCAATGACCACATTATGGAGTTGCTGATTATTGTGGATGCCTTGAGACGTGCCTCGGCAGAACGGATTACCACAGTCATTCCTTATTTCGGTTATTCACGTCAGGATCGGCGCGTTCGTTCGATACGGGTTCCCATCTCTGCCAAAGTGGTAGCCAACCTGCTTTCGAGTGTCGGGACAAACCGTGTGCTTACTGTCGACCTGCATGCCGATCAGATTCAGGGATTCTTCGATATACCCGTTGACAACGTATATGCCTCACCTGTACTGCTGGGGGATATTTACAAACGCAAACATCCCAATCTGATTGTGGTATCCCCGGATGTAGGCGGTGTAGTACGCGCCAGGGCCCTGGCCAAGCGCCTGGATGATGCTGACCTGGCCATCATTGACAAGCGCCGTCCCCAGGCGAACCAAAGCAAAGTAATGCACATTATCGGTGAAGTGGAGGGCAAGGATTGTTTTATCATTGACGATCTGGTAGATACTGCGGGCACTCTGTGTCAGGCGGCCAGTGCACTGAAGGAGCATGGGGCCAATACGGTCCAGGCCTATGCGACCCATCCGGTTCTTTCCGGCAATGCCATCAAAAACATAGAGAGTTCAAAGCTGGATGAACTGGTCGTAACTGATACAATTGCGCTCCGCGAAGATGCCCGGGCATGTTCACGGATACGTCAGCTGGAAGTTTCAGCACTGATCGCAGAGTCCATGCGCAGGATCAACCAGGAAGAGTCGGTCAGTACCCTCTACATGGATTAACTAGAATTGCAGTCCGGCCCAAACGACAGCCAGGACAGTCGGAGAATAAAATGAGTATCGATTACAAGTTGAATGCCCATGCCCGCGATGAACGCGGTAAAAACGCAAGCAGAAGGATGCGAGCAGCGGGCCAGGTGCCGGGGATCATTTATGGGGGCGGAGAACCTCCTGAAGCGGTGACCTTTGAGCACGATCATCTGATGAACAATCTGGAGAACGAGGCATTCTACTCACATGTGCTGACCATCGATGTGGATGGCACATCCCAGAAGGCCATCTTGCGTGAGCTCCAGCGCCATCCGCACAAACCGACTGTGTTGCATCTGGATCTGTTGCGCGTGCGTGAAGACACGCATATCAACGTGCATGTTCCACTTCACTTTATCAATGAAGACACCTGCCATGGTGTCAAGCTGGGAGGGGGCGTTATCAGCCATAACATGGTTGAACTGGAAGTTTCATGCTTGCCCAGGCATCTACCTGAATTCATTGAGGTGGATGTTCAGGAACTCGATCTGAACGACTCACTTCACCTGAGCGATATCCAGGTGCCTGAAGGGGTTACCATTCTGGAACTGGCACAAGGTGAGGGACATGATCATACTGTGGTATCCGTACATGCAAAACGAGCCGAAGAAATAATCGAGGATGAGGAAGAAGAAGGCTTGGATGATACTGCAGAAGATGCCCAGGATGAGGAAGAGGATGGTTCAGAACAAAATGATGCCTCATGATCCCTAGTCCATTGTGGCTACACATCGCGGTATACGGCTGGTAGCTGGTTTAGGCAACCCCGACGCAAAATATTCAATGACCCGGCACAATGCCGGGTTTTGGTTCGCAGATGCGATAGCCCGGAAGCGGGGTGTCCAATTTCGTTATCAGGAAAGGTTCAAAGGTGAAGTTACCCAGTTCATCTTTGAGGGCGAGAAGATCTGGCTGCTCAAGCCCCTGACGTTTATGAATGAAAGCGGTATTTCACTGCGCGCCTTCACAGAGTTTTACAAGATTCCTTTACAGCAAATCCTGGTTGCCCACGATGAGATCGACTTGCCCAATGGCTCTGCAAGAATCAAATGGGCGGGAGGGCATGGCGGGCATAACGGGTTGAAAAGCATCTTCGCCCATCTGGGTTCAGAATTTCTGCGCTTGCGCCTCGGGGTGGGACATCCAGGCCACAAGGATGATGTGATCGAATATGTACTGAAAAAGCCGGATACAGGGGAACGTCATGAAGTCGATACGGCAATTGACAGGGTTGCAGGTATTTTGGATGAACTGCTCAAGGGCGATACGGAAGCTGCAATGAAAATACTCCATACCCGGAATCTGCATGGGCTTTAGATGCGGCATCGTCGGCTTGCCCAATGTGGGGAAGTCCACCATGTTTAATGCATTGACTGCAGCCCACATTGCAGCTGAGAACTACCCATTTTGTACAATCGATCCGAATGTCGGGGTTATCCCTGTACCGGACCCAAGATTAAGTACACTCGCACAGATAGCGAATCCCGAAAAAATCATACCAACCACGATCGAATTCGTGGATATTGCCGGACTGGTGGCAGGTGCTTCGCAAGGAGAGGGGCTGGGGAATCAATTTCTTGGCCATATTCGGGAAACGGATGCGATTGCCCATGTCGTACGCTGCTTTGATGATGAGAATGTTATTCATGTGGATGGGAAGGTCGATCCGCTCTCGGACCTTGAAACGATCTCGACCGAATTGATTCTGGCCGATCTGGCAACGGTGGGTAATGCCATTGACAGAGCAGAGCGGTCAGCGAAGTCGGGGGACAAGGAAGCAGTCACGCAACTGGCAATGTACATGGGACTTAAAGTGCACCTGGAGGAGGAGTTGCCGGCCTACAGTTTCGAGGTTGAGGATGAGCACAGGCATTCCTTTAAAATATTGCACCTTCTTACGGGCAAGCCGGCATTCTATATTGCTAATGTTGCAGAGGACGGGTTCGAGCAAAACCCGCATCTCGATCGGCTGCGGGAGACTACAAGACTGCGATCTGCGCAAGTGATCCCGGTGTGTGCAAAGATTGAAGCTGAATTGACACAACTGGACGATGAGGAGCAGCAGGTCTATCTCGCTGAGCTCGGTCTGGAAGAGCCTGGCTTGAACCGGGTGATCCGCACGGGCTACGAGTTACTGGAATTGCTGACATTTTTCACTGCCGGTCCAAAGGAGGTCCGCGCCTGGACAATACGAAGGGGCACCATGGCGCCTCAGGCAGCCGGCAGGATTCATACTGATTTTGAAAAAGGCTTTATCCGTGCAGAGGTTGTAAGCTATGAGGATTATGTGGATGCAAAGGGCGAGCTGGGCGCGAAAGAAGAGGGTAAATGGCGTCTTGAAGGGAAGCAGTATGTGATTCAGGAAGGAGACGTCGTGCATTTCCGTTTCAATGTCTAGCGTTGTTGACAGCGCCTTGCGGATTTCTGTACCTTTCACTGTTTTCCCCGAGTGTGGCTATGTAGCTCAGCTGGTTAGAGCACAGCATTCATAATGCTGGGGTCGTTGGTTCAAGTCCAACCATAGCCACCAATATCAAATTTACAGTCGTCCAAGGACGGCTTTTTTTATCCTTAATTTCATGGAGTTAGCGTAAATTATCATCTATTAAGGTGTTATAAGGTTCATTGACATTTGGGGGCAACTGGGGGCAACATTAGGGGCAACTGACATTATCGAAAAAGGAGTTGCCCCCATGTCACTAACAAATACTGCAATTCGCAATGCCAAGCCAGGTGAGAAAATCCGGAAAATTTTCGATGGTCGAGGACTCTATCTAGAAATCTCCCCCAGTGGCGGCAAATGGTGGCGCCTGAAGTATCGCTTTGACGGGAAGGACAAGCGTATATCGTTAGGCATCTATCCGGATGTATCCCTGAAAGATGCGCGTGAGCGCCGTGAAGAGGCCAGACGGCAAATTGCCAACAATCTCGATCCGAGTGAGCTGCGTAAGCTGGAAAAAGCTGCAAGGGCAGAGCATGTTGCCAACAGCTTTAAGGCAATTACCTATGAGTGGTTTGCCAAACATCGAACGAGATGGAGTACAGGCCATGCAGATCGTGTCATTGGCAGACTTGAGAGGGATGTATTGCCATGGATTGGCAGCAAGCCGATAGCGGATATCACGGCACCTCTTATGCTGGAAACTGTTCAACGGATTGAGGAACGTGGTGCACTGGAGACAGCCCATAGGGTATTAGGGATATGCACTCAAGTCTTTCGCTATGCCATCGCTACAGGTCGAGTCAGATATAATCCTGCAGGAGACCTGCGTGGGGCATTGCCTCCTGCCAAAGGCACTCACTTCGCATCGGTAACTGAACCCAAGCAAGTGGCTGAGGTGTTGCGTGCACTGGATGGTTATGAGGGTACGCTCACAGTGCGCTGTGCACTTCGCTTTGCCCCGTTGGTGTTTGTACGGCCAGGCGAGCTTCGCCATGCACAGTGGACGGATATTGATCTGGACAATGCAGAGTGGCGTTACCTGGTGACTAAAACTGAAACTCAACATATTGTGCCTCTTTCCAGGCAAGCAGTTGAGATCTTAAAAGAGTTGAAGCCCCTCACTGGACATGGCCGCTATGTCTTTCCAAGTGCCAGAGATCATAATGGTGACCGAGCGATGAGTGACAATGCGATACTTGCCGCGATGAGGCGGATGGGTATTAGCAAAGAAGAAATGAGTGGTCACGGCTTTCGTGCCATGGCACGCACGATCCTGGATGAAGTACTCGGATTCCGGCCTGATTTTATTGAACACCAGTTAGCCCATCGGGTACGCGATCCGAACGGGCGTGCGTACAACCGTACAGCTCATTTAGCTGAACGAAAGAAGATGATGCAGGCATGGGCGGATTATCTGGATGAATTGAAAGCTGGAATATAAGGCCTTATGAGATTTGATAAGGCTAAGGACTGCTTTGTCTAGAAATTGTTTTGCCCTGTCCTGTCGCCCTAAACTTGATCTAGATTATAGTGCCAAACTCTCATAACGGGTGGAAATCAGGGGTTCATCATTCGCAAGCGATTCAGGGAATCGGATATCATCAATTTACTGCGGGCGATCAAAGTCCTGATCAGTTGAGGTATGGGTATGAAGGAGGCCTGTTGCAGACTTGGGGTTAGTGACTGAATTAGGTATTGAATCTATGGATAACCTCTCACCATCTGATCTGAAAACCATCCTTCACTCCAAAAGGGCAAACATGTACTACCTGGAGCACTGCCGAGTGCTGGTCAACGGTGGGCGCG